>JANTFI010000012.1 GCA_024763505.1 Gammaproteobacteria bacterium
CAAATGAAAAAAGAAATTCATCATATTCTTTTCCTGTTTGTTGTATGAAATCCATCAACACTTGCGATGACGCATCCATCGCTTGCCTTGCACCTGATTGACGCGCTTCGGTTTCCAGCATTTGCCGATAAACCGGTTGCAATGTATCGGTTAACGAGCGTGAAGGCTTGCGCCTGACGGAGTAGTAGCCGAGCAAGTTACCGCCACTATCGAGACTGGGCGTGACATTGGCAAAGGTCCAGTAAAAGCCATCGCTGCGGGTTCGGTTTTTGACCAGTCCAATGAATTCGTCGCCCTGTTGCAGGGTTTTCCAGAGCAGTCGAAAAACCGCGCGTGGCATATCGGGATGGCGGATGATATTGTGCGGCTGGCCGAGTAATTCTTCTTCCCGGTAGCCGGCGATTTTCATGAAGATGCGGTTACAATAGGTGATTTTTCCTTTCGGATCGGTTTTGGAAACAATGAAGTCGTCTTCTTCCAGAACGATTTCCTGATGGTTGGACGGGTGCATAGTATTCGCCTGTTCCTGATGAGGTCGGGGAAACATCTTTCCGGGTTGATGATGTGCAAGCACTGACAGTGCTGATGCCCTTATCGGCCGCTTCATACTCGACTTTAGTAAAGAGAATGATATTTTGCAGAAAACAACCAGGCCGGAAATCCGCAAGAAGCAGACCCGATGACCGATCGAATCTTCCAGTCACCGTACGGCGATTTTGAGCTGCAACGACAACCTGTTTTGTCGCGTTTGCCCCTGCGCGCCTGGGATGCTGCCGACGAATATTTGTTGCAGCAGTTGAACGAGCAGAATTGCCGGCCTGCAAACCCTCTTATCGTGAATGATGGTTTCGGCGCCTTGTCGATAGCAATGCACGCATTCACGCCGCAAAACTGGTCAGATTCCTGGCTGGCGCAGCAGGCTTGCCGCGAAAACCTACGCATTAATGATGTGGATGAAACGGCCGTGCGCTTTGTGCCCAGCCTGCAATTACCGCAACCCGAATTTGACCAGGTGCTGATCAAAATCCCCAAAACGCTGGCGTTGCTGGAATATCAGTTGTTGATGCTCAAACCCCTGCTCAAGCCCGATACGCAAATCTGGTTGGCCGGCATGTCACGTGCGATGCCCTCTTCACTGTGGAAAATGCTCGAACGCATCATCGGCCCGACGCAAACCCTGCCGGCGAAGAAAAAAGCCAAACTGATCCAGTTGCAGCTCGATGCATCGTTGTCTGAAGTGGCCAATCCCTACCCGAAATGCTGGCTGCTGGAACAGACTGAATTTGAAATCTGCAACCACGCCAATGTGTTTGCGCGCGAAAAACTCGATATCGGCGCGCGCTTCATGCTGCAGCATTTGCCACAAACCGAAGGCGCGGGCGATATCATTGATCTGGGCTGTGGAAACGGCGTGCTGGGGTTGATGGCGGCAGCACAGAACCCACAGGCCCGCGTGAGCTTTGTCGATGAGTCATTCATGGCGGTCGAATCGGCGCGGATCAACTGTCAGCAGTTACAAGATGCGAATGAGCGGCTGCAATTTCAGGTAGGCGATGGCCTGAAGGGTTTTGACGAGAACTCGGCCGACCTCATTCTGTGCAATCCACCATTTCACCAGCAACAGGCTATTGGTGATTTTATCGCGCGCTCGATGTTCCGGGAATCGGCTCGTGTGCTGCGGCCGGGCGGTGAACTTTGGGTCATTGGCAACCGTCATCTCGGTTATCACAAAAAATTGAAAAAAGATTTCCGCTCGGTGACACTGATCGCATCCAACAGCAAGTTTGTGATTTTAACAGCGGTGAACTAAAAGGAATCTATAACCCGGTTCGCAGGAAAAACTCGCAGGAAAAAATGAAGGAACTCCAATCACTGTTGCAGCAGATTGAATTGCTGGAATCTGCAGAACCCGCCACCGCCAGCCAATTGGCCGAACAATTGTTCTGCTCTGCGCAAACTCTAGGGCAGATAGAATTTCAGGCGCAGGCATTACGGCATCAGGCTATTTGTGCCGCCTCGATGAGTAAGCTCGGCTCGGCGGAAGCCTTTGCGCGCAATGCCATCGAGCTTTCGGCCGAGCACGCCCTGCAGCAAAATTTCCTGCTCAGCGTCAACGCTCTGGCGGGCATCATGTTGTTGCAGGCCAAGCATCACGAAGCGTTGAAATTACTCGAAAAATATTTGCAGCAGGCGAGCCAGCCGGGTTTTGTCTTCGAGCAGGCGCGTTTCCTGAATAATCTCGGCGTGGCCCATGAACGTATGGGCGATTATCCCGGCGCGCTCCGATATTATCTGAAATCGGTCGAATTGAAACGCAAGTTGTCGGAACCACGTGGGTTGGCTTACAGCCTGCACAATATCGCGCATATTTACCTGTGGATGGAAATGTATCCGGAATCGCTGAACCACGATCAGGAAGCACTGCAATTACTCGAGAATATCAATGAATTGCGTGGACAGGCCAGTGTATTGAACGGTATGGGAGAAGCGGCCTTTCGCCAGGGCGATCAGCAAAAATCCGAAGAATTTCATGATCTCGCCATCAGCAGGGCGCGTAAATCGGGCGATATTCGCGAACTGGCCGAATCGTTGTTGCAGCGGGTAAAATGTTCGGTGTTTCTGAGCTCCTGTGCGCTGGCACGAACTATGCTGGACGAAGCCATGCAATGCTGTCAGACCAGTAATGATCGTCACATGCAGGCCGAAATCATGCAACAGTCTGCGCAGCTGGATTTATTGCAAGGAAAACATCAGCAAGCGCTGGATACCCTGTTCGAGCTGATGGAGCTGGCACAGCAAACGCAGTCGAATGAACAATTATGTCAGGCCTATCGGCTGGCGGCCGAAGTGGCTCAAAAATCGGCGCGTTTCGAAGAAGCTTACCAATACCTCGCGCGCTACACCGAGTTGAATGAACAGATCAAGGGCATCAAGGTGGCACAACAGATTCAGGCCATTACCATCCCGCTCGAACTCAAGGCTGCCAAGGCTGAATCCGAGTTGCTGCGCCTGCGCAATCAGGAGCTGGAAACCCTGAGCCACTTCGATCATCTCACCGGACTTGCCAACCGGCGATTCTTGCAGCAGCAAATGTCGCATCACTGGCAGCAGGGCGAACTGGCACTGCTGATTCTGGATATCGATTACTTCAAGCTCATTAATGACCGGTTTTCGCACACGGTCGGCGATCAGGTTTTGCAGCGGCTCGGAGAAATTCTGCAAAATTGTTGTCCCGAGCAATGTCTTGCTGCACGTTTTGGCGGTGAAGAATTCGTGATTTCATTGCCGGGTTACAAGCTAGCCCAGGCGGTTTATCTGGCAGATTCGGTTTGCAAAAAAGTACGGCAATTCAGCTGGAAGCAGATATCAGCCGAACTGGCGGTGACGGTGAGTATTGGTGCTGCTCACAGCGCCGAAGAAAAGACCGTCGACACCTTGCTCGAACTGGCCGACAGCCGCCTGTATCGCGCCAAGCGTAGTGGGCGCAACCGGGTGGTTCCGGCTGCGCTTGAATTGGATTGCTTCTAATACTTATACGCTAAAATACTTACCCCCGCGATTTTGCTTTCTGTAACATTTCGGTCTTGCTAACTTTTGGGGGATTACCTTGGATTTAACACGATTACTCGGGCAGATCGATGTACCGGCCGACTGGGTTGGATTGCGCTATGTCGATGAAACCACGACCACGCGCTGGGTGCGCGATGGCCATCCGCAAGCCAATGACCGCTGCCGCGACCGCGGCATCATGGTCGAAGTGCTGGCCGACGGGCAATTCGCTTATCAGGCGAGCAGCCGGGTCGATGCCGCTTCGGTGCAGGACGCAGCCGAAAAAGCGCTGGCGATGGCCAAGGCCGCTGCGCCTTATGCGATTCATTCATTCACCGATTCTGCACGCCCAGCGGCAACCGGTAGTTATCAATCACCGTTCGAGCAAAACGAAAGTGCGATGAACGCCGGCGATATCAATGACTGGCTGCTCAAATCCTGCGAATTGCTCAAGGTTTCTGACAAGATCGTGTCGGCCAATGCGCTGGCGCGGATCGTCCAGTCCGACCACTACTTTGTGTCCAGCAATGGTAGTCATATCGATCAGCATTTTCTCATCGTCACCACCGGCTCGATGGCGGTGGCACAGGATGGCCCGGTGGTGCAAACACGTTCCGACAGCGGCATGCGTGCGCGCAGTTGGCAGATCGGGCTGGAATCGATGGATGAACAACGCATGATCGATGACAGTATCCGAGTCGGCGAGCAGGCGGTGGAATTACTCAGCGCCGAAGAATGCCCGACCGACACGCGCGACCTGATGCTTGCGCCCGATCAGATGATGCTGCAGATTCATGAAAGCGTCGGCCACCCGCTGGAAATCGATCGCATCCTCGGCGACGAGCGCAATTACGCCGGCTGGAGCTTCGTGCGGCTGGATGATTTTGGCAAGCTGCGCTATGGCTCGGATCTGATGAATATCACCTTCGACCCGACCGTGCCGCATGAAATGGCGAGTTATGATTTCGACGATGGCGGTGCCAAAGCCGAGCGCGCCTTCATCATCAAGGATGGTATTTTGCAGCGTGGTCTCGGCGGTATTGAAAGCCAGCAGCGCAGCGGCGTGCCTGGCGTGGCCGATTTTCGCGCCAGCAGCTGGAACCGCGCGCCGATCGATCGTATGGCCAATCTCAATCTGGAGCCGGGTGAGTCGACGCTGGATGAACTCATCGGCTCGGTCGAAAAAGGCGTGTACATGGAAGCCAACCGTTCGTGGTCGATCGACGATTATCGCAATAAATTCCAGTTTGGTTGCGAATACGCCAGATTGATTGAAAACGGCAAGCTGACCAAAACGGTGCGAAATCCCAATTACCGCGGTATCTCCAGCCATTTCTGGAAAAGCCTGAAAGGGGTCGGCAATGCCGATACCTTCGAGGTGTACGGCACGCCGAATTGCGGCAAGGGCGAACCGAACCAGGTGATTCGCGTCGGCCATGCGTCGCCGACCTGCCTGTTCGAAAACGTGGAGGTATTTGGCGGTGAGCAATAAGATGGAACAACATTTCGATGCCGTTTGTGCGGCACTGTTCGATGCACTGAAAGAGTCCGAGTCACTGTCGATTTCGCTGGGGGGCGAGACCAGCCAGTTTACCCGCGTCAATGGCGACAAGGTACGCCAGACCGGTGCGGTGGATGACATCAGCCTGTCGCTGGAACTGGTGGCTGATTCGCGTCGCGCTACATCCAGCGCAACCCTGACCGGTGAACGTGAGCAAGACACAGCCATGGTGCAGCAAGAGCTGGAACGTCTGCGCGCCGAGGCTGCGTTGCTGCCGGTCGATCCCTACATCGTTGCCCCCGCGGCCGGGGAAACCAGCCACAGCGATCAAAGCGGCGATCTTCCGGCTGCAGCCAACGTGGTTGGTAAACTGCTGCCTGCGCTGGAGGGTGTTGATATTTCCGGCATCTGGGCATCAGGCAGAATTTATCGCGCCAACGCCAACTCGGCCGGTTCGCGTCACTGGTTTGCCAGCGACAGCTTTTCGCTGGATTACTCGCTAGTCAATCCGGACGAGAAAATGGTCAAGGCGACCTATGCCGGATCGGAGTGGAATCAGGCCGATTATGAACAATCGATTGCGGCATCCCAGCAAAAACTGGCACTGCTCGACAAACCGTCGATCCAGCTCAAGCCGGGCAATTACCGCACGTATATTGCACCTGCCGGCGTATCGGATCTGCTCGGCATGTTTTCGTGGAATGGCTTGAGTGAGTCGGCCATGCAAACCGGCGAATCGGCCTTCCTGAAGATGAGAAACGAAGCTGTAACCCTGTCGCCGATGTTTTCGCTAAGCGAAGATTTCAGCGCCGGACGTGTGCCGCGATTCAACGACAAGGCCGAAGTGTCGCCCGAGCGCATCGACTTGATTGCACAGGGAGAATTAAAAACCTGTCTGGTCAGCTCTCGCACGGCCAGTGAATACGGCGTCGAATCGAACAATGCCGCCGAAGGCGAATATCTGCGCTCGCCGGTGATGGCAACCGGCGATCTGGAAGAACAGGATGTACTGGCCGCTCTTGGCACCGGTGTGTATCTGTCAAATCTGCATTACCTGAACTGGAGCGATACCCACGGTGGACGCATCACCGGCATGACCCGCTATGCCTGTTTTTGGGTGGAACAGGGCGAAATCGTCGGGCCGATCGAAAACATGCGCTGGGACGACAGCTTTTATCACTTCTTCGGCGAACATCTCGAAGCAGTCACGGCGCAAAGCCAGCTCAATCCCGATGTCGGCAGCTATGGTGGCCGCGAACTCGGCGGCACCGAGTGTCCGGGTATCTTGCTTAATTCGTTTGCATTGACGCTGTAACCGGACGCTGGCGCGACCCATAAAGGTCGCGTCAGCGCTGGTTTTTTGCTAAAAACTTCCCGCCCGGTAATCGGCAAATGCTTGCTCGATTTCATCCTGTGTATTCATTACAAACGGGCCGCCACGCGCCACTGGTTGGTTCAGTGGCTTGCCCGCAATCAATAGCAGACGGCTGCCCTGATCGCCGCCTTGCAATGCGATGGTATCACCCCGACCGAGGATCGCGAGGCGGTCTTTGCGAACCGTGACGGGCTTACCGGTTTCATCGGTTACCAGTGTTTCCCCCTCGATGCCATAGATAAAAGCATTGTGTTCGTCATCAATACGTTCGCTAAATTCCGCTCCTGCCTCGAGCGTGATGTCCAGATACAACGGCTCGGTCAGGGCTTGTACCACCGGGCCGCGCGTGCCTTGTGACGTTTCACCGGTGATGACGCGAACCTCGGCACCCTCGCGTCGTTCCTGCGGAATCTTTGCAGCATCGAATTCCTGATAAACCGGCGCATCCATCTTGTGTTCGGCCGGCAGATTTACCCATAGCTGAAAACCTGCCAGCAAGCCGTTTTCCTGCTCCGGCATTTCCGAATGGATAATCCCGCGTCCGGCCGTCATCCACTGGATGCCACCGGCTTCGATCACGCCTTCATGCCCGGCATTATCCTTGTGACGCATCTTGCCATTGAGCAGGTACGTGACGGTTTCAAAGCCGCGATGCGGATGCGGCGGAAAGCCGGCGATATAGTCGTCCGGGTTGTCCGAGCGAAAAGCGTCGAGCAGCAGAAATGGATCGAGCATGTCGAGTGCCGGTTGACCGATGACGCGCACCAGTTCGACACCTGCGCCATCCGTGGCGGGCATGCCAGTGATCATTTTTTGGATAAAACGCTGCATGGCTATTCCTTGTCCAGCGACCAGGCGCCGGGCCCGAAAGCGAATACGAACAGCAGTCCGCCACTGACCGAAAGGTTTTTCAGAAACAGGATCATCTGCATCTGGTCGGTAAAATTAGTATGGAAGATGAGCGCTGCCAGTAGTGTGAAACCGGCCAGCAGCAAAGCCATTATGCGTGCCTTCCAGCCGATCAGCAGCGCAATTCCGGCACCGATCTCGAGCAGGATGACCAGTGGCAGCAAGGCTCCGGGTACGCCCATGGCTTGCATGTAGCCCTGGGTGCCTTCGTAACCGCCGATCTTGTTGAATCCGGCCAGAATAAACATCAGCGAAAGCAGGATGCGTCCGGCTAATGTAGAGATATTTTGCAATTGTGGTGAGTTCATGGAGTTCCCCCTGTTGTTTGGTGAGAGGTCAGTATATTGTTTATAAATTCGCATTAAATATGATAATCTTGAAATCACTGTTGCGTAATAACGAACAATATTGAGGGCCACATGGGGCGTTATGAACAATTGGAAGCCTTTGTCGAGGTCGTCGATCAGCAGAGTTTCAGCGCCGCCGGTGATCGCATGGGGCTGGCCAAATCGGTGTTGAGCCGGCGGGTGAGTGAGTTGGAAAGCCGTCTCGGCGTCAAGTTACTCAATCGCACCACGCGCAAGCTGTCTCTCACCGGCGCAGGTGAGCAGCTATACCATCAGGCTTCAGAATTGCTGGTCGCGTTGCTCGATGCCGAACAGAAGGTGTCGGATGAACAATTGAACCTGTCGGGGCGAATCCGCATTGCCGCGCCACTGTCTTTCGGTTATCGCCATCTGGCGCCGGCCTTGTCTGAATTTATCAAACTGAATCCGGATATCGAGTTGGTGCTGGATTTGAATGATCGTGCCATCGATCTGGTGGCCGAAGGGTTTGACATGACCATCCGCATTGGCAGCCTTGTAGACTCGACCCTGATCGCGAGAAAGCTCGGCGTCATCCGCTTTGTCACGGTCGCCGGTCAAGGATATTTGCGCCAATTCGGTACGCCCGGGCATCCATCCGAGCTAATAAATCACCATGGATTGATCTACAGCAACTTGAATCCGCGTCAGCAGTGGCGTTTCGTTGACAAAAAGCAGACAATTACTGCAGTTCCCAAAACAAGAATGACCGCCAATAACGGGGACTTCTTGATTCGAGCTGCGATTGAGGATGTCGGTATCGTTAACTCACCGACCTTCCTGGCCCATGAATTTATTCGCCGAGGTGAATTGCAACCGATTCTGCAGGCATATCAACCGCCGGGAATCGGTATTTACGCCCTGTTTCCGCCGGGCCGCCTGATTCCGCGACGGGTCAAGTTATTGGCTGAATTCTTACAACAACAATATGGCGAGCAACCACGCTGGGACCACGATCTGAGTCTATCGGCACGGGAAGAGTAATCTGCCATGCCTGTTGGAGTTGAACTCGCTTGCCAGTTAAGGAAAAGGAGACAGATATGCAACACGCAGATGAACAATCGCTGGTCACGGTATCATTGAATAATCTTTGTGAGCACTTATTACCGAGGGTGTTCGACATTCGCAAAAAGCTTGATGAAGGAGAAGTGCTGACCCCGCTGGAACTCGATTTTTTTTCACAAATGATCCAGAGCATCAATATATGCCAACGAGAAGCTCAAGATGATCACGAATGTCAGGTCATCTTTTCGACTGTGGCGCATTTACTCAATGGGGTCATGAATCAGGCGTTGGATAACGAGCGTCAGCAGCAGGCCGGGCTGGCATAAGTTTTCAGCGAGGCTGGCTTATCTGGCTCATCTCCGCTAGACCAATGATCGGGCGAGGGTTTTGATTTTCTTCAAATCAACTTTTGCTGTGGCCGCGAAACAGGCACGATCGAGCCATTCTGACAATTGCCGCAAGCGTTCGGGAGATTTGGCACTCGTCCATTGTTGCAGGGTTTTCATGCCGCTGTAAGCCAACAACAGTTGTCGAATCTCGCACGCCGTTTGCGCCTGCATTATCTGTTGACGCAGCTTTCTGCGCTGTCGCCAGTCGTGCAGATACGGATAGACCCGCCAGGCTAGCAGCATCAACAGCAGTAATCCACCGACCACCAATCCCTGCGTCATGACGTGTGGCCATTGCCACAGCAGCGGCATTTTGTGATCGAGTCGGTCCGCCTGCCCCCGTTCGGTATCGAAATACGCCAACTTCCAGCTCGGGCGCCGCGGCATCAGCCAGCGTGGCAAGGTCATTTCATATTGCCGAATGGCTACGCCATCGCTGAAGGAATTGTCGATGCGCACCGCTGTGTCGTCGATGCCAAGTGCCTGCTGTAACTCGCTGAACCCACTCAATGTTTCGGGCAAACGTCCCGGCTGACGAACCTCAAGATGCAGGATTTTTAGATGCTGTTGCTGTTCGATGCGATGGCTGATCGCGGGCTTGCCGACGGGAATCGCAGGTGACAGATAGGCTGGCAATGGCTGGATTTGTACCTTAATCGGAGGCAAATAAAAGCGAAAGCGTCCGCGACCGCGCTGCACGATGGCGGGCAATTCGATTTGATAATGTCCTTTACGCGGCGACAACAGCATCCAGCGCAAGCGCATGGATATACCCTGCGCTGTTTTCAAACGTTGGTCTGGCAACCGGGTCACGCGAAAATGCGGTGTTTCGAAATCGTTGGCGATAACTTCGTTGCGCGGGTCATGTAGTGGCATATCGAGGCTGACGATGATGGTCTGGTCCGCCCAGTAGGCCGGTTGCAACGGTTGCACATCGGGTGTGATGTCAATGCCACCGCGCAGCGGTGCTAGTACTTCGATCGATTGCGGACGCGCAATGGCGCCGCCCGTGGCGATCGCATCGAGTGAAAACCGGCCCTGCCTGCGCGGGTAAAGTCTGGCCTGCTGGGTCCATTCGATGCCACCATCCGCAGTGTCGGCAAGCTCCGGATCATAGGCATCGACAAAGAAGTCATCCTGCCACAAGGTCAAATCTGGTAGTCCCGGGTCCGAGGGGCCTCGATAGATCAGTTCGGCAATCAGAAATTTGCCCTGCTCGACCCGGTTGCGATCGAGTTGGACCTCGAATTGTGCTGCTGGCAAGGCAGTACTGAAAAACAACAGCAGCAGGGCGATCTGTTTCACCATGTGCGCATACCTTCGATTGGTCGGGCTTGCTGTAACGGCGCATAAATGCCACTTTCCATTTCGAATAACCGGTTCATCAATTGCGCCCGGGTCGAGGCTTGTCGGCTGGTGGTTTTGACCCAGTCACGCGCCGTATCCTCGTCCGCGCTGTCTGCGATCTCGAGCAATTTGTTCAATTGTTGCTGGTAGGTTTGTTCAATGTGGCGGTAAAAACGCGCCTGCTGCCGGGCATCGCCGCGTGGTAACAACAGGTCACGATTGACCGCCAGCAAGTCTTCGAGTTGTGGCGGAATATCACCACTGGCGGCGGCTCGCCAGCGGGCGCGGCGCAGGGTTTCCCGTATGTCTTGCAGATGCCGTTGCAAGGCTGCCTGCAAGTCTTCGGCGAAAGCCAGATTGGTTTTGACCTGCGCGGGATCGATGCCATGCAGCCCGGCGTCGCGATAGAGAACGGCCGCCTGATCGTAGTCTCCACTAAAGAAAAAACTGTTGCCCAGATTGAAAATCGCGACCGCCTGCTGCGACCGGTTTTCGGTTTGCTGAATTGCGCGGGTAAAAAACTGGATCGCGCAAGGGTAATCCTGCAAACGGTAACAGGCACTGGCGTGGATAAAATGGGCATCGTAGCCGTCCAGTTGCTCGCTCAAGCGAACCGCAACCTGATATTGCTGCTGTGCCATTGCCTGGCTGGCGGCTTGCAGATCTTCTTTGGCGTCAGCCTGCAGTGGGGTGGTCTGCAACAACCATGAAAGCAGCACCAACGGCAACAGCACAGACGCTTTCGATATGGCTCGACCGGGCATCAGGCTGGCCAGAAATAGCAGCATGCCGCCCAGCACAAAAGGTGGAAACCATTCGTGCCAGACGATACGCTGACGATTGTCCGGGTCGATCTGCATCGGTGGAATATCGAGCAAAGCCGACAAGGATTGGTTCCGAATGTCGCGGTATGGTGCATATTCGATCGACTGCTGACCCGCTGACAGGGTTTTCATCCAGCCGGCTTGCAGCCGGGTCAGGACCGGTCGTTCCTGATGGCGCATGGCCTGGCCATTAAAATCGGTGGCGACTACAGGCTTGTTGTCGGCCATGCCAATCAGGTATAGGCGGGTATTTGGGCGCGCCGCCAGAGCTCGCAATGCGTCGCTAGACGGTTGAATCATTGAAGTCTCGATGTCGCCATCGGAGAACAGGAATAACCGTTTCGGGGTTGCATCATCGGTGTCCGAAGACCAGCGTTGTTCGATCTTGCGCAAGGCTGCCGGCAGGTTATTGCCCAGTGTGGGTAAGCGAATATCATCCAGCGCCTGCAAAAAATCGAGCGCGATCTGAGAATCGATGGTGGGCGGTAAGAGTTCAAACGCATGACCGGCAAACAGCATCGCAGAATATTTGTGCGGGGCAGTGTCTTGGCTGATCCACTGGCGGATGATTTCTCCGGACATCGACCGACGGGTCGGGCGCAAGTCATTGGCGTTCATGCTGGCGGAGACATCGATCACAAATGCTACCTCCGCAGGCTCGGGGCGTTGATCGGGCGGAATATATGAAATGCTGCGTGGCCCGGCCAGCGCAATACAGAAAAGAATCCAAGCGCCCAGCAAGCCGATCGGTCGCAGACGTTGCCGGGCGGTGGCAGGACGGGCTTGCAGCCACGGCAGTAAATGGCGGTCTGCGATTTTCTGCCACTGCTGGCGCTGCAGCCAATGATTCAGCAGCCATAGTAAACCCGGTGCCAGCATCAACCACAGCCAGCCGCTTTCTCGCCAGTACAAGCCATTCCAGCCGTCCATCATCCGCGCTGGCTCCGTAGCGATTTGAGCTGGGTCAGCAGCGGTTTGCCAAAAGGCCAGGCCAGTAACAGCATGGCGAACAACAGGGGCCATGGATACAGCGGTTTGATGATTTGCGGCGAACGATGGTTTTGTGGCTGCCGGTCGCGTTCGATAGCTTGCAGGAACCGGGTGAGCGCCCCGTTATCACTGGCCCGAAACAGTCGGCCTTTACCGAGTAACGCCAATTGTTGCAGCAATGCGATATCGACCGGCAGATAGACCAGATGCGATTTCCCCAGCGCTTCCGCTTCGATGTGGGTCGATCCAATCGCCAGCGTGTGAATCCGATACCCCTGTTGCGACAGGGCAGTAACGGTTTTCTGTGGTGGCTCTGCCCCCAATTGCTGATAGGCATCGGTGGAAAGCAGGATTATCTTTTCATTGCCGGTGTCTTGTCCGGTTATCGGAAAAGTTTGCTGTACCAGTTTCAGGCTGGCACTGATGTCACTGTTGCGCCCGCCAAGCGTAGTCTGTAATCGCTCGATGGCTGCCATGACCAGCGCTTTGTCACGGGTCAGCGGGAGCCAGACAGCAGCCGGGCGACCAAGTATGACCAGCGCGATTCGATCGCCCTGAAAGCGCTCGACGACCTTTTTCAGCCAGTCTTTCTGTTGTTGCATACGGTCCACTTGTTGACCTTTGATGACGCTGTCTTTCAGGGCCATGCTGACACTGGTGTTGGCGAGCAGAATCAGATCGACCGCTTGCGGTGGTCGGGTCACTGGCATCACATCACCCCGCTGCACCGGCTGGGCCAGTGAGATAATCAGAGCCAGCAGAATCATCCCTATCCAAAGCGGATTAAGACGAAGGTTGTGGTCACGTTCGTCCTCGGCTTGCCGGGGCAAAAGATTTGGCAACAGCGGGTATCGAAGCAACGGGACGGTAAAAATTGTTGGCAAGCGCAAGCCCGAACCCCGCCACAGCCAGACGGCTGGTAGTACCAGCAGGGCATACAGCCACTCGGGGTGGAGCAGGTCAAACGATGTATTCATCGGCAGCGATCGAGGGCTGACAGCAGACGATCCCGGTCGGGGATATGACTACCGAAACGCAGTTGCAGCAATTCCTGTTGCAAAGCTTGATCACCGTTTTGGTTCATCGTCAGCATCCGGTTTGCAGCGTCATGGGCATCGATTTTCTGTTGCTGGATTTGCCAGCGCAGCATCACTCTTTTCGAGAATTTACTTCGGGACAGGAAGAAGAAAAGTATGGCTAATAGCAGGAATGCAATTATCCAGTAAAATATTGTGCCAGAGTCCGTGCCGGTGCTGACTGCCGGGGGCGGAAGAATATCGACCAGACGGCTGGATTGGTATTCGTTCATTACAGCTTACCCTGCAAGCTCTGCTCGCTGTTCAGTTGGCGGTACTGTAGCCCTGATTTTTGCAGAGACTGTTTGAGTTGTTGCTGATGCTGTTGCAATCGCATTTGTAAGGTGGCTTTACCCGCGCTGCCCGGATGAACCAAAAACTGCCGTCCGATTCCGTCAAGCAATAAAGGGGACACAGCCGGAAGATGACGCTCGGCTGCATCGATAATATGAAAGGCCTGGCAGTCAAAATGCTGACCCATTTGTCGCAGGGTTTTATAGTCATCCGGTTGCAGGGTAGAAAAATCCGAGAACAGGAAAAGGCGGCTTCCGGCCGGTAGTTTCGTCAACAGGCTTTGACCGATATGAGACCAGCCCGGATGGTATGCCGGTTCGGTTGGTGGACAGGCACGTGCAGCGCGCAGAGCTGCCCGTTGCAGGGCCGGCAGGCCACTTTGTGGCGGTTGCCAGTGGCCGGAATGTTCCAGCAAAAGCATGGCCAGCGAGGCACCGCTATGGGCCATGCGAGCGCCTGCAACAATGCCGGCACGAACGGCCTGGGTCACCTTCAGTCGACATCGTGTGCCGAAAGCCATGCTGGCGCTGCGATCAATCACCACACAAGCCGGATGATCGATTTCACTGTGATACTGGCGCACCAGCGTTTGCTGACTGCGGGCGGAGGCCCTCCAGTCGATTCGGCGCGGGTCATCTCCGTGCTGATAGGCTCTGCGTTCGGCAAAATCCAGACCGCTGCCGAGTTGACGCGCCGGTTGATCGCCGAAGCGAGCCTGACGGTTACCGGTTTTTACCGATGTATCGCGCGATTGTCCGGCTTGCTGAATCAAGCGGGAGATTTCAGCCGCATCGAGCAAGGGCTGAAGCGTGGTGTTCACGGCGCGTCCACCTGTTCGATCAGGGTCTGGATAATGCGTTCTGCATCGATACCTTCGGCTTCGGCGGCGAAATCCAGTTGCAGGCGATGACGCAGGATGTCGGGCGCCAGTTCAATGATGTCTTGCGGTATGACGTAATCTCGCTGCTGCAAAAAGGCTCGCGCCATCGCCGCACGCTGCAGTGCGATCGAGGCCCGCGGTGAAGCGCCTGCCTGCACCAGATCGCCCCAGCCGGCTTGATATTGCGAAAGGTTACGGGTGGCCGAGACCAGCGCGACTGCGTAGGCTTCGACCGAAGGTTCGATGTAAACGGCACCGACTTGTTGACGTATGACCAGTACTTGCTGCGGGTCGAGTTGCGGTTTTACCGCGGCCTCGACATGGCCACTGTCGACACGGCGTGCCCGGCGGGCAATTACGATTTCTTCGCTCTGGCTCGGGTAATGCATCAGGCACTTGAATAAAAAGCGGTCGAGCAGGGCTTCTGGCAGGGCATAGGTGCCAAACTGCTCGAGCGGGTTTTGGGTGGCCAGCACGACGAAGAATGGATCCAGTGCGTGGGTATGATTGCCGACCGTGACCTGTTGCTCGGCCATCGCTTCGAGCAAGGCCGATTGCACCTTGGGCGGCGCCCGGTTGAGTTCGTCGGCGAGCACGATCTGATTGAAAATCGGGCCGGGCTCGAAATGGAATCCGCCGTTTTTCGGGTCATAGATTTCACTGCCGGTGAGATCGGAAGGCATCAGGTCGGGGGTGAACTGGATGCGCTGGAAACCGGCATCGATACCGGTGGCCAGTGCATGTACAGCGGTGGTTTTGGCCAACCCGGGCGGGCCTTCGAGCAAGACATGGCCGCCTGCGAGGATGGCGATGATGAGTCGTTCGAGCAATTGGTGCTGGCCGACGATGACGGATTCAAGCTGTTGCTGCAGGTCGAGCAGGGTGGCGGTGTGGGGCATGGCGTTTTATGTTTTTAGAAAACCGGAGGCACTATCTTAACCGTGCTGGGGGGAAATCCAAACCACATTCCTGTGGCAAGTCACTTAACCGGGTGGACTGCCGCGAGACAGTCCACGGCAAGGTCTCGGAACAGCATTGTCTAGATGCCCGAGACATCATGATCCTCCGGGTTAATCAGTTGCCGTGGCGCTGGCGCCGGGTATAATCGCAGCAACTTTTTCAGCGGAAGCAGACAGTGAGTATCAAGTCAGACAAATGGATACGCCGCATGGCGGAACAACAGGGTATGATCGAGCCCTACGAACCGGGCCAGGTGCGCGAATCGGAGCAGGGTCGGATTATCTCTTATGGCACGTCGAGCTACGGCTATGATGTGCGCTGCGCTAATGAATTCAAGATTTTTACCAACATCAACTCGGCCATTGTCGATCCGAAAAATTTCGATGACGACAGTTTTGTCGATGTGCAATCCGATGTCTGTATCATTCCACCCAATTCTTTCGCGCTGGCACGCACCGTGGAATACTTCCGGATTCCGCGCAGTGTGTTGACGGTGTGTCTCGGCAAATCGACCTATGCGCGTTGCGGCATCATCGTCAATGTGACTCCGCTGGAGCCGGAATGGGAGGGACATGTGACGCTGGAGTTTTCCAACACTTCGCCACTACCGGCCAAGATTTATGCCAATGAAGGGGTCGCGCAAATGCTGTTTTTCGAATCGGATGAGAGTTGCGAGATTTCTTATCGTGATCGTGGCGGCAAGTATCAGGGGCAAAAAGGGGTCACCCTGCCCAAGGCTTGACGGGAATCCGTTTCAGGCCAGCTTTTTTTCAACCGGGTCTTGCGCGGTTCGGGTAAAACACTCCGGCCGGTGAATCGCCCAGCCCTGTGCGAAGTCGATGCCCAGTTGCTGCAAACGCAGTTTAATGTCTTCGTTCTCGACAAATTCGGCAATGGTTTGCAACCCGGCGATGTGGCCGATTTTGTTGACCGCTTCGACGATGGCGCAATCCATTTCATTTTCCAGCATTGATTTGACGAAGCTGCCATCGATTTTGACGAAATCGACGTGCAGTGATTTCAGATAAGAGAATGAACTCATGCCGCTGCCAAAATCATCCAGTGCGACCCGGCAGCCCAGCTTGCGCAGTGCTTCGATCAGGGTTACCGCGTTATCAAAATCGGTGATCGCCGCGGTTTCGGTAATTTCGAAACCGAAATGCTGGGGATTGACGGGGTATTGCTGCAGTTGATGGCGGATGAAGTCGACCAGCTCCGGGTCACTCAGTGAATTGGCTGACAGGTTGATGAAAAGGGTGTTGAAATCAGCGATGCCGGTTTGCTGTTGCATCGTCCGCTGTGCGAATGCATGAGAAATCACCCAGCGGTCGACATCCGGCATCAGATTGTAGCGTTCGGCCGCCGGGATGAAACGGTCCGGGGTAATGACCTCTCCATCGTGATCCAGCATGCGCAGCAACAGTTCGCTGTGTGATTCGCCTTGTTGCAGGTTTTGAATGTGTTGCCGGTAGAGCTGCAAATTGCCGGATTCCATGCTGTCGCGCAGGCGTTGAATCCATTGCACTTCGGTCTGGCGCAGGCTGATGCTCGAGTCACTGTCGGATGCGATGTGGATGCGGTTGCGCCCCTGATCTTTGGCGACATAGCAAGCCATGTCTGCCAGTGTCAGCAATTCGGTCGAGGAAATATCGCCTTTAACCTGAACCAGCCCGATGCTGACCCCGACCTTGAAACTTTTGTCGGACCAGACAAAAGTGTATTGTTGTACCTTTTCGAGCAGCCCGCGGGCAATTTTCTGAGCGCGATCGAGCGGGCAATTGTTGAGCAGTACGCCAAATTCATCTCCACCCAGTCGGGCCAGTGTGTCGCTGTCACGAACCGCGTCCTGCAGGCGGCGGGTAATCCGTTTGAGCAATTCATCGCCGGCCAGATGTCCGCAACTGTCATTAACCAGTTTGAATTGATCGAGATCCAGATACAGCAGGGCATGTGCGACACCGTCGGTGGAAGCCGATTCTACGCTGGCATCGAGCCGTCGTTCAAACTCGACGCGGTTGATCAGGTCGGTCAGGCTGTCATGGAAGGCCATGTGGCGGATCAGCGCTTCGGCTTCCTGATGGGCGCGGCGATTTTCGGCTTCTTTCAGTTCCCGCTGTACAGCGGGCAACAGTCGGGCGAGATTGTCTTTCATGACATAGTCGTGCGCGCCTGATTTCATGGCATCGACCGCGACTTCTTCGCCGATGCTGCCGGAAACCAGAATAAACGGGACGTGCGGGTGAAATTTCTGCGCCAGTTGAAGCGCTTCGGCCGAGTTGAAGCTGGGCATGTTGTGGTCGGTGATGATTAAATCCCAGTGCTGGTCTTGCAGTGCCTGTTCCATTTGTTTGGAGGAGTCAACGCGGATCATGTGCGTTCGGTAGCCGCCTTTTTTCAATTCGAGGTCGATCAGCAGGGCATCATCTTCCGAATCTTCGGCTATCAAAACCTGTATGGATGGGGCATTATTCCCGTGCATAGGAGACCTCATTGAGCACCAGCCAATAAAGCCCAAGTTGACGAGCGGCTTCGAGAAATTGCTCGAAATCGACCGGTTTTCTGACGTAGCTGTTTGCGCCCAGGTCATAGGATTGCATCATGTCCTGCTCCTGACTGGATGAAGTCAGCACTACAATCGGGACATATCGGGTTTGATCGTTTTGGCGCAATTTTTTCAGCACCTGCAAGCCATCGACCTTGGGAAGTTTCAGATCGAGCAGAATGACCTGGGGTAACTGGCTGCAATCACGATTGGCATATTCGCCTTCGCCAAACATGTAATCGAGTGCTTGCTGACCATCCCGTGCGACCACGATTTCATTGGCCAGGTTGTGTTTGCGCAAGGCGCGCAGGGTCAGTGCTTCGTCATCCGGGTTGTCTTCAACCAGCAGTACAACTTTGTTCTGCATCGGGCTCTCCTTGGCGATACGTACAGCGGTATCACTTCTCTGGTTCAGGCTCCATGGCGGTTGCATGGAGCGGGTTTATTCGGTCTCGCCTGTCAACGTAAAAAAGAATGTCGCGCCTTCATCGGGCGCTGACTCTGCCCAGATGCGGCCGCCATGACGATGCACGATTCGCTGCACTGTGGCCAGACCTACGCCCGTGCCGGGAAATTCTTTTTGCTGGTGAAGGCGCTGAAAGGCACCAAACAGCTTGTCTGCATGACGCATATCAAAACCGACACCATTATCTTTAATATAAAACAGCTGTGGTTTATCTGGCAATGATTTTATGGTTATTCGGGCGTTTTCCTGCCCGGCGGTAAATTTCCAGGCATTGCCGATCAGGTTATCCATCAGAATGCCGCATAATCGCGGGTCGCCTTCTATCTGCATATCGTCTTCCATGACCAGCTCGATCTGGCGTTGCGGATCGCCGGAAACCAGCAGGTCGAAACTTTTGTGGGCGAGTTCATTCAGGCTCAACGTCTGTTTTTCGATGTTCATCCGGTTGACCCGGGATAATTCCAGCAAGTCGTCGATCAACTGGCCCATTTTCTGGGCAGCCTTGCGTACCCGTTGCAGATAGTCTTTGCCCGATTCATCTAGTTTATCGGCGTAATCTTCAACAATTGCCAGACTGAATCCATCGATCGAGCGCAGTGGCGCGCGCAAATCGTGCGATACCGAGTAGGAAAAGGCTTCCAGTTCCTTGTTCGATTCCTGTAGCTGTCTTTGTAAGGTTTCCAGTTGTTGTTCCCGTTTCTTGATCTCGCTCAGGTCGATGGTGTAGCCGGCAATGCCGACCGGTTGCTGCTGCTCATCGTAGAGCATGGACAGGGATAAATGCCCTGGAAAGATGCTGCCATCGGCTCGCTGTAACCGGACTTCGATTTCATGTAGCCCGCTTTCCAGAGTCGGGGCAACCACTTGATTTTGTAGAAAGTCTTCCGAGCCAGGCGGATAGACGGATGCTATCGGTTTGCCCAGCATGGTTTGAGCCGGGTAATGGAACATACGTTCGGCACCGCCATTCCAGCTGGTAATCTTGCCGTCCATATCGACGGTGATGACGGAATCATGGGTCTGGTCGATGATGCGTGCCTGCAGGCGGATTTCGGCGGTACGCTGATCTACCAGTTGCTCAAGATGCTGGCGGTGTTGTTGCAGTTCGGCTTCGGTTTTCTTGCGCTCGGTCAAGTCTAAAATGATGGCCAGAAAAGCCGGGAAGGTGTCACCCCGTGTGTATTGCAGACGGACTTCGACCGGGTAGGTGCTGCCGTTCTTGCGCTGATGACGGGTTTCGAAAACCAGCTGTTTCTGGTCGCCGCTGAGCAAAGGGGTCAGCATTTGCTGGAATTGGGCCCGATCATAGTCGGGCTTGATATCGACCGGAGTCATTTGTTCGATTTCCTGTTGGCTGTAGCCGAGATTGTATAATGCTCCATGTGATACCTGGATAAACTGCAGACTGGCAGCATCGAACAGGTAAATCTCTTCTATAGAATGCTCGAACATGCGGTTCATGCGCTGCGCTATAGATTCATTTTGCTTGTGTTCGGTGATGTCCTGAACGGTACCAAGCGTTCGCACCGGCGCACCGTTTTCATCATACTGGCTTTCACCTTTGCCGAGCATGTATTTGATTCGTCCATCCGGCATTTGCAGGCGGTGCTCGATTTCATAAGGGGTTTTGCTGGCCAGCGATTGCTCGAAGGTCGATTGCAGGTGCAAGCGGTCATCGGGGTGGATAATGCCCAGAAAGGTTTCGAAATCGAGTGGATCCGTTCCTTTTTCCAGCTCAAAGATTCGATAGGTTTCATCGGACCAGTAAATTTTATTGTTGATGATATCGAATTCCCATGTGCCCAGATGAGCAATGTGCTGCGCGTGTTCGAGCTTGATTTCGGCTTCGCGCAGCTTTTTCAATTCTAGCTTCAACTTGATATCCAGCTGTATCCGATCGGTGATATCCAGCAGTGAAACAATGGCCAGATTTCTGTCGTCGATATTCAGTTTTGCAGCGCTGAACAGAAAGGTTCTGACTTCTCCGGATTTGATTCTGATGTCCGTCGGTTGATTGAAAACATAGCCGTTTTGCAGGATATTCCGGACGGTTTGCTGCTGTTGCTCACGGTCTTGCCAGAAGTCATCACGCAAATAGGTATGGCCGACGATTTCTTCTCGGCTAAAGCCCAGGTGCTGACAATAGGCCTCGTTGCAATCGGTGCGGATGGCCTGGTCAAGATCGAGAATTCCCATCGGTATCGGCAAGCCGTAAAAGGCACTGGAAAATTTCTTTTCACTTTCTTCCAGAGCTTGTCGTTGTTGTTGCAGGCTTTCGGTCATGCGCAGAAATCGTCGGGTAAGCTGGCCGATTTCATCTTTGCTGTCAGAATTGATCTTGACATTGAAGCGGCCTTGTGTGACCTGGCCAATCGCGGTGTTGAGCTTTTTGATCGGGGCAATAATCAGTCGGGTCAGCAACAGGGTAGCGATGAAAATCAGGATGGAAATACCGATAATCGAGTAAAACTGGATGCGGGTGACCTGTTCCAGTTGTTGTGACGTGTCCAGGGTGGTTTGGTTCAATCGAGCATATTCTCCGTCGAGCAGGGGATATATGGCTTGCACCAGTGTCTTGCGGACTTGCTGTAATTCGGCTTCTTTGCGAAAGCTCTGATCGATCGGCTGTTTGCGCGTAGATAACAACCTCAGAAAATTTTCAGCGCTGGCAATGTACGGGTCGACCTTTTTTTCGATGGTTGCCTGCAGATCGGGGAAGTAAAACGAGATTTCATTGAATTTCTGCAGTGTCTGGCGATGCGCGAGAATAGCCTCGCGGGCCATTTCGCGGTCGGCCTGATTTCCGCGCAGGGCGAACTCGATCAGATTTACCGAAACCTTGCGCGCCTGACTTTTGATAATTTGCAATTGATAGCGAATTTTCTGTGAATTACTGACAAGCCCGGCATTGACCGCTTCGATCAATGCCCGCCGCGTGGCTTGTAGATTTTCTTCTTCTTTGACGACCTGTTCGATCGGTGGCCCTTCGGAAACTGTCAGAAATTGCTGCAGAGTGGTCTGGAATTCTTGCAGCGGCGCGGCCAGTGTTTGGGGATGATCGGTACCGGCCAGGTTTCGGTATCGTACGAGCGCGGCATCGAGTTGTTGCAAGGCTTCTTCTGCTTTGCTGCGGTCTTTCGGATTGCCACGTCGTGAATATTCGATGGCCTTGATCGACGCTCTGCGAGCGGCCGATTGGGCGGCCAGCAAGCTGGTCAGGGCCGGTGCGGTTTGGGCCTGAAGTTGATTGAAACTATGCCCCAGTTCGGTGATCGATTGCTGCCCGAGATAGGCAATGATACCCAGCGCCAGCGAAAAAGTGAAAATGATGCTGGCAAATTTACTGCTGATTTTCATTCTTGCTCTCGGTCCGGCTCATCAATTGCTTGGCAATTGAGTATAACCGCTTTTGAGCAGAGCGAAGGAAAATCGCTAGGTGGGCTGACGGCTTTGCTCGATGGCGGAGTCGATGGCGGCGAACAGACTGTCGGGGCTGGCCCGGCCGGTTCCGGCCAGTGACAATGCCGTGCCATGATCGACCGAGGTGCGGATGATGGGCAGACCCAGCGTAGTATTAATGGCTTCATTGAATCCAGCATGCTTGAGTACCGGCAATCCCTGGTCGTGATACATTGCCAGCACCACGTCGGCATCCTTCAACGCTTGTTCGGTAAATACGGTGTCGGCCGGGTAAGGGCCGGAGACTTGCAAACCCTGCTGCTGCAGTGTGTTCAGCAACGGGATGATGATGTCGATTTCCTCGCTTCCGAGATAGCCATCTTCACCGGCATGCGGGTTCAGGCCGCAGACCTTGATGTGTGGATGTGGCAAAGAAAATTTTTCGCGCAAATCGCGGTCAATGATGCGGATGATTTGTTCCAGTTCGTCTGAATTTATGGCGTCGGCTACCTCACGCAGCGGCAGATGAGTGGTCGCCAGCGCCACCCGTAAATCTCGTGTTGCCAGCATCATCACCGGTTTGGGCGCGGCGCAGCGTTCGGCCAGATATTCGGTGTGGCCACTGAACGGGATGCCGGCACGATTGATGATGTCTTTCTGGATTGGCGCGGTGACCATCGCATCGAAACGGCCCTCGAGGCAACTGTCGCAGGCGATATCCAGCGTTTGCAAGACATAACCCGCGTTGGCCGGGTCGAGTCGGCCCGCTTGTGCAGTCGCGTTGAGCGCAACTGTCTGGATGCTCAGTGCCGGGTCGATTGTCTGGCCGATATCGCGGGCGCGTTGCCGAAGTAATGCATCATCTCCGATTATAACCAGATTAGCCTCGAACCGGTCAGCTTCGATCAGACTGATCAGTTCAGGTCCAATTCCGGCGGGTTCGCCGCTGGTGATGGCGATGGTTGGCAGTCGGGACATGGCGTGATTTCGTCAGCTCAGAAGAGGTCAAAAATACAGATGCAGATCAGGGTGTGATGATCTTGACAAAGGCTTCGTCGCGCAACCGCTTGTGCCACAGTTCCAGCACTTCGGCCTGTTTTTGCTTTTGTAGTTGCTGGCGGATTTTTTTGCGTTTACTTTCTTCGGTTTCATCGACCTTGCGACGGTCCAGCACTTGCAGGATATGCCAACCGTAGCGCGAGCGGAAAACCTCGCTGATTTCATCTTTCCTGGTTTTGTCGAGCACTTTTTCAAATGCGGGTACCATGGTGCCGGGACTGAACCAGCCGAGATCACCACCCAGACCTTTGGAGCCGGGGTCATCGGAAAACTTTTTGGCCAGTTCGGCAAAATCGGCACCATTGATGATTTGTTCACGCAAGCGCTGCAATTGCTTGCGCGCATCTTCGTCGCTGGTCAGTTGATCGGGTTTGATCAGGATATGCCGGGCGTGGGTCTGGTTGACAATCACTTGTTCCGAGTCGCGTTTGTCATCCAGCCGCACGATATGAAAGCCGCTGGCACTGCGGATCAAGTCGCTGAATTCCCCTGTTTTCAGCGTTGGCACGACTTCGCTGAACAGGCTGGGAATTTCCGCCGGTTTGCGCCAGCCGAGATCGCCGCCTTCAAGAGCGTTGCTACTGTCGGAGTATTCGCTCGCCAGTTTGAAAAAGTCACCGCCATCGCGCAATTTTTGCAACACCATTTCAGCCTTGTTGCGCGCTTTCTGCACTTGCTCGCTGCTGGCGCCATCCGGCAAGACGATCAGGATATGCGAGAGTTTGAATTCCTGGTCGCCGCTATCCTGACCATTGCGCCGGATGAAGTCATCGACTTCCTGATCGCTGACTTCGGCCTGACTGCGGGCGTAACTGTTGTCGATGGTGTTGATGATCATCTGGTTGCGCACATCTTCACGAAATTGTTTGTAATCGAGGCCGCTGGCGATCAGGGTCTGGCGGAAATCAGCCAGTGTCTTGCCATTGCGTTTGGCCAGATTCTGCATGGTGTTATTGAGTTGCGTATCGGTAATTGTGATGCCGCGTCGTTTAGCTTCCTGCAACAGGATCGATTGATTGATCATCAGTTCCAGCACTTGTGTGTTGAGCGAGTTGGAGGCTGGCAGATCGCGCCCGCGCTGGCGGTATTCCTTGCGTAACTTGTCGATTTCCTCACTGAGTTCAAAGTTGGTGATGACATCATCCTGAACCAGAGCCACAATCGAATCGAGGTAGGCGGGTTCGGATTGTGCCCAGGCGATCGTAAAAAAACTGCTGAGGATCAGGCTGGCAAATAATTTCTTCATAAGGTACAGATTAAAGGTTTAAACAGGTGAGGATTAAAAAACAGGCTGGTAGCCTAGAATAGCATTTTCCAATTGCGAGTTGATATCTTTTCCGGCACTGCTGAGGCCCTTCAGGGTCAATTGCAGGTACAAGGTCTGGTCACGATTTTCAAAGTTGTCGTCGGTGCTGTCTTCATACAGAACCTTGAAGCCCCAACAACAGCTTTCAAACGCCAGGCCGAACAGATTTTGCACCGGTAGCTGGTTTTTGATCGAGTATTGGCGTTTGGCAAACAGGCCCCATTGAGGGGACAGAGGATAGACCAGAGAAATATTGGATTGTTCCAGTTTATCGCGCCGGAAATGGTATTCCAGATTCATCACGCGTCCCTGATTACGAAACCGCATCGTGAAGTCATTTTGTATCGCTTGCCGGGCCTGTTGGTCAAACACCGAGGAAAGCTGCAGATTCCAGCTGGAACCCGGTTGTGCCGAGATCAACGCCATCAAACTCGATTTTTTGCGCTCATCGATACTGTTATCGAGGCTGACCCGGCGTGGTTCGGCGTAAAAGGCCTGGCCGAGGCTGGCGCTGAACAGTTCACGCCGGTCCTTGTCGAGTATCCGGGTGGTCAGAGCGAGGCTTGCCTGACGGCTGTCGCCGATGCGATCGCCACCGGAAAAGCGGTTGTTCTGGAACAGGGAGGCATAATTTTCACTAACCAGAGAGGTATCGAAATCGGGCAGCGCGGATTGATCTTGGTACGGCACCTGCAGTAGATAAAGCCGGGGCTCGAAGGTTTGAAACCAGTGTCGATCGCGGCTCGCGATGCGTTCGAAAATCAATCCGGAGTCGATACTTAGCAACGGCAGGGCCAGTTGCTCGCTACGTTCGCTGCCATCTGTTTCCTGCAGCCGGTACTGGATCATATCTGTCTGCAAGGCGGGCTTGAGGAAGTAGCCGCTTTGTTCGATCGGATAGGACAGGGTCGGCGTGATATGCAATCTTTGTCCGGTCAGGCTTTGTTCCCGCTCGAAGCGGGTCCACTGGTTTTTCCAGTCGATTCTGAAATTGCTGTCGGTAAAGCGGAATTGCCGGTTGATATCCAGGCTGGGCAAGCGTTTGTAGGGGCGCGATGAGATCGCTTTGGCTTGGTTCAGGGTTTGATATTGATCGAACAGCAGTTTGCTGTTCCAGCCGCCGAGCGTACTGTCCAGACGGATTGCGCTACGCAGAAAGTCCACGTCTTTGCTGGCACTGTCCAGTTTGGCGTCCAGTGTCTGGGTCAGGTATTGAAAGTCATTGGCAAACTGGCTGTCTGACATCTTTTGCAGCAGGATGCTGGCGCGGGTGTGTTCACCCAGTCGGGACTGGTGGGTCCAGCGGCGAAACCAGCGCTCGCTGCCACTGACCTGATCATCCAGCCAGGAGAGTTCGAGCTGACCGGAATGCGGGCGTTCAGAATTGCCGAGCAAATAACGGTTTTCGGTATTGAACTGGGTGCCGCGCAGACTGAAAAAGACCGGGGTGATGGTCATGTCGGTGTTGCCGGCGATGTCCCAGTACAGCGGCAGGTTGAGCTGGTATCCGGCCCGCTGCGAATGGCTTAGGGTCGGGTTGAGCAAACCGCTCATGCGTCGGTCATCGATCGGAAATTGCATCCATGGCAGATACAGCACCGGCACATCTTTCAGTCGCAACACGGCATGATGCGCGGTGGCGCGGCCATCTTGCTGGTCCAGCAACAGTCGGCTGGCATGCAGTGACCAGGTATTCTGGCCAGGGTCGCAAGTGGTGTAGGAAACGTCGAAGAGCTCGCTTTGATCGCTATTGAGTTGCAGAATCTTCGTGGCCGAGCCACGTAAATGGTTGTCAAACAGGGTGAACTCGGTTTGCTCGAATCTTGCGGTTTGGCGATTGTCGTCCAGTTCGACTTGCCCGGCAGACAGACTCAGCAATGAGTCGCTGAATCGGATATCGCCGCTGGCGCTAAACAGGCGCTCGGGACGGTCCAGTTGCAGGTGGTCGGCAAACAGGGATTGATTCCGATTGCGGACTTCGACCTGGCCCTCGAAGCGATACAGTTTTCCATCTTCGCTGATCAGGCTGTCGGACAGGATTTGTGTGAGAGAGGTGTCGGCCGGTGGATTGTAGTGGATCAACGGCGCCTGACACATGCTCCAGTCATTGGCGGCTTGCACCGGCTGAGACGATAAGCCGGACAGTATGGCGGTGAGGGCCAATAAGCGAGAGTAGCGACTGATCGAAGGTATTGCAGACAAGATGGAAACGCAGCTGAACAAAGGGCGGAATTTTGACATAGACCGTCTGCAACGGCGAGTAAAGATTACTCACAGGTGATGAACCGCAGGTGAATGCTCCGCTATAGAATCGGCAAGGTTTGCTATTTGGAATATTGAGTCAGAATTCATCCCGGCAGGCGATAGGATGGGGGGATCTTCGCCGATTTATTTGGCGCTGCGGGTTGAAGGCCGATGTAATCTGCCGGTAGATCAGGCGGTTAGCGAACAGGAGGGGTTATTGGCTGGTTGGCGCAATTGTTGCTCTATTTTCAGTTGCCCATCTATTTGAAGCAATATTTCGGCTGCCCCGACTTTTTTGGCCCGGAGCAGGCAACATAACCAAAACAATGAGGATAAGCACATGAAAAAAGTTTTAACCGGTCTGGCAATTTCTACCGCATTGGCAGTGACTTCTACTACAACTTTGGCGAAATCGGAGTGTGATCCGGGTGAGATTGTCATCAAGTTCAGTCACGTTACCAATACCGACAAACACCCCAAAGGCATCGCGGCCACGCTGTTGGCGAAGCGGGTCAATACTGAAATGAATGGCAAGGCCTGTATGCAGGTTTTTCCGAATTCGACGCTTTATAACGACAAGAAAGTACTCGAAGCCATGCTCAATGGCGATGTGCAAATGGCGGCTCCCTCGTTGTCGAAATTCGAGAAATTTACCAAGAAATTCCGCATCTTCGACTTGCCATTCGTGTTCGAGAATGTCGATGCAGTCGATCGCTTCCAGAATTCTGCCGATGGCGCGAAGCTGAAGAATTCGATGAACCGTCGCGGCCTGAAAGGTCTGGCGTTCTGGCACAACGGCATGAAGCAAATGTCGGCCAATCGTCCTTTGATTCATCCATCGGATGCCAAAGGCTTGAAGTTCCGCGTGCAGGCGTCTGACGTGCTGGTGGCGCAATTCCAGCAGCTTGGTGCGATTCCGCAGAAAATGTCGTTTAAGGAAGTCTATGGTGGCCTGCAAACCGGCGTCATCGATGGTCAGGAAAACACCTGGTCGAATATCTATGGCAAGAAATTCTTTGAAGTGCAAGATGGCGTGACTGAAACCAATCACGGCATTCTCGATTATCTGGTGGTGACTTCCAGTAAATGGTGGAATGGCCTGCCCAGTGATGTGCGTCTGCAACTGGCGACAATTCTGAAAGAGGTGACCGCGACCCGCAACGGTGAATCAACCAAGGTCAACGAGATGAACAAGCAAAACATCATCAAGGCCGGTGGCACTGTGCGCCAGTTGACAGCAGCGCAACGTCAGGAATGGGTCGATGCAATGAAACCGGTATGGAAGAAATTTGAAAAGGATATAGGTAAAGACATGATGAATGCCGCACTGAAAGCAAACCAGTAAGCGGGTTTTCTGGATGAAGCCCTGTCATTCCTGCAACAGGAATGGCGGGGTTATTCAATCCGTTGTGCTGATGTGGTCACTCCGGCCCGTTTTAACCGGATGTCTCGGGTAAGCCGTTGTCGTCGGGTTACCCAAGAGCACGACCTGAAAGACGATTCTGTAAAAATATCTCCCGGAGCCGGACATGTCTGATCATTCTCACTCGTTATTCGGCCGCATCATTGATGAAATCGAAGAAACCAGTATCGCCATCTGCATCGGTCTGATGACGCTGATTACCTTCGCCAATGTGGTCGCGCGTTATATCTTTAATGATAATATTCTGTGGGCGCTGGAAGTCACGGTGTTTCTGTTTGCCTGGCTGGTGCTGATGGGGGCTTCTTACGCGGTCAAGAAACATATTCATATCGGTGTCGATGTGGTGATCAATATGTTAGGGCCGGCCGGGCGCAAGTTGATGGCTATACTGGCCGTGTCGGCTTGCCTGACATATTCATTGATGCTGTTGTACGGTGCGTGGAATTACTGGTACCCATTTGTCACCGAACGTGCGTGGCTGGAAACCGATGATATTCCATTGCCCGAATTTCTGGCCTTTCTGGCGACCTGGTTCAACGAGGGCGAGTCTTATCAGAACGTGCCGCGCTTTATTCCCTATCTGGCATTGCCGCTGGGTATCGCCCTGTTAAGTCTGCGTTTTTTGCAGTTGGGATGGCAGGTCGTGCGCGGCGATGTTGACAAGATTATTGCCAGCCATGAAGTTGAAGAAGAGTTTGGCGACCCGACAAGGCCTCACCATGATCAGGCGCAAGCTGGCGATAAGGGAGGGCGCTAGTCATGGATATCCTGATTCTTTTCCTGATGGTCATCGGCTTGATGCTGATCGGTGTACCGATCGCGGTATCGCTGGGGCTTTCCAGTATTGTTTTTTTGATGTGGCACTCCGAGTCATCGATGGCTTCGGTCGCGCAAACCCTGTTTTCGGCCTTTGAAGGACATTACACCTTGCTGGCGATTCCGTTTTTCATTCTCGCCTCGGTGTTCATGTCAACCGGCGGGGTGGCGCATCGCATCATTCGTTTTGCCATTGCTGTGGTCGGCTGGATGCGCGGTGGTCTGGCAATGGCTTCGGTGTTTGCCTGCATGATGTTCGCAGCGCTTTCGGGGTCTTCGCCGGCCACCGTGGTGGCGATCGGTTCGATCGTGATTGCCGGCATGATTCAGGTCGGCTACACCAGGGAATTCGCCGCGGGCGTAATCTGTAACGCCGGCACGCTGGGTATTTTGATTCCTCCTTCGATTGTCATGGTGGTATACGCGGCGGCCACCGATGTATCGGTCGGCCGGATGTTTCTGGCTGGAGTGATTCCCGGGTTGCTGGCTGGCGGCATGTTGATGGTCGGCATCTATATTGTCGCGCGCTACAAGAATCTGCCGGCGCAGCCCTGGACCGGCTGGGGCGAAGTGTGGGCGGCCGGACGGGATGCGTTCTGGGGCCTGATGCTGATCGTAATCATTCTCGGTGGCATCTATGGCGGTATCTTCACTCCGACCGAAGCGGCTGCTGTGGCTGCGGTGTATGCGTTTTTGATTGCCAATTTCATTTACCGCGACATGGGGCCATTTAAGGAAAAAGGACGCGGCGGCATCATGCTGTTGTGGCGTTCGTTATCGATTTTCTGGCATCGCGACACCAAGGAAAGCCTGTTCGAAGCCGGCAAGCTCACGATCATGCTGCTGTTTATTATCGCCAATGCGCTGATTCTGAAACACGTGCTGACCGAAGAGCGGATCCCGCAGGCAATCACCGAAGCGATGCTGTCTGCCGGATTCGGCCCGGTGATGTTTCTGGTGGTGGTCAATATCCTGTTGCTGATCGGCGGCCAATTCATGGAGCCATCGGGCTTGTTGATTATCGTCGCGCCGCTGGTGTTCCCGATTGCGATCGCGCTGGGCATCGATCCAATCCATCTGGGCATCATTATGGTGGTGAACATGGAAATCGGTATGATCACGCCGCCGGTCGGGCTCAATCTTTTTGTCACCGCCGGAGTGGCGAATATGTCGATGATCAATGTGGTCAAGGCGGCGGCGCCGTGGCTTGCGATCATGTTCCTGTTTTTGATTATCGTCACCTATGTTCCGTGGGTATCGACCTGGCTGCCGACGATGATGATGGGACCGGAGATCATTACCCAATAGTGTTTTATCCGGATGAATATTCACTAGCACCGGTACGGTTGGGTTCCATTTTAATGTGCCAAGGTCAAGCCTGACCAGGTTGCTAGATGACGAGAGTGTTGATCGATGTTTATTCCATATCAGCGTTAAGCCGAGCGGAAAGAAATGTTGGATCGTGAATTCATCGGTATTACTCTGAATAACAGGATTACACCTGCCGTCCCGATGGAATTGTAAATGATTTATAAAATCGGCGTCTAAGGCCATAACTAAAAAGGAATCGAGTGGTAATTTTTTTAATGTTAAGGTTAATACCTGTTTTCGTTAGTATTACTCGAAAATTTAGTAAGCAATATTTCGATTGAGTATTCGGGAATATCCGGTCCCGTTATTTACTGGTTCTAGATAAAAGCGCTCGTCATGTTGAAAAAAATTCTGTTTGCACTGGTTTTGCTGATTGTGATCGTGGGTGCGATCGTAATGACCAAGCTGGATCAATTCACCGCCATGGGTGAAGCTGCAAAAAAACAACAACCTCCTCCGGTTACCGTTACCGCCAGCACGATTGAACAGACCGATTGGGAGCAAACCCTGCCGGCAACGGCAACGGTAACTTCCGTGCAGGGCGTTCGACTCAGCGTCGAAACCACGGGCCGTATCACCAGAATCAACTTTGAATCGGGCGATCGTGTCAAGGCCGGAACTGTTTTAATAGAACTTGATCGATCCAGCGAGCTGGCACAGTTGGCATCGGCACAGGCTGCTGCCGATTTGGCCCGATCGAGCCTCGCGCGAGCGCAAAAATTGAGTCGCCAAAAGCTGGCTTCTCAAGATGTGCTGGACAATGCCGTGGCCCAGGTCAAGGAAACCGAAGCGCAGATACTCAATGTTCAGGCCGCCCTAGCCAAGAAAACCATCCGCGCACCGTTTTCCGGGCGGTTGGGTTTTCGTCAGGTCAATCTGGGTGAGGTCGTTCATTCCGGAGAAGAGATCGTCGCGTTGCAGATTCTCGATCCGGTCTATGTCGATTTTTCTCTGCCGCAGCAAAATCTCAAAAGGATAAGCGCCGGTTTACCCGTACGCGCTACCGTTGACGCTTTTACTGACCAGATTTTCACCGGACAAGTGATGACCATCGATTCCGATATTGATCCGAAGACCCGTAGTTTGCGTGTCCGTGCCCGAGTCGATAATCCGGCAGAACAGTTGCGGCCGGGCATGTTTGCTCGCGTCAATGTAGTGTTGCCTCACCAACGTCAGGTACTGCCGGTTCCGCAGACTGCAATTGCTTATGCCAGCTTCGGGGATTCGGTGTTTGTGATCGATGAACAGAAAGATGAAACATCCGGTGAAACTCAGCAAGTGTTGCGACAGCAGTTTGTTCAATTGGGGCAAAAGAGGGGGGATTTCGTCGAAATCACGGATGGTCTTGAAGCCGGAGAACAAGTCGTCACCAGTGGCGTTTTCAAATTGCGCAGTGGATCGAAGGTGGTCATCGACAATACGCTGGCACCCAAAGCGGAATTACAACCGCAACCGTCCGATTCCTGAGCCTGATTTCCGTGAAAAGCACCATTACAGATCTGTTTATTCACCGTCCCGTTCTTGCGATCGTCGTCAATCTGTTGATCGTCGTGGCGGGTTTGCAAGCCTGGAATTCACTGAGTGTTCGCCAGTATCCGTTGAGTGAAAACGCAACTGTTCAAATCACTACGGTTTACGTTGGTGCCAGCGCTGAACTGGTGCGGGGGTTTATCACCACGCCACTGGAACGGGCGATCGCCTCTGCAGAAGGCATAGATTATGTCGAGTCAAAAAGTCTGCAGGGCATATCCATTATCAATGCGCGACTAAAACTGAATTATGATTCCACCAAGGCGTTGACGGATATTTCTTCTAAGGTGGATCAGGTCCGAAACGATTTACCGACTGAGGCCCAGGTTCCAGCCATCAGCGTGCAATCGGCCGATTCCCAGATCGCTGCCGCCTATCTGAGTTTTTCATCCGATATCCTGTCGCAGGAACAGATTACCGATTACCTCAGTCGTGTCGTACAACCCCGGTTGGCCGCCATCACCGGGGTACAGCGGATCGAGATTTTCGGCGCCCGCACTTTTGCCATGCGGGTCTGGCTCAAGCCGACCGAAATGGCAGCGCTGGGTATTACCCCTACGCAGGTGCGCCAGGCTTTGTTGTCGAATAATTATCTGGCTGCGATCGGCAGCACCAAGGGCTCGATGGTATTTACCAAACTGGCGAGCAATACCGATTTGCACACGGTCGAGGAATTTCGCAATCTGGTCATTGCACAACAGGAAGATGTCATTGTTCGACTACAGGATGTCGCCCGGGTAGATCTCGGTTCGGAAGACTACGACACGCTGGTGCGTTATTCGGGGCAAACTGCGGTATTTGCTGGCGTCTTCCCGCAACCCAACGCCAATATTATCGATGTCATGGATCGGGTACGGGTCGAACTGGATCGTCTCAAGAAGGATTTGCCCGCCGGACTGGAAGCCGATATTGGCTATGATGCCTCGGCCTATGTGAATGATGCTATTCACGAAGTCACCGGAACTCTTGTCGAAACGCTGTTGATCGTGGTTTTGATCATTTTTCTGTTTCTCGGTTCGGTGCGTTCGGTGCTGGTTCCGGTGATGGCGATTCCGGTTTCGTTGATTGGTGCGATATTCTTGATGCAACTGTTCGGGTTTACCCTCAATTTACTGACCTTGCTGGCGATTGTGTTATCCGTAGGTCTGGTGGTCGATGACGCCATCATCGTGGTGGAAAATGTGGAACGACACTTGCGCGAAGGGCGCAGCAAACTCGATGCGGCCCTGCTCGGTGCGCGCGAACTGGTTTCTCCGGTGATCGCGATGACCATCACTCTGGTCGCGGTTTATCTACCCATCGGATTGCAGGGGGGCTTGACCGGTTCGCTGTTTCGGGAATTTGCCTTTACCCTGGCCGGTGCGGTGACCGTATCCGGTATCGTTGCCTTGACGCTGTCACCGACCATGTCGGCGACCCTGTTGCGTAGCGCCAAAGACGAAGAACGAGGCTTGACCGGCTGGCTGAATCATCATTTCGATCGACTACGCGAAGCCTATGGACGTGTGCTGGGTGGCACGCTGAAGGCGCGCCCCGCCGTTTACATGGTGTGGCTGGTGCTGAGTTTATGCACGGTACCGATGTTCATGTTTTCGCCCAAGGAACTGGCTCCCTCGGAAGATCAGAGCGTATTGTTCGGGATCATCAATACCTCGGCCAATGGCACCAGCGATCAAAACAGTGTGTATTCGGATGCGGCCGCGCAAGTCATGCTGGATCAACCGGAAACCGAACTAACGTTTCAATTGCTGTTCCCGCCTTCGGTCGGAGCCATGATCGGTGCGGACGGATTCAGCGGCATGGTGGTCAAGCCCTGGAGTGAACGTGACCGCTCGGTGTTCCAGATTTTGCCCGATGTTCAGGCCAAGGTTTCGAAAATCCCGGGTATTGAACTGTTCATGACCACTCCTCCGGCCCTGCCCGGCGGTAGTAACTTTCCGGTGGAATTCTTGATTACATCGACCGCTGAACCGGAAAAACTGCTCGAATTTGCCAAGGAGTTACAGAAAAAAGCCATGCAAAGCGGTCTGTTTTATTTTCCGCCACTGGTTGATCTCAAACTCGATCAGCCGCAGGACCGGATTGTATTCGATCGCGACAAGGTGGCGGCACTCGGGCTCAACCTGACCGAGGCCGGATTCGATCTGGGAATTGCCACCGGCGGTAATTTCGTCAATCGTTTCAACATGGATGGCCGCAGCTACAAGGTGATTCCGCAATTGCAACGTGCAGACCGTCTCAATACCGAACAATTACTCAATCTGCACCTGAAAACCGCAGATGGCCAGATGGTTCCACTGTCTGCCGTGGCGCACATCGAGCATGACGTGGTGGCGCGTTCACTAAACCGGTTTCAGCAGCTCAATGCAGTCAAGTTATCCGGCGTAAGTGCGCGCACGCTGGACGATGCACTGACCTGGCTGGAAAACACTTCGCGCGAAATTCTGCCGCCCGGTTACAGTTATGATTACACCGGAGAATCGCGTCAGTTACGCACCGAAGGCAATAAATTCATTCCGGCGTTTGCGTTTGCGATCCTGATGATTTTTCTGGTCTTGTCGGTCCAGTTCAATTCGTTTCGCGATCCATTTGTTATTTTGGCCGGGTCGGTACCGCTGGCCATGTTCGGTGCCCTGATTTTTACCGTATTGAAAATTCCCGATCCGAACACGCCATTCTGGACCGCCGGCTGGACCACCACGCTCAATATCTATGCCGAGGTCGGTCTGGTGACGCTGGTGGGATTGATCGCCAAAAACGGCATCTTGATTGTAGAATTTGCCAACAAGTTGCAACTTGAGGGAGGCGCCAAGCTGGAAGCGATTCATCAGGCTTCGATGATCCGTTTACGTCCGGTTCTGATGACTTCCGTAGCCACGGTGGCCGGGCATTTCCCGCTGGTGCTGGTTTCCGGGCCCGGTGCGGCTGCACGAAATTCCATCGGTTTGGTGCTGGTCGGCGGCATGACAATCGGCACACTGTTTACCCTTTTTGTGGTGCCGTCATTGTATGTGCTGATGGCAAAGGATAAAGCGGCTGCTCGTAACCACCACTCCGCAGCGCGATAATATTCCGGTTCACATATCGGTCGAAGGTTTCTGACAAAGCTGGACTATCGAGGGTTGTCTGAAATTTTTTGATGAGAGTCCTGCCCCGTATTATATTCAGGTTCACTAGGAGCTTTTGGAGCCGAAAAGGAAACAAAGTAAAAGCCATAACCCTCGATACTGAACACAATCGATACGTGCATCAAACTTTAGAATGGATGTGCAAATTTCTTCTTTTCAATATGCTTCTTGCCGTTGCGTGGTTTCAGACCGGTCTCAAATTTTCGGCACAAGCCAATAGTACGCACTAGTTGCTTTTACGCCGCGCAATATAACCGGAGTAAATCAGCAGGTCTTCACCATCGATGCGGCGGCTGTAAATGGTTTCACCCTTGCTGCGTCCAAGCCCTTCGGAGATCGCTTCGGTTTCGGACACCGGTGTGATCGGCAGCACGACCAGTTTTTCTGACAGTTTTGGCATGCGGTAACAGATAAAGGTCATGCCATCTTCATCGAATATGCGCACATCGGTGACCGGAAAATTTTTATCCGGGTTGATGACTTCATATTCGCCAAAACGTTGCTCCCAGTTGAACCGGTTGGGCGCGGGATCGAAGCGTGCGCCGACGCGTTGCTGCTTGCCGTCTTTTTCCAGCACGATCACTTCCCGGTCATCAATTTTCTGTTGCCGGATCTTGCCTTGCATGTGCTGCTGGTCGGGTGACAGTCCAAACCAGCCATCCGGCAGCGGGATCAGGTTGACTTTTTTCTGGCTCTGGCATTCACATAACCGGGCAAATGTCTGGTCCAGTTCGAGAATACCGGTCTTGCTGATAAATCTGGCTCGATCTGCGTGATCCGGTGTCGAAGCCGGAGAGGCGATCCGGTTTGGTACAGCCGGTACGGCGGGTTGCGGGTGATTGTCGATCAAATGGTTGATCAGCCGTTGCGCGATGCTACGTAATGGCCGATTGGCTTGTGCGCTGTTGGTGAGAATTACAACACCGATTTTTTTTTCCGGTGCCAGCACCATGTAGCTGGAAAAATTGAGCGTAGTGCCGCTGTGTTCTGCGAGTAATACGCGGTCCGGGCCGCTGCGCTCGAGTGTCCAGGCAATACCAGTTTGACGATCCAGATCCAGTTGCACATTCTGATTTTGTACGCGGAACATTTCCGCCACCTGATCCGGGTCCAGAATCTGCCGGTCTTGATATTCACCCCGATTCAGCAACATTTGCATGAAATGCGATAACTCTTCGACGCTGGAATTCAAACCCATCGCCGGAATATCGCGCATCGGTAAATGTTCCTGAGCCTGAAGCTGGCGATAGCCGGTCGCGGCCAACGGGCCACTGGCACCATAGGGCTCGAAACCGGAATTGTTCATCTCCAGCGGTTGCAGCAAATGCTTTTGCAGGTATTCCTCGTACAGATACGGGCTGCTTTGTTCCAGAATAACGCCAAGCAAGCTGTAGCCGATGTTGGAATAATTGGTGATGAAATCCACCGGGTAGGCGGCGTATTCAATTCGCAGACGCTCGACCAGATCGGTGAAACGCTCCTCGGTCCACAGCCCCTTGTTCAGATTGCTGGGTAAACCGGATAGGTGCGTCATCAAGGTGCGCGGGGTAATAACGCCCGGGTCGGTGAATCGGGTTTTATAACTAAAGCGAGGAATATAGGCGCTGGCGGCCTGATCGATATCGATGTAGCCGTCCTGCTCCAACTGCAAGATGGCGGCTGCGGTCAATAATTTGGTCAGCGAGCCGACGCGGTACAGGGTTTTCGCACTGGTCGGGATGTTTTTTTGCCGGTTTGCATAACCGGCATTGAATTGCCAGATCAGGCCACTGCTATCGACTACACCGACCGAAACGCCGGCCAGTTTTTGCTCATGGATCAAATTTTGCCAGTGTTGGCGTGATTTATCCAGCTCCGGGTTATGGCTTTTCAGCCAGCCACTATCCGCCCGAACCGTTGTAAAACTACCGGTCGAAAGCAGAGAGAAGATCAGCCAGAGGTGGATTGACTTCATGGCTAAGGATTTCGATCAATGGACACCATTAGAGTTAGTCGCGCCGTGCCGGGTAAAGTTGCATCGGGTTTATTCGCGCACCGGCTTTTTGGCCAGCTTGCGTTGCAGCGTGCGACGGTGCATGCCCATGGCGCGGGCGGCGGCCGAGATATTGCCACCGTGGTCGCTCAGTACCTTTTGCAGATGCTCCCATTCCATTCGTTTGGCCGACATCGGCCGCGCCTGTAACTCGACATCGGCATTGCCTTCATCGTGGTAAAAGGCTTGCAGGATTTCATCGATTCCGGCCGGTTTGGTCAGGTAATGGATCGCGCCGAGCTTGATCGCTTCGACCGCGGTGCTGATGCTGGCGTAACCGGTCAGCACGACGATACGCATGTCCGCATTCAGTGCGTGCAAATCCTTGATCACATTCAGACCGGAGTCGCGATCGATGCGTAAATCGACGATGGCAAACTCCGGTATCTGCTGTTGAGCCAGCTGCAACGCCTGCTGCTGGCTGTGAGCGACGCGCACATCAAATTCACGCTTTTGCAGCGCCCGTTGCAAAACCTGGCAAAGCACTTCGTCATCATCGACGATCAATAACGAGGGATTGTCTTCAGTCATCATGGTCGAGGCTCCGTGTTTCGGTTTTGACTGTTTCGTCTTGCGGAAATAATGGTAGCTGGATGCGGCTGCGGGTGCCGTTGGGTTGGCAACGCTCGAAGCGAACTTCACCGCCGCAGCGCCGGATTGTCGTAATCGCCAGAAACAAGCCAATTCCCATGCCATCGGGTTTGCTGGAAAACACGGTTTCTCCGGCCAGCGCAATCTGTTCATCACTAAAGCCCTGACCATGATCTCGGATATCCAGCATCAGCCTGTCGGCTTCCACCAAGCTGCTGATTTCAATCGGGTCGTCGCTCACATCCGCCGCATTATTGAGTAGATTCAACAGCGCCTGTGACAGCGTGGTGTCGAATAACAACGAGGCGGTGGCAGGAATGGTGGTCGGTGCCAGCTGAAACCGGGCTTGAGGACGCTGCTGTTGCCACTGCTGGATGATGGTCTGGATGAAATCCTCGGCGGCCATCCGGTAACCGGCATCAGCCCGGCTTTCTCCGGTGTTCGAGGACAGCACCGAGAGAATTTCCTTACAGCGCTGAACCTGCTGGCGCAACAGGGCTTGCTGCTCGAACAGTTCGGGGTATTGAGCGCGGTCAAAGCCTTCGGTGATGTCATCGCTGATGATCGCCACACTGGCCAGCGGAGAACCCAGTTCGTGCGCGGTTCCGGCCGCCAGTGTGCCCAGCGTCACCATTTGCTGATCGCGTAGTTCACGCTGACGGGCCTGGGCGATGGCCCGGTCGCGCCGTTTCAATTCTTGTGAAAGATGGGTCACGAACCAGCTCAGCAACAGTGCGCTGACCATAAAGCCGAACCACATGCCCAGTACATGCAGCGAAAAGGCACCCGAGCTGTTCATGCCCGAATGATCGCTCATCGGAAACCCCAAAGGCTGATAGAACACCAGCAGCACGGTGTAAAGCAGCATGGTAAGAGCGGTCAGCAGCCAGGTGCGGTGATCCGGAAACACGGTCGCGGATATGGCCAGTGGAATCAGAAAGAAAAAGGTAAACGGATTGGTGGCACCGCCGGAAAAATACAGAATCAACGCAAACGAGAATATCTCGACCAGTAACTGGCTGAACAGAATGGTTTCGGTGACCGGCCGGCCGGAATGAATCAGCCACCAGGTCAAGCCGTTGGTGCTGGCCATGACCAGCAAAATAATGCTCAGTGCCATGACCGGTAGCCGGATGTCGAGCCAGAATACGGCCGCAACGACTAACAGGGCGATCAGCGCAATGGTCAGGTTCCTCAACAGATAGAGTTGACGCAGAATGCGCAGTGCGCTGCTGGAAGGGGGTTTGAGCATGACGAGGCCTGACGCAAAAGAACATCATTCTGGCGTAAAGCCTGTGTCAAGACAATGCGAGCCGTGTAGATATGGCTGCGACAATTTGTCACTGTTGCTGGGCCGTCAAATCGCTAGAATAGTGGTTGTGGATTTTCCACCTTTGACTTTGGAGTCCGGTTGGTAAGTCTCCCTCTTGGTTGCCGGGCTCCCGAGTTTTATTTTTTCCGCCGTCAGGCTCTTCTGAAACGAAAATAGCGCTGTTTGACGAGCAGCAACAGAGCCAGCAGCAGCATGCCTTGCCACGAATAACTGCCTGCAACCCAGGTTTCTTCAGTAACCAGATAACCGTTTTGTGTATTGCCTGAGGTCGTACCATAGCTCGTGCTCAAGGTGACAGAGGTCGGTGTCAGCGGTTGGTCACGCTGTTGGTCTTCCAGCGTCAGCGCGTAGCCATCTGCATCCTGATACAACACCATGCTGGCGACCACGCCCGAATGGTACAGGCTGTGCAATTCGATCAGTACATCGTATTGGCCGCTGGCAAATCCTTCCACCAGTTCCGTTTCGACTTCATAACTGTCGGCCATCGAGTCATAACGAATTTCAAATAACTCGGTATCGGCGACCTGCACCCAGGCACCGCCCTGGCGGCTGACATACAGTTTGGCGTACACGGTTTCCAGATCACTATCGACATCGGCGTCAAAGCTGGTTGTCAATCGATGATAATAGCCGTCCAGATCGTCATCGCCGGACAGCTCGACCCAGGCGTCGAAAATCCAGAAATTTACACCGGGGTCGTGATTGGCGGTGCGTAACTGGCGACGCTGGCTGTCGTCTGTTGTTTGCGAAATATACGGACTCTGCTGTATTTTCTGCGAAAGAACCATGCTGTCATCATTGGC
>JANTFI010000013.1 GCA_024763505.1 Gammaproteobacteria bacterium
GTTTGGATTCGAATATTTTTTCTGAGGAAGAAAGATATAGTTAGTATGCACTGAATCAGTGCAAAAAAAAAGACCCCGCACAGCTCAGGGGTCTTTTTCCGGTACGCCTGTATATTTGATCGATTACAGGCTGTAGTACATGTCGAATTCTACCGGGTTGGTGGCCATGCGCAAACGCTGGACTTCTTCATTTTTCAATTCCAGATAGCCATCGATGACATCATCGGTGAATACGCCGCCAGCCTTGAGAAAATCCCGGTCACTGTCCAGTGCAGCCAGTGCTTCGTCGAAAGAAAAAGCTACCTGTGGAATAGCTGCTTCTTCTTCAGGAGGCAAGTCGTACAAGTCTTTGTCCATCGCTTCGCCCGGGTCGATCTGGTTGCGAATGCCATCGAGGCCGGCCATCAGCATGGCGGCGAATGCCAGATACGGGTTGGCGGTGGAATCAGGAAAACGAACCTCGATACGTCGTGCTTTCGGGTTGGTGACGTAGGGTATGCGAATCGAGGCGGAACGGTTGCGCGCCGAGTAGGCCAGCATCACCGGCGCTTCAAAGCCCGGGACCAAACGCTTGTAGCTATTGGTCGAGGCATTGGCAAACGCATTAATCGCCTTGGCATGTTTGATAATACCGCCAATATAGTACAGCGCGGTCTGTGACAGACCGCCATAACCATCGCCGGAAAACAGATTTACACCGTCTTTGACCAGTGATTGATGCACATGCATGCCGTTGCCATTGTCGCCCACCAGTGGCTTGGGCATGAAGGTAGCGGTTTTGCCATAGCTGTGTGCGACGTTGTGGACACAGTATTTGAGGGTTTGCACTTCATCGGCTTTTTTCACCAGCGTGTTGAACGCAACCCCGATTTCGCATTGACCTGCGGTGGCGACTTCGTGGTGATGGACCTCGACTTTCTGCCCCATTTCCTCGATCGCCATGCACATTGCGCTACGCAGGTCGTGCAATGAATCGACCGGAGGTACCGGGAAGTATCCCCCCTTGACGCCGGGCCGGTGACCCATGTTGCCGTCTTCATAGTGCTTGGCAGAATTCCATTCGGATTCTTCCGAATCGACCGAATAGAAAACGTGTCCCATTTCGTTGCCCCATTTGACGTCATCGAATACGAAAAACTCGTTTTCCGGGCCGAAATAAGCAGTATCAGCAATACCGGTCGCATTCAGATAGACTTCGGCGCGTTTGGCGATGGAGCGAGGGTCACGCTCGTAACCCTGGCCGGAGGCGGGTTCGATGATGTCGCAGCGAATATTCACGGTTGGCTCGTCTGTGAAGGGGTCAAGTACTGCGGTTTCGGCATCGAGTTTCATGATCATGTCGGACTCGTTGATGCCTTTCCATCCAGCAATGGATGAGCCGTCAAACATCTTGCCTTCCGTAAACATGTCTTCATCCAGCACGCTGGCCGGTATCGATACATGCTGTTCTTTACCAATGGTGTCGGTGAAACGTAGATCGACAAACTTTACACCGTGATCGTTAATCAAGCTTATGACGTCAGCTGGTGACATGGCAGTATCCTCCGTAAGGGTCGGGAAAAAAATCGACACCGTGCTGCAAGAAACGGTGACGATGTGAAAGCAGCGGTCTGGCGCTGAAAATCAGCTGGCATTGTACAGGTATTTAACGCTGTGCAAATTATCCATTTGTGATAAACAGCGGTGCGATGTGGCTACATCCTTATAAATGCACCAATTATGTGCGGTCGAGATTTTCTCCCTGTTCGGGTGCATAGTAGATATTGATCTGGCCAACAAAGGGCATGTCGGCCGTGTATTTGTCGATGTCGCTGGCCAGTGTAGACTGCGAGTCGCAGCCGAATCTGAGCGGCAAAATGAAATCAACCTCGATCTGGTTGGTCAGGTAGTGCAGGTGAATGTTCAGGATGTTTTCGGTATTTTTCACCGGCTCGAGCGCAGAATACAGACTGAACAGGATTTCTGCCCGGTTCGGCAGACTCAAAATGGAATCGTGTTCGGTATCGGCAACCGGATCAATATGGACGGTGACATCGCTGATTTCCTCGAACCGCTTTTTGATCGCCTGCTCGATGGCGAGCGAAATATAGTGCGCCTCGGAAACGCTCAAGCGCGGGTTGACGCGGATCTCGGTATCGATAACCCCCTGTCCGCCCATGGAGCGAGAGCGCAGGCGGTGGACCGCGACCACACCATCCATCTGATTGATAAACTGGCGGATGTCATCCACCAGTTGCTGATCGAGGCTAGTGTCGATCAATTCTGCAAAGGCTTCCTTGATCAAATGTGCGCCCATCACCGAAATCATCACGGATACGACGATGGCTGCCAGTGCATCCATGTGATTGTACCCCGCGATTTGCGCGCCGACGCCGATGACCACGACGATAGAGGAAAAAACATCTGAGCGGTGGTGCAAGGCATTGCTTTCGAGTAGTGAAGATTTGATTTTCCGGGCGGCGCGGATGGTGTACTGATAGAGAAATTCCTTGCTGAAAATCGCTAGCAGTGCAAATGCCAGCGCATAACTTTCGGTTTTGGCAATTTCTTCGCTGGCAAAACTCTGGATTCCGCGATAGCCGATGCCGGCGGCAACGCCGATGAGTGCAACACCAAGAAAGATCGAGGCCAGGGTTTCGATCCGGGCGTGGCCATAAGGGTGATCTTCATCGGCGTCCTTTGCCGAATGATGTGAAGTAATCAGAACAATGGCATCGGTGATCAAATCGGCCAGCGTATGCAGGCCATCCGCCAACAGGGCCTGGGAATGGGCAAACAATCCCGACAGGATTTGTGCCAGCGACAGCAGGAAGTTCACCATCATGCCACGCACAGTGACTCGCTGAATGGTTTGTTGGCGGCTTTCAGTCGTCATTGTCTTTACGTACGGTGATGTGGAATTCATCGTCTTGCTGGTTGATTTTGAGTATGCTGTGGCCGTTGATCCGACACCAGGCCGGAATATCGTTTATTACGCCCGGGTCAGTGCAAACTATTTTCACTTCGGTGCCGACGGGCAGTGGCTCGATACTGTCTTGCAGGCGAATCACCGGCATCGGGCATAACAAACGGCGCGCATCGACTTGCAGGGTCTTCATTAAACCAGATACCAGCTTTGCGGGATTTCATGAGCCGGCATCGGTTTGACCTGCAGTGACTGTGGCTCTCCATTTGCCGGGCTGAAGCTCAACTCAACCTGATCGGCCTGTTTTCCTTTACTGAACCGTGCCACGATGGCGCAAGCCTGACGAATTTGTTCCGGATTCAGCGTTGCACCTTCGACCAGAGCCAGCGGACCGGCATGACTGACTGTTTTGATAGACTGGAACTGTTTGCGATACCCGCTCAGAAATCGTGTTTCTCCTTCTTCGCGCGCAATGATGAGTTTGAAGGCTTGCGAAGGGCGAACATGCCGGCCGACCTTGAGCAGCATGATGTCGTCGATATCGTATTTCTTTGCTCCGCGGTTGGTCCAAAGATCCTGCAACTTGACTGAATAGTTTTCATCGGTCAGAAAACAGCAGCCGCCGGCCGGCTGGGCATAATCATCAAAGCCGTATTCAGCCGCCAGGGCCATTTGCGGTTTACGCGAACGACCGGAAAAATCGAACATTTTCTCACGCTCGATCCAGCCTTCCAACTCGGGGCGGGTAGGAGGCAGGTTCTTCGCGCACAGTGGTCGAACAATCAAGTCTTCAGCGCCGGATTCATTGGCCACGATTGGCATGGTTTCCTTGCGTTGAGACATGGGGCGCTGACCGATGACTTCGCCTGTGACAAGAAAATCAAAACCTTTTTGCAAAATCCATTGATGAGCTTTGCTGACCATAAATATTTTACAATCCAGGCATGGGTTGAGGTTAGCGCCATAGCCATGTTTGGGGTTGATTACGACATCCTTGTACTCTTCCACAATATCGATGATATGGAGTTTGATACCCAGTTGTTCGGCCACCCACAGGGCATTGTTGCGCTTGGGTTTGGCTTTATCTTTCTTGCGAATCGCGTGGGTGTGCCCTTCCACGCAAAAGCCGGTGAAGAAATTGATCCCCTCGACGTGGATGCCTTGCTGTTGCATCGCTTTGGCGGCGAGCAGCGAATCGAGACCTCCAGAGATCAGGGCGGCGGCTTTTCGGGTCATAACTGGCGGGCATAAAAAAAGGGCTGCTGATTATATCAGAAGCCCCGTATCGCAAGAAAAGTAATTCTACCAGCAAGTCAGTGGTTTTGCGCCTGTAGCGCTGGTGACATTCAGGTTGGTTAACGAAAGACTGGTACAGTCGGTGTCTTTCTCCTGTGGGGATCCTGCGGCCGGAGTGGCTTTCAGGGCAAAGGTGGACGCTGCCGAGGTGATGGCGATGGAGTATTTGCCTCCCGGGCTGTCAACCGAGTCGCCATTGCTGATCGAGCAGTTCGGGCTGTTATAACTGCCGTACAGGCTTTTGCATTTGCCAAGCGTGGTCGCGACATTCTGTAAGCCTGACTTGGCATCGGAACGGCCTGCTTTCATGGCGCTATTGCCATAAAAATAGCTGGCTGCCGCACCCAGAATACCCATGATAGCCAGTACGATCAACATTTCGATCAGGGTGAATCCGGTCATAGTGTTTTTACTCATCTGGGCCCCTCTTGCATTGGCGATTCATTCGGGATGCGATCAATCAGGTAGATAGAGTCTACCAAATTTTTCCCCTGACCCAATCCTATGAACTTTAGTTTGACAAACTTACCACGCATCAGGTCATCGGTTGTGCCGGGTTTATTGTTTTTGCGGATGACCTTGAGGGTCGGCGACAGGGCGAATTTCATGTCATTGACGGTGATGCTGTTACCACCCAGAACATCGATGCGGCCGATCACATTTACACGACTCATGTCCGCTGCATATAAGGGTGTTATCAGTTGCAAGACCATCATCGCAAGGCCTGCCAAAATGGGTATCAGTTTCATTTGATTAACTCCTGCCATGAGAAGCGCCCGGTTTTGGGCTCCGGTAGTTTAACAACTTTTTCGGCAACTTCACCGGTAAATACCAGATCTTCGATAAAGACCGGTTCCGGCAAATAGCCGTCCTGTTGGATGGCGGCGACGACATTTACTGTGCCTTCATTGTCATCATCATTGATTTCTCCATCCCGGTTTACGTCGATAACCGTTTCTTCCGGTGATCCACCGGTCACCATATCGACCGAGAACTTAAATCCGTAACCACCCACCGCACAGGGGTTGTCGATCGGTACGAAAGAGTTGAAAAAGACGGTATCCCGGCGTGCGATCGGGGTGGTTACGGCGCGTTCACCGGAGTCGGGTAAATCGAACCACCATCCATAAACCGAGGAATAATCTACTTGATTACGAGTCAGAACGCGATTGGTAAAGCCGCTTCGGAAGGTTTGCTCGACTAGTTGGCTACGGTCCAGAGAATCATCACCTTGATCCCAAACACCGTAAAAGGATTGTACATCGGTATTAGTCTTATCGGTGTCAACCAGATATTGACCGGTACCAAAAAAGACCATCAGGTTGGGTAAATTGCTGGGTGATTCCGAGATCGGCATGGTCGGATGTCGGGCCAGCACCGGTTTGGCGGTAATCGGCTGGTTGGCCGGTGTGGTGAACAGTGGTACCGGTGTCGATCCGGATTTGAATGCAGAACCCCAGGTTGTCGAATTGGAGCCGGAAAGGTCGAATACCCACATGTTGCCTTCCAGATCGCCGGCATATACTCGATCAACTGTACCATTGCCATCGGTATCGGCCAAAGCGGGGGTGGACAGGCCATTGCGATCGGTAGTGGTGCCGACACCGGTGGTGATTTCTATGTAATCATTGGGCTGCCAGCCGTTCAGGCCATCTTCGATATCAACGATAAACAGTTTGGCTTCGCCATCTCCAGTGTCGTTGTATCCATTGCCGAAAATGGCTACCCATCGACCATTGTTGGCCAGTGCGATGGTCGGCTTGCTATAGGTGTAGCCAAGGTCGGGATCATCGGCGGATGAAAATTCCCACATGACGATTTTTTCGGCATTGGCTTCGGTCAGCTTGGACGGGTCTGTGACATCCAGCGCGAACAGGCCTCGACCACCACCGCGCAATCCGCCGATCAAAATGGTATGCCAGCCACCGCCAAAATTGGTATTCATATAGACATCCGACAAGGTCGGGGTGAGATCTACATACCAGTTATGTGCGTAGCCGGGGTCTGTCAGATAATGATAACCACTGGAGGCGTTACTGGAAGCCAGAATATTTGGCGCGTAGGCAAAGATTTCTTCGCCGGTATCATCGTTAAAAGCATGCAACAATCCGTCATTAGAGCCGACAAAAACAGTCTTCTTACGGGTTTCAGCAATGCCATTTTTGAAGTCCGAGTAACGGCTGCCACTAGTATCGGGGAAAGGGGCTACATCGGGCCAGGCCAGATTGGCCTTGCCGACAAAAACCGGACCGGAGTTAACCAGGTCACCGAGCAGGGTGGGGCGTTCACGGAAAAAATAACCGATACCTTCATTGCTGCGGTCACCGCGCAGAAACTCGAGGCGCGCTTCGGCGATAGCCGTAGAATCGGTCGAGCCGGAAGGGCTGGTTCTCAGGTCAGTAACCATTTGACTACTGAGTTTGCCCACGTCCCATCGGAACGGCACCCCTTTGGTGCCATTATAAGTCACGATGCTACGCGGGTCTGTAGTGATATCGCGGGCTGTCAGCAGTGAGTTGGCTTCCCACTTCGGGGTAGTGGCCAGGGTGCCGACGTCAAGATCGATGATCGGATAGGCAAACAGGTTACCCTGCCAGCGGTTGGAGTTGAATTGTGCCAGATAAACGACTGATTCTGATGTCAGGCGGGCTGAATTGATCGCGACCGCAGCCGCTGTTGCGGTCCGTTCCGCGATGTCTTCAATGGCAGCATTCAGAGCCGCTTCCAGTTCCTGTGGATTCTGCGCACTGAGATATTCGCCGCGTGAGTTATAGGCGGCATGCCACAGGTCATCGACCTTTTCGGCATCACCGTTAAAGGCGTTGGGCCAGTTGAAGGATGCGTCCAGCGGGTCATCATTTTGCGCATCGAGTGTGCCGGTCAAGCCAAAAGAGATGGTGAAGTTGACCAGATGCTGCTGATTGTTTTCATCGATGCCGGCCCGGGTGGGTACTTTGTTGGCCAGATCGCCGCGCAGGTCAGTTTCATAATATCGCATGGCAACATCTGCCAATGTATTCGAGAAGGTATCTTCGTAGTTACCACCATCATTGGATTCGTCCTGGTCGCCATCGAAGCCACCATCAGCCGAAGCACTCTGGTCGGTATTGCCAACACCTGGATCCGGTCCATTCCAGAAACCGTCAGTCATCAGAATATTAAAGTTTTGCTGGCATTCTCCACCATCGGCTACGCTATTGATAGCGGTGCTGCCACTGGTCGAAGAAAAATAATTGCCGACACGCTGCAGAGATCTTCTGGCGGGGGTGCCACCATTCGAGTTGGCGGTATAAAACGTGTCGAGTAAATCCAGTTTATCTGCAGGCGAAGTCATACTGGCCAAGTCTCTTTTGTGGCCATCATTAAACATATCCAGGCCCATGCGCGTTGCGCCGGCCGTACTGATGACCGATCCGATGGCTGACTTTGCGGAAAACTCGCGCTTTCGATAATACTGAAACCAATTGGCGTAATTCTGCAATTCATCCTCATAACTGCGTCCTGAAGGGTAAGATGCCGTAGAAGGTTTGATTTCGTATAACGTATGTTCGTCTTCAGGGTCTATGACGCCATCGCCATCTGTGTCGGTCCAGGTGAAGTACGCCGGAATATACAGGCTATTCAGTTTCCAGCAGCTACAGTCATCATAATCAAAGAAATCAAAAGTATCGGTCAAATCTGTGGTTGTGCCACCGGGTGCATTGGGGTCTCTTAACACCGCATTCGGATCAGCGTCCTGGTAAAGCGGGTTTCCAGAACTATCCACGCCTTTCCACGGTTCATAGGTGGTTTCCGGGTTATAATAAATCTTGTTGGCATTGTGGTTTCGCAGTACCCAGATTGCATCATCCCAAGTCACAGCAGGGTCGCTATGCTGGTAATCAGCAGGGGGGATGATGTAGAAATCGCTCCACCAGTCCGGGTGCCAGAAGTAACGGTAGCTGACGCCAAATAGCGGCAATCCACTGGCGCCGGCAAGTCCTGCAGTGCCACTGGAGAACATGTGTTCCCAGTCCATGCTACCCGAGTCATCCAGCGTCAGGAAAACATTCGGCTCGACCGAATTGCTTAAAAACAAAGGTGCTTTCGGCAAGGTTCCAGGCGCTGCCTGAGTTGTAGAGCTGATCAGAATACTACCTGCCAAAAGCAGAGATTGTGTCAGCTTGCGATGGATCTGTTTGAGTTTCATTTTGGTTTCTCCTTCGTGGTGAGGAATCAGAATTCCTTTCCGAAGTAGGATTGCAGGATGCGTTCCGCACTGTCTGTTTGACCACCACCTTTGGCGGTGACCCGGAAGTTGGAGATGGTCAAGCCCGGCTGGGCTGTGCCATAACCGCCGATGTTGACGGAGGCGACTTCATTCTGGGCGCGGTCTCCCAGATATTTGATGATAAACAGTGGTGCCTTGTACACTGATGGAATGTCGGCGCTGGAAGTCTGGGAAGCTTCCCAGGTTAGTGGTTCGAAATAGTTCGGGTCATTGTCCAGAGCAGGGTAGAGACCTTCAGCAGGCTTGTCGTAATCGCTTTTGGAGATGGAATCCATAATAAATTTTTCGCCGGAACTGAGTCCGATTTCGGCCACTTGAAAGGCCATGTCAGACTCACGCAAATTGCCAGCCATGGCGATTTCAACGCGAGTATTTTGAATGGATGTGAGCCCTACGATGGTCAGCACCACCAGAAAGATCATGCTCATGATCAGGGTGAAGCCTTGCTGGTTTTGCCAATGGATAGTGTTTTTCATGATCAAATCCTGTTACGCAAAGCAACGGTCAGCGAGAAAGACTGACGTAGAAACTGGTCGTCAAAAGATATGTTCTGTCCGTTGAAGCGAACCACTTGATCTTTATCCATCGACACCTTGGCGGGCGCTTTGACGAGGATCATGACTTTTACAGCAGTGACCTTTTGCCAGTCAGCCACGTTATCAGCAGTCAGGTATTGATCAGGGGTGGTGTTGTCAGTGTCTTCGTTGACGCCATACAAAAACTGTATTTGCTCGATTCCGTCAACCAATTCGGCTTTTTGATCAAATTCGGCGCGGAATAATGCCGTATCACCACTAGCACCGGCTTCGAGTGTATAAGTCACCTTTTGCAGTTTCATCAAGGCAGCATCGCCACCGTAAACCTGTGACAGACATTGCCCGCTGTTGCAATTATTCGGGTTGTAATTGCCCGGTGTGCCAGTACCGGTGTTGTGTACAACGGCCAATTGATCGGCACCGGATCCGGCGGTCAGGTTGGAAATCTGGAAGATATCAGCACCTTTGCAATTGGTTAATAGCACAATATCGTCTACTTCCAAAGATTGGATTGCGTTGACCTTGATATTGGCAGATGTCGACGGACCGTAAGGCGGCAATACATTGGTCTGCCCCGGTGCGGCGCCATAAATCATGATTTTGTCAGAATTGTTGAGTTGGTCATTGTCCGTGCCGGAGACGGGCGGTTGATTGACAAAGTCATAATATTCGTCAAAGCCAGCGCCATTAGGGTCAAGGTTGTTGGTGATATTCCGAGTGTCGGCTGGGTCGAAGGTAGCGCAACCCCAGAACCCGGCGAGACGGATATCCCGGGCGATCGCGTCCAGCGCAAAACGACCATTTTCCTGAACCCGTGAGACAGCTTCCGAGAAACCATAGGTGGTACGGTTGGCCGAGTACACCTGAATCACGCCACCGAGCAGGAAGATACTGATAACCATGGCTACCAGTGTTTCAACCAGAGAAAATCCGCCTTGTGTCTGTCGGGGGTTGGTAGAGAGGTTCACGTTATTCATAGCGTGCTCATGGTGATGGTGTAGCAGGTCAGATCGACCTTGCTGTCATTACTGCAATTGGTGCCGGTCGCACCAGTGCCTTCGTCATCCCACATTACAGTGATGGATAGTTGGTTGGCGACCGGGTTTTGAATCATGCCGCGACCCGAAGGTAATGTGGACAGTTGGGTCTCCCATTCTGCCGCATCGGCCGTCAGCATTTCGGCCGTTGTGCAGGGCTTGGTGATGCATTCGCCGTCATAGCCTTTTTCTGTATCCACACCAATATAGTTATTGATTTCAGCCTTGTTGCTACGCACCCGATCGGCCATGTCATAGGCCATCATGACCGCCTGGGTTTGCCAGTAGGCGGATGAATTTTGTTTCATCGCGGAAATCTGCAGAGAAGCAATCCCGAGCAGGCCGATGGAAATAACCAGCAAAGAGACCATTGCTTCAATCAATGAAAGCCCAAGCTGGCTGTGACGGTTGATTAACATGTGACGTCGCCTCCGCTACGTACCCGACCCGTAGTGGAAATCGTGATCGATTTGCCCTTGCTTGCACCTCGGTCATCGCAAACCGAGAAGGTAGAGGCCGAGTTCGGGGTAAAACCCCGAGAATCATAGATGATAGTCGTGCCGCCAGTATTATTCATGACATTGTCGCCAGACAACTTTGCATGCGCCTGTAATAGCGCATCGCCATCGCTGACGTCGGCTGACTCATCATTGTCGAAGAAGACGATCCAGCCATCGCTCCAGTTTCCGCTACAGGTTGCGGCATCCTTGCTGGCGCAAACCACGACCTGCTTGTGGCGCAACAGGGCTTCACTGCGGGCAAATTGCAAATGAGCCAGCAGGCTGTTGATCTGGGTCGTCAGCCGTTCATTTTTCAAAATGCCGTTGACGCTGGGGATGGCAACCATCGTCAAAATGCCGATCAGCGACATGGTCATCAGCATTTCCATCAACGAAAAGCCGTTTTGGGTTAAGATTTTCATACTCAGTATCCTAAGTAACCAATGATTAATTTCACCCGACTATAGATGGACTTCAGGTTTGTCCGGACGAGCGGTAGTGCGTCAAATAGCAAACGTGAACCGGTTCTCATGGCTGGTAGCACTCAGCCTCGATAGAAGGGGTTTGACCCGACATGATTTGCGCCAGCAATCGGGCTGAGCCGGCCGCCATGACCAGACCATTACGGTAGTGTCCGCAATTAAGAAAAAGGTTTTCGAAATCGGGGTGAGCGCCAATTCGTGGGATGCCACTGTCCGTACCAGGGCGTAAACCGGCCCAGTGTTTTTCCAGCCGGCTGTTTTTCAAAGCGGGGATGGTATGTACGGCATAGTCCAGTAATTGTTGACGGATCTGGGAAGATGTGGATTTGTCAAAACCGGCATTCTCTGTCGTACTGCCGACCAGCACGCGTCCATCACGGCGCGGAATGATATATCGATCTTCGCTCAGGGTGATGCGCTTGACCAGCCCCGGCTCGCCTTGAAGTAGCAGCATTTGCCCTTTTACCGGGCGCACTCCGATATCCAGTCCGATAGGCTTAACCAACTGGTTGCTCCAGGCACCGCCTGCGACCAGAAACCGGTCGGCCTCAAAACGGCGCCCGGCTGCCTGCGCTGCGGTTATCCGTTGTTGCCGAATGTCGAAAGAATCGATTGTCTGATGCTCGATCAAGCAGATGTCGGTGGTTTTGATGTAAGCCTTGATGACGGCCATCAAACGCGGGTTGCGAACCTGATGGATCGCCGGAAACCACCAGCCACTCTGATAGTGCGAATTGATTTCGGGCGCGATCTGTTGGATGCGTTCGCGCTCGACTGGCATACTGTCGATGGCATGGGTTTTGACCCAGTCGGCGGCTTCTTCATAATCGCCTAGCACCAGCATGCCGCTGTGCAGATATTCGGCATCCATGTCGGTGCGTTGCTGTAATTTTTTGATCAGCTCTGTGTAGAGTTGCTGACTGAATCGGGCCAGAATGGTAACGGCGTCCGGGTAACGCCAGGGATACAGTGGCGATAAAATACCACCTCCCGCCCAGGAAGATTCTTGCCCCGCCTGTTGGCGATCGACAACACAGACCTGTTCGCCTGCTTCGTGTAATTCAATGGCGCTGAGTAAACCAATGATTCCGCCGCCGATGATCAGGGTGCTGCTCATCGTGCGCAAAATTTGCCGTTGTTCAGGGGGGGATTGTCTTTGGTGGCAGTGTGTTCGGGTCGGTTTTGCATTTTTTCGGATGTTGGGAAGACCAAGGATTCTACCGTCGCATCATATCGCTTTTGGTGTAGAATCGCACACCGGTTAAGTGGAGCCAGAATATGCAGTTAATCATCAATGGTGAAAGCCGCGATTTTGCGGCGGATATCAGCATCGCGCAATTACTCGAGCAGTCCGATCTGGCCGGCAAGCGTATTGCGGTCGAGGTCAACCAGCAAATCATCCCGAAAGGCCGACATGCAGAAACCCGCCTGCAGCAAGGCGACAAGATCGAAATCATCCATGCCATCGGAGGTGGCTAGTCCATGAGCAGTCAAGACCCTCTCATCATTGCCGGCAAGCAATACCATTCACGTCTGCTGGTTGGTTCCGGCAAATACAAGGATCTGGAGCAAACCCGGCTGGCGACCGAAGCCAGTGAAGCCGAGATTATTACCGTCGCCATCCGGCGCACTAATATTGGTCAGAATGCTGACGAGCCGAACCTGCTCGACGTGGTGCCGCCGGAACAATACACCATCCTGCCCAATACCGCCGGTTGCTTTAACGCAAAGGATTCGATTCGCACCTGTCAGCTGGCGCGTGAATTGCTCGATGGTCACAAGTTGGTCAAGCTGGAAGTGCTGGCCGATCAGAAGACGCTGTTTCCGCATATTCTTGAAACCCTGAAGGCGGCCGAGGCACTGGTGGCCGATGATTTCGATGTAATGGTCTACACCAACGATGATCCGGTCATCGCCAAAGAGCTGGAAGCCATCGGCTGTGTTGCGGTGATGCCGCTGGCTGCGCCGATCGGTTCCGGGCTCGGCATCCGCAATCCCTATAATATTCTGGAAATCATCGAAAATGCGAAGGTTCCGATCATTGTCGATGCCGGCGTCGGCACCGCTTCCGACGCGGCCATCGCGATGGAACTGGGATGTGATGGCGTTTTGATGAACACCGCCATCGCCGCCGCCAAAGATCCGGTACTGATGGCATCGGCGATGAAGAAGGGCATTCAGGCCGGGCGCGAAGCCTATCTTGCCGGACGCATGCCAAAAAAACGCTACGCATCCGCCTCGTCGCCGATAGAAGGCTTGATCGGCTGAAACATGGCCGAGTCGCAAGACCCCGCGCAGCAAGACCGGCGTATCCGCAGCTTTGTCATGCGCACCGGTCGCAAGACCGAAGGGCAACGCCACGCATTGCAACATTACTGGCCATTGTACGGGCTGGAATATGACGCCGACGAGCCGCTGGATCTGGCCCGGCTGTTTCCACAGGCGCAGGGTGTCAAACTGGAAATCGGTTTCGGCATGGGGGATTCGCTGGTGCAAATGGCGCAGCAGGATCAGGAGTATGGCTACATCGGCATCGAGGTTCACACGCCGGGGGTTGGGCATTGTCTGGCTGCACAGCACGAGGCCGGGCTGCAAAACCTGCGGCTGATTTCACATGATGCAGTCGAGGTGCTGGAAAACATGATTGCGCCGCGATCGCTGGATGCGGTTTTTCTGTTTTTCCCAGATCCGTGGCATAAGAAGCGTCATCACAAGCGGCGCATCGTCAACCCGGCTTTTCGCGATCTGGTCGCAACCGTGCTCAAACCGGGCGGGGTGTTGCATATGGCGACAGACTGGCAAGATTATGCCCGCCACATGGCGCGAGAATTATTGTCTGATGCGCGCTTCAAAAACCTCGGCAATGCCAAGGGTTACAGCGACAAGCCGGATTATCGCCCGACCACCAAGTTCGAACGTCGTGGCGAACGACTCGGGCATGGGGTCTGGGATCTGGTGTTTCAGCGGCTCGACTGAAGCACCGGCAAGATCGCTGCACGCTAGGCTAGCACTGCTGGCTCGTGAAAATTTAACCGACAATGTCAGCATGGCCGTTTCGGAATGTGGCGTTTCTTACGGTCGGTTGCTGCACAAAGTTTCGACAAAGGCTTGAGCCACCGGATGATCGAGGGTGGCGCTGTTACGGGCGATCCACAACGTCATTTTCACTTTCAGATTCGCTACCTGAATCGAATGCAGACGCCCGCTGTCCAACGCGTTGCGCACGCTGAAGCGGGGTAGAAAGCTCAGGTGCCGGCCCCGTTCGAGTATATCGATGATGGCTTCATTGGCGCCGACCTCCAGCGCAGCAGGCAATCGTTTTATGCCCAGTTCTCGCAATTCTCGCTCCAGCAGGATACGGATCGAAGACTTGGGTTCGCGCAACACAAAGGGTTGCATCGGCAACTCTCTGGCGTCGATGCAGCCGACATTGACCAGGGGGTGGCTGGGGCCGCAAACCAGAACCAGTTCATCATCAAACCATTTCTGCAGCAAAATATCGGGGTGGTCCGGTGCCAGTTCGAGCAGCGCCAGATCGGATAATCCGGTCGCCAGACGGGTCTGGATACGGCGCGAATAACCCATCCGGCTGTGAATCTGAAATTGCGGGTGGCTTTCGGAAAAATTCACCAGCAGCGATGGCAGAAAATGTTCGCCGATGGCATGGGTGACCTCCAGCCGTAACTGGTTACTGCCCAGATCCAGATTTCGCAAATCCTCCACCAGAGCAGTCTGATGATCCAGCGCCAGACAGGCATATTGGTAAACCCGTTTGCCGGCGATGGTCAATTTGAGCTTTCGCCCCACGCGCTGCATCAACGGTGTGCCATAGCCGTTTTCCAGTGCTCGCAATCGTTTGGTGATGGCAGGTTGCCCGACATGCAAGTGTTTGCCGGCCTGTTCGACCCCGCCGAGTTCGACAATGGCGCGCAGTGCGCTGAGACTTTTGAGATCGGGCAGGCTTGAATATTCCATATTGGAATATTAATCGATACCAATTCATTTGAATAGTCCGTGATAAACTGTGAATATACGCGCGTTTTGGATGCTGTTCGGCGTAACCTCGGCGACTCAATATTCAGTAAACATTCCTGTTCAACACTGTATTATTCATTTTTCTGATGGCGGCAATAGCGGTTATCATCGGTAGGTTTGGAGAAATTACTATACCCATGGGCTCAACCAATCAAGCGGACCATACCACTCTCGAGGAAGAGGGTGGCACGCAAGGCAAGTCACCCCTTTCTGTCAAGCAGATGATCGCGGCGCTGGTGTTTGCCGCAGTCGCCCTGTACCTCGGTACCATCGTGCCGACTATTGAAATTGCCTGGGTCAGCGCCGTGTTGCTGTTGACCATTTACCTGTTTGCCTTTGAAGTGGTCGGGGTGGATGTCGCGGCTGCCACCGTGATGGTTTTGCTCGGTTTGACTTCACTGCTGGCGCCGATGATGGGGCTGGAACAGGGGCTGGTGGATACCCAGCATATTTTTGACGGTTTCAGCTCGAATGCGGTGATGTCGATTATTGCAGTCATGATTATTGGCGCCGGGCTGGATAAAACCGGCCTGATGAGTAAGGTGGCCTCGTTTATTCTGAAGATCGGTGGCACCACCGAGGGCCGCATCATTCCGATTATTTCCAGCACGGTCGGCATCATTTCTTCGTTCATGCAGAATGTCGGCGCGGCCGCGCTGTTTTTGCCGGTGGTCAGCCGAATCTCTGCACGCTCGGGGATTCCGATGTCACGTTTGCTGATGCCGATGGGCTTTACTGCGATTCTCGGCGGCACCGTCACCATGGTCGGGTCCAGCCCGCTGATTCTGCTCAATGATCTGATCCTGACCTCCAACCAGGGCTTGCCCGCCGATCAGCAGATGGAAACCTGGGGACTGTTTTCGGTGACCCCGGTGGGGCTTGCGCTGATGGCGACCGGGATCTTGTATTTTGTCATCGCCGGGCGCTTCGTGCTGCCGGTCAGCAAGAGCGAGAATGGTACCAAGGCGGCCGATTCAATGAAATACTTCCGCGATGTATACAACATGGATTATTCGCTCAATGAAATCGTGGTGCCGGATGGTAGCAAACTGGTCGGCCAAAAACTCGATGATGTTGAAACTAAATACCGGGTGCGCATTATCGCCAACAAGTTGCCGGGACAATCCAGTCAGGTCGGGCCAGGCACGCTGGCGCGCGACACGGAATTTCAGGCTGGCATGGTGCTGGGCGTCGTGGCTGCCCCCGGTCATCTCGATTACTTCGTTGAAAAATACGGTTTGATCAAGCGCGATGTGCTGCGCAGCTTTGTTGAGGATCTGTCTTCGGCCAAGGCCGGAATTGCCGAGATCGTTATTCCACCGGGTTCCAAGCTGATCGGCAAGTCGGCGCGTGACGTGTGGATGCGCAAAACCTATGGGCTGGCGCTGGTCGGCATGCATCGGGGCGGCGAGACGCTGGGCGAAGGGGATGATATCCGCAATATGCCGCTGCAGGCCGGTGACACACTGATCGTACACACCACCTGGCGCACGCTCGATCGCATTTCACAGGACAAGAATTTTGTCGTGGTCACCACCGAGTATCCACATGAAGAAAAGTTGCGGCCGGAAAAGCTCAAGTGGGCCGGATTGTTTTTCGGGATCGCCCTGTTTCTGGTCTTGTTTACCGATTTACGTCTGTCGATTGCGCTGTTGACCGGTGCGATGGGTATGATCTTGTCCGGCGTGCTGAAAATCGAAGAAGCCTATGAAGCGGTAAGTTGGAAAACAGTCTTTCTGCTGGCATCGCTGATTCCGCTCGGGTTGGCGGTGGAAACCAGTGGCACCGCGCAGTGGATCGCCCAGCAAGTATTGTCAGTGGTGGGCGATGCGCCGGTTTGGGTGATTCAGGCGGCGGTGGCGGTGCTGGCAACCTTTTTTACGCTGGTGATGTCGAATGTCGGAGCGACTGTGCTGCTGGTTCCGCTGGCGGTCAATATCGCGCTCGGTGTCGGTGCCAACCCTGCGGTGTTTGCACTGACCGTAGCTATCGCAACTTCCAATTCCTTTATCATTCCGACCCATCAGGTCAATGCGCTGATTATGGGTCCGGCCGGTTACAGGGTGGCCGATTTCATGAAAGCCGGCGGCATCATGACGATTCTGTTTCTGGTGGTGATGATGCTGATGATGAACACCATTTTCTGATAACTCAGACGGGCCGCGATACCGATACGCCCGGCTCGAATCAGCGGTTGCTGGCTGAAGCGGTTGTTAGCTGAATCGGTGGCCGGACGGTTGACAGCATCCACTATTACCCCAATGATGGCAGGCTGATTGTTCAGGCGGAAAATATAATGCATTCTTGTTCTCGTTTTGTCTTGCGGTTGTCGCTTTTGTGGCTGTTGCCATTGCAGGTTTTTGCCAATACCGAAGCATCGCTGCAACCACTGGATCTAACCGGCAGCACGGTCGGCACGGCAGCCTTGCTGGTGTTTGCGCTGGCCTATCTGCTGGTGATGGCCGAAGAATATACCAACCTGAGAAAATCCAAGCCGGTGATTATCTCGGCCGGACTGATCTGGGCCATGATTGCGGTGACGTATCATGCCTATCCGGAGCTGGTGCATTTGCCTGAGCAAGCGGTGCGGCACAACCTGCTGGAATATGCCGAATTGATGCTGTTTTTGCTGGTCGCGATGACCTATATCAACTCGATGGAGGAGTTGCGCGTGTTTGAAGCCCTGCGCGCGCGGCTGGTCAGTTCTGGGTTGGGATTCCGCGCCTTGTTCTGGGTCACCGGTGGCATGGCTTTTTTCATTTCGCCGGTGGCCGACAACCTGACCACAGCGCTGCTGATGTGTGCGGTCGTGCTGGCGGTGGGCGGCGACAACCAGCGCTTTGTTTTGCTCGCTTGCATCAACATCGTGGTGGCGGCCAATGCCGGCGGGGCTTTTTCGCCGTTTGGTGATATCACTACGCTGATGGTCTGGCAGAAAGGAATGGTCGAGTTTTATCAATTCTTCGATCTGTTCCTGCCTTCTGCAGTCAATTTTCTGGTGCCAGCGCTGATCATGAATTTTGCGATTCCCGATCAGAAACCTGAATCCGGGGAAGACCATGTCGTGATGGCGATCGGTGCGCGGCGGGTGATCGGATTGTTTTTGCTGACCATAATAACCGCGGTTTCGTTTCATAACTTTCTCTATCTTCCGCCGGTTATCGGCATGCTGACCGGTCTTGGTTTTTTGCAGATCTTCGGCTTTTATCTGAAGAAAACCCATCATGCGCATTATGAACAAACTGATGATGTGGGTAATGTGGTGGCCTTTGATATATTTCGGCCAGTGGCTCGCGCCGAATGGGATACCCTGCTGTTTTTCTACGGTGTAGTAGCCAGCGTCGGCGGACTGGGTTTTATGGGCTATCTGGCACTGGCTTCGGAAACCATGTACCTGCAATGGGGTGCGACCGAGGCCAATATCGCAGTCGGTTTGATGTCGGCCATTGTGGATAATATTCCGGTCATGTTCGCGGTCTTGTCGATGAATCCGGAAATGTCGCACGGCCAGTGGTTGCTGGTGACGCTGACAGCCGGGGTTGGTGGTTCATTGCTGTCGATCGGTTCGGCCGCCGGGGTCGCGCTGATGGGGCAGGCGCGTGGCAAGTACACCTTTTTCGGTCATCTGAAATGGATGCCGGTGGTTGCGCTGGGTTATGCCGCCAGTATCGCAACCCATCTGTGGTTGAATGCCGATCTGTTCTGACCGGATGCTTGTGCGAGTCGTAGGCCGATAACCAATAAAGCGATGCCGGTCGCAGGCTGTGCCGCAACCAAGCCTCAATTGGCGAAGCGATCTCGGATGCCGAAACTTGCCTGCACCCTGATCTATCGTTCAGGTTATACCGCCCGATAGCCAGGGCCAGCAAGGTATTCTCACATCTTCAGCAGAACTGTTCAGGGCACGCGCAATCGTACAATCGGTCAGGGGCATTCATCAAAGATTTGCGCACGACAGCTTTGGCAAATATCGTGATCGAGCCGCGAGTAGATATAGTGAATCGCCTGCGCTTTGGAGTCGAAAAAATGGGTAGCGCCAATATGCCGGATAAAACCGGATTTAGCGGCAAACTCATACACGCTGGGCTTGAGTCCGACGAAATACAATCCTCCGCCCATCGATTTCAGTCGCTGTTGTTCATTCGCCAGCGCCTCTGCGCCGGCCAGATCAATGAAATTGATTCCAGAAGCCTCGATCAGGATATGGAAAACGCGTTCATTTTCGGCAATGGCGCTAAGACGGTTCTGGATATGATTGATCGAGCCAAAATAAATCGACATATCGATGCGGATAATTTTCAACTGCGGGCATTGTTTGACCGGTTTTACATCAATGGACACCAGCTTGCGATTCGGCGTGCCCGGCTCGTCATCGAAAGACAGGGTCGGGATCTGCGGGGTTGAGGTTTTTGCCAGAAAGAAAATCAGTGACAGCAAAACCCCCATGTAAATGGCAAATTCCAGCTCCAGAAACAAGGTGGCCAGAAAGGTCGTGATCAGGATCGCGGATTCCGATTTGCTGATCAGCAGGGTCTTTTTGATATGGTGGAAATCTACCAGGTTGTAAGCCACCAGCATGATCACTCCGCCCATCGCGGCGATTGGCAGATAGGCGGTCAGCGGAGCGATCAACAACACGATCAGCATCAGTGACAGCGCAGCAAAAATGGCCGAAAGAGGTGTTTTGGCACCGGCATCATAGTTGATGCCGGAGCGGGTAAAGGAACCGGAACCGGCATAACTGGAAAAGAAACTGCCACCCATGTTGGACAAGCCCTGACCGATGAATTCCTGATTAGCATCGATGCGCTGGTTCGATTTGGTCGCCACCGCGCGGCTGATGGAGACCGCTTCGATCAAACCGAGTAATGCGACCGCAAAGGCTTCCGGCGCCAGTAATTTGATGTTTTCCATGCTCAGGTCCGGGCCCGACAGGGGCGGCAGGTGGGCGGGAATCTCGCCGACCAGTTTAATGCCATCGGTGTAATCCTTGAAGATCAGTGCGAGCAGGCTGCCGACGACCATGCCGGCCAGCAGGTTGGGCATGCGGGGCAGGTATTTTTTCACCAGCAACGCGGTCAGCAGCGTCACCGCGCCGATGATCAGCAAGTAGATATTGACCTGGTCGAAGTCACGGAAAATATCCATCCAGGTGTGCAAAAAGGTTTCTCCTTTGGGTACGAAAATACCGGTAATGCTTTTGATCTGGCTGGTCGCGATCAAAATGGCAGCCCCGGCAGTAAAACCGATTACTACGGTGTGCGAGACGAAATTGACCAGCGTGCCGAGCCGGGCAACGCCAAAACCGAATTGCCAGGCGCCGGCGAGAAAAGTCATGGTCAATGCCAGATTGACGAATTCAGGGGATCCCGGTTCGGCGTAATGGCTGATGGCGGAAAAAACCACAATCGATATGGCCGTGGTCGGACCTGAAACCAGATGCAATGAAGAACCGAACAAGGCTGCAATGATCGGTGTGACCATAGCTGTGTAGAGACCATATTCCGGGGGCAGGCCGGCAATGGTGGCAAAGGCAACGCCCTGCGGCAACACGATGACCGCTCCGGTCAGGCCGGCCAGAAAATCTGCTTTCAGCGTATCCCGATTGACCAGATGCATCCATTTGAGGAAAGGGAAAAAGTTGATCAGACGCTGTTTAAGAGTCATGCCGGGTCCCGGAATTTTGGAGTAAAGATAATAAAAGGATAGCAGTCCGGAAAAACGGACTGTGAAGACGCCAAATTATAACCTTAATTGCTGTAAGTTTGTAGTAATTTATAATATAAGGAGAGTCTTAAATAGATAAGAAATTAACCCGGATTAACAGAAATGAGCGCCAGCGAATGACGGCGGGATTATGTTCGTGATTCGCGCTTGGTGATGTTTATTCGGGATGAATCCTTGGAAGGGCTGGGATAATCAAATTGATAGGAAATGGTAGGCAAGCTATAGAATTGTCTGTCCAAATGCACTTTGAATCAGCGCAACAGTGTTTTCCGCCGACTGGTTGCCGCGGTCGAGAAACGGATTCAGTTCAACCACTTCCATCGACCGCATGGCCTGGCTGTCAGCACAATATTCGAGCAGCAAATGGGCTTCCCGAAAATTGACTCCGCCCGGGACCAGCGTGCCGGAGCCGGGAATCACCGATGGGTCGCAGCCATCGACATCGAAACTGAGGTGGAACCCCGCGGTATCCCGGGTCACGATCTCGATCGCCTGGCGGCTGATCGCTGCCATGCCCTGTTCATCGATATCGCGCATGGTGAAGACATGAATGCCCGACCGGTTAATCATTTCGCGCTCGCGGGCGTCGATATCACGAATACCGATCAGCACGGTATGCTCGGGGCGCACCTTGGGGTGAAATTCAAGAATATCGCGTAAATGCTCATCGCCGAAACCGAGCAAGTGAGCCAGCGGCATGCCATGAATATTGCCGCTGGGAGAACTGTCGGGTGTGTTCATATCACCATGTGCATCGAACCAGATCAACCCGATATCCTGCTGTTGCTGGCGGTAATGCGCGGAAACGCCCGCCACTGAACCCATCGCGATAGAGTGGTCACCGCCAAGGATCAGTGGAAAAAAATCTCTGGACAAGCTGTCTCTTGTGGTATGCGCAAGTTGCGTGCAGACCTGCAGGATTTCCGGCTTGAAGTAACTACCGTTTTTTTTCAGCAGGCGAGTTTCCATCGCCGGCACCGGAATATCCATTTCCAGCCCGATGTCGTAACCGATGTCGCGTAAATGCTCGCCCAGACCAGCGATACGCAGCGCCGAAGGCCCGGCATCGGTGCCTCGCCTGGAAGCCCCGAGGTCGAGCGGTACCCCGATGATTTGAATCGGCTGTGTCGTGATTTTCATCAGGTTTTCTCAGGCGGCCCGGTGCTGATGACTCTTGTTGCGGGTTAGCGCAAACAAGTCTTTCGGATCGTCCAGTTGAGGCGTCAGGTCTATTTCCTGACCGATGCCATGTTCGAGGCTGAGTCGGTACAGGTAGTTGAGCACTGAAAAATCTTCCAGTGCGAAACCGACCGAGTCAAAAATCGTGATTTGCCGATCGTCATCGCGCCCGGACGCCTGACCGTTCAGTACTTGCCACAATTCGGTCACCGGGTAATCCATCGCGAGTTGCTGGATGTCGCCTTCGATGCGGGTTTGCGGCTCGTACTCAACAAAAATCTTGCCCCGGTGCAAAACTTCGGCCTGGAGTTCGGTCTTGCCCGGGCAGTCTCCGCCGATTGCATTGATATGCATGCCGGGTTCGACCATTTCATCGGTCAGGATCGTGGCCCATGTCTTGTCGGCGGTAATGGTCGAGACGATATCGACCCCGCGCACCGTTTCGGCGGCCGAGTCAAACGCAGATACTTTCAGTTGCGGATAGGCAGCCAGATTGCGTTGCAGCTTGGCCATCGCCTGACGATCGATGTCATGAATATGCAATTGGTCGATGCCGAGCAACTGGTGAAAGGCAATTGCCTGAAATTCACTTTGCGCGCCACAACCGATCATCGCCATGCTGCGCGAATCGGCGCGCGCCAATGCCCGCGCGGCCATGACCGAGGTGGCTGCGGTGCGTAACGCGGTTGACAATGTCAGTTCTGACAGCAGCAGCGGATAACCGGTTTCGACTTCGGCCAACGCGCCAAAAGCCATCACGGTAGAAAGACCGCGTGCAGTATTGGACGGGTGGCCATTGACGTATTTGAAACCATACAACTGGTCATTGCTGACCGGCATCAATTCGATGACGCCGATTTCGCTATGACTGGCCAGCCGTGCAGATTTTTCGAAATCTGGCCATTGTTTGAAATTTGCGATCAACTCGTCTTCCAGTTGTTTCAGAAACAGGTCGATTCCGACCTGCTCGATGAGTTTTCCTACGCTGTCGATATCGATAAAACGGGTCATGCTTTTCTCCACTGGTGATCGGGTGACAGGTTCATTATGGTGGCCGGTTTGTTGAGAGAAAAGATCACATTTCGTTTCAATCTGAATATAATCATTACAAAATGATTAAGCAGGCTGACAATATGCTACAACTGGATTCTACCGATCAGAAATTGATCGCGATTTTACGCAAACAGGCGCGCACTCCGGTGGTCGATCTGGCCAAGAAACTCGGGGTTTCGCGTGCCACCGTGCAAAACCGCATGAAGCGCCTGGAGCGCAACGGCATCATTCAAGGCTATACCATCAAACTCAAGCCGCAGGCCGAGCAGAATCCGATCCGGGCGCTGATGACGGTGGCGGTCGAAGGTAAAAAGGCGCGTCAGGTGATTACCGCAATGAGTGGCTGTCCGGAAATCGTCGCATTGCACAATACCAATGGTCGTTGGGATATCGTCGCCGAGATTCGCACCGATTCACTGGAGTCCTTCAATCGTTTGCTCGGCGATGTGCGCTTGATCGACGGGGTGTCCTCTACTGAAACCAGCCTGTTGCTGGAAAGTCTGTAATTTGCCAAGGGCGACCCAGGCACGGGTTATCAAAAAAAATTGGTTATCCGGGTGGTCACGAAGACTCGCTGAGAACAATGGAGATGCCTGCCGCGCCTGTCACGGCAAGAATGTTGAAGGCAACGTGTTATCGCGCCGCTACCGACCGGGCGCTGAATCGGGAACATGGCAATGTCAAGGTGGGCATAGGCGATTTTATCACCTGTAGGCTGTGTCATGAAAACAAGCTGTAGTCAAAGCCCAAGCACCGATAAATCCAGCTTGCCGTCGCGCATCGGCGGGCACCAGAAATAACTGCCGGTGAGGGGACGGGTGAAGCTGAACAAGGCATCGGGAATGCCATCATCGAGTCCACACATGCGTTTGAGAATGGCTTCGAAAGCATCCACGCTGTGCCCGAAAGCGACAAAGTTGAGTCCACCGCTGATGTCATCGGCCCAGGGCATGGATCGGCGCAGGATGAAGGCTTCCGGATTGAAACTTTCCTGAGCGCTGCGCTTGACATGGGCCGAGGCCGGTGCTTCCTCAAATTCTTCGTTATTGCTGACGTGGCGACCAAAGGCGTCGTCTTGCTGTTCTGGGCTGAAACTGTCGAAAAGGTCAAAATCATGCAGCCATTTTTGCACTGCGACAAAACTGCCACCGTCGAGTCCGGCGCCTGCATTGTGCTGAAAGGCGGCTTTGATGGCATCCTCACCTTGCGGATTTTCTGTGCCATCCTCGTATCCGCTCAGATCCCGGTTGCTATCAAAGGTAAAACTGTCGATGCAGTCATCCAGAGCGAAGGTGGGTGAGAGCAGGGATTCCAGTAACCGGCTCTGGTGAAACAGTTCGCCGCGGTCGTCGCCGCGTAACCAGCACCACAGCGCCGACGGGGTCGAAGGCACCTCGATCGCCGGCGCGGTCAGGGCCGGAAAGGTTTTGAGACCGGCGATACGCTGGCCGAGCGCGAGCACCAGTGAATGACCCAGCCCGACCACTAAATGATGGCCATCGGAAAGCTCAGCCAGATCGGCCAGACAGTTTTTCAAATCTCCCTCCGATTGCAGGCTGAAGCTGAGAAATCTCGCCATCGGTGGCAGGTTGTCGAGAATGCCTGTCTGGATAGAATCGATGGAAGTCATGGGTTTTCCATTGGTTAAGAAATTTTCTCGAGCATACCTTTTTTCATCGCCACGGTGTAGCCTGAAGCACTTGGGTCGCCTGCCCCGGCGGTTCAATGCAGATTGTATTCGCCTATAAGCATAGAAAAAGATAGAATAACGGGCCAATTTTTCCCGGATCCGTCCGCTAGGTCGGCTCCAACTCATTTCGTGAGGATTTTATTATGTCAACTAAACACCCGATCGTCGTGGTGACAGGCTCTTCAGGGGCTGGCACATCTACCGTCAAGAAAGCCTTTGAGCACATTTTCGAACGTGAAAAAATCAACCCGGTAGTGATCGAAGGCGACAGCTTTCATCGATTTGATCGGGCTGAAATGAAGGTCAAGATGGAAGATGCGGTTCGCGATGGAATCGATTTCAGTCACTTTGGTGCAGAAGCCAATGAATTCGACAAACTGGCCGAACTGTTCAAAACCTATTCCGAATCCGGCACCGGCAAAAAGCGCTACTACCTGCACAGTGAACCGGAAGCGGTTGAGCACAATGCTCGGCTGAGTATTGATAAAAAGCCGGGTGAATTCACCCCATGGGAAGATATCCCGTCCGGTACCGATTTGATGTTTTATGAAGGCTTGCATGGTTGTGTCAAGAATGACCAGGTCGATATGACCAAACATGTAGATCTCAAGGTCGGCGTAGTGCCGATCGTCAATCTGGAGTGGATCCAGAAAATTCATCGGGATAGCGCAGAGCGCGGCTACAGCGCCGATGTCATCGTCGATACCATTTTGCGACGCATGCCTGATTACATCAAATACATCACACCGCAGTTTTCTCAGACTGATATCAACTTCCAGCGGGTATCTACCGTCGATACCTCCAACCCGTTTATTGCGCGTGATATTCCGACCCCGGATGAAAGTTTTGTAGTGATTCGTTTCAAGGACCCGAAGAAATTCGACACCGACTTTCCTTACCTGCTGAACATGATCCATGATTCTTTCATGTCGCGCCGCAACACCATCGTGGTGCCGGGTGGCAAGATGGGTCTGGCGATGGAAGTGATATTAACGCCGATCATCCACCGCATGCTGGAGCAGCGCGGCTAAGTCTGCGTTAACCGCATGCTGATACTACACTGCAAACCCGGCCATTTACTGGCCGGGTTTTTTTGTGCCCGGTGAAGGTAAATGTCGATGCCAGCAAAGCCCGAATTGATCGATTCGCACTGCCATCTGGATGACCAGCGTTTCGATGGACAGCTTGATGAGGTGATCGAGCGCGCCAACGCGGCTGGAGTGCAGGCGTTTATCGTACCCGCCACAACTGCTGCTCGCTGGCCAAAGCTGGCCCGCCTGGCCGACCGTTATCAGGCTATCCATGTTGCCTATGGTTTGCATCCCTGGTTTATGTCCGATCATCGTCTGTTGCATTTGCAGCAACTGGATCAATGGCTCGACAGCTATCCATCTGTCGCAATTGGTGAGTGCGGGCTAGACTTTTATCAGGGGCGCACTGACGAAGCATTTCAATTTGAGATATTTCGAGGGCAATTATCGATCGCGCAGAATCATCGCTTGCCGGTTGTTATCCACGCGCGTAAATCACTGGATGAAGTGTTGCGTGAATTGCGGCGCTTTCCGCAGTTAAAAGGGGAGGTGCATAGTTTTGCTGGCAGCCTGCAACAGGCGCAGCAATTGTTTGATCTGGGATTCCGGATTGGGATAGCGGCCACTGTCAGTTTTGAACGCGCCAGGCGATTACGCGATGTGGTGCGCCATATCGATGTGAAGAGTTTACTGCTGGAGTCGGATGCACCGGATCAGCCCGGCGCTGCGCATCGAGGTGAAAACAATGAACCTGCCTTTATCGTCGAGCATCTGGCGGTGATGGCTCAGCTCAGGGAGATGGATACCGGAACGCTGGCACAACAGTTGAACAATAATTGCCGAGAGTTATTCGGAGTCTAGTCGAGCGGGTCTTTGCAAAACGGGTCATCGAAGTTAGCGGCGATGGCACTCATTTCAGCTTTTAATTCGATAAACAGGTCGAACAGGTTCGGATCGAAATGAGTACCGCGTCCTTGCTGCATGATTGTCAGCGCATCGTCGATAGACATTTCTTTTTTGTACACTCGTTTGTGAATCAGCGCATCGAATACATCGACGATAGCGACGATTCTGGCGCTGATCGGGATTTCTTTGCCAGCCAGCCCTTTCGGGTAGCCGCTACCGTCCCAGCGTTCATGGTGTCCCAGCGATATTTCTCGTGCCATGTTGACCAGTTCCGACTGTGAGTTGGATAAAATCCTGGCCCCGATTTGGGGATGAGTTTTCATCACTTCATATTCTTCAGCCGTCAGTTTGCCGGGCTTTTTCAGAATATTGTCAGGGATACCAATCTTGCCGATATCGTGCATCGGCGCGGCAATGCGGATTTCATCGATTTTGTCGGCCCGCCAGTCAAGATGTCTGGCCATTAATTCGCTATACAACCCGAGTCGGCGGATATGCGAACCGGTTTCTCCATCATCGCGAGAATCGGCAGCACAGATCAGGCGCAGTGCGATTTCTTCTTCACGTGCGCGGATGTCTGCGGTGCGTTTACGTACCTCTTGCTCGAGTAACTGTTTGGTCAATACGCCTTCGCGTCCGAGCTGCAGAAATTCCTGATTTTGTTGATAGCTGGCATCGAGAATCTGGATGAATAGCAGTTTTTGTGACTCCCAGTTAATGGCGATGGCTTCCAGCGCGATTTCTCCTTTTCCCGGGAGCGATTCCACCCACGGGCCGGAATTGATGCGTTGATGATCAATATTTTTTTCCCACAACTCTTCGGCATCAATCAGAAAATTTTCAATAAATGGAAATTTATGCTGCGGATACAGCGAATGGGGAGAAGCAAAGGCTTCCGGGTAGATCAGTGAAAAGTTTTCGGCTACTGGCTTGAGCAGGTCGAATGTACCATCGTCATTTAGCCGCAGCGCCATCATATTGAGCGCTTCGAAAAATTCGAACTGGCAACTGTCTTGCTGCTGGTTCAGTTGTTGCTGCAAAAGCCTGAGTTCATTGCTGCTCTGGCGGGCACGCGTTTGCCACTCCAGTTCACTGGTTTTATCCACCAGCACTACCCAGATTAGCGGGGCGTCGTCAAACAAATGAACATCGACCACAGTGTCATCGCTGATATGCAAGGAAGGCAAGGTTTCGTAAGAGCGGTCCATCGGTATATTGCCCGACAAAAACAGGGCATCGTCGAGGATGTTGTCCGACAACTGCCATTCTGGTAGGCCAAAAATGTGCATGTCGCCACCTTGTTGCACCAGTGTGCCATTGTGCTCGATGGCGAAGTAAGCAAAGATTTGTGTGTCAAGCGTGATCTGTAGAATCTTGTTGATAACGCTATCCGGATATTGGCTATTCATATCGTTCACGCCGGTTCGGGGTCGACCAGTTGCCGGGCCAGGCTTTCAAAAGCTGCTTCGACATTTTCACTGTTTCTGGCACTGGTATGGATGATTTGCCAGTCTTGCTGGATTAGTTTGTCGAGTATGAATGGATCGATGTTCCAGTCATCTTTGAGGTCTGATTTGTTGATCATCAGGATGAAGGGTATCGGGCCGACTTCGCGAAAAACCTTGTTTTTGAGGTTGATGGCGATATCGAGGGTGTCGTTTCTGGTACCGTCTACCACCAGCATAAAGGCCGCTGAACCGCGCAGATAAGAGCTGCGGACAGCCATGAATTCATCTTCTCCAGCCAAATCCCAGACGATGAGTTCCATCGGCTGGCCGTTGACAATGGTCGATTTTTTGTCGATCTTAACGCCTAGTGTGGTTTGATATTTTTCATTGAAAATGCTGTTGACATATCGCTGCACCAACGAGGTTTTACCCACGGCAAAGGCACCCAACATGCATATCTTTTTTTTAATCATCTGAGCAACTCAATGGGTTATTGAAGCGGATGGCCTTATGACTTCAAAGGTCACACGGCGGTTGTAACGTCTTTGCGCCGCAGAATTCTCTCGCGGCACCCGAGACTCTATGCCTTTAACGACGATAAAACGCGGGCTAATACCGGTGTTGAACAGGTACTGGGCGACATAGTCAGCGCGTTCGAGGCTGAGTGCGCGATTGTCTGCGAAGTTACCGACCGAATCTGAATGACCTCTGACCACAATCTGGATATCGCTGGAGAGTTGTTGTGCATTTTTGATAATTCGCTGAGCCAGAGCAACGACGTGGTTAAAGGCGTCATTAGCCTCGAAATTGAAAGATAGTGCAACATCGAAAAATATATTTTGATGTTCCAGTTCCGCGATGTCCTGCTGCAATTGCTGCTGTGTGTCATTGTGCAGTTGGCTGGTATCCAGTTGGTTGATTTCGGGGTATTGCGAGGCTTGTTGCTGCAGTGACAGGAGCCACTGTTGCGATGCGTGGCCTGTCACTGTCAGCGTGCCGTTTTGTAATTCAAGTGAGACGGATTCCGGTGGCTGGAACACCGTTAAATCGAATTGCGACTCAAGCAGGCTGTCGTCATAGCGTAATATCCCATCGATCTTACCGACCCGCTCGCGCGCCTGATCACGCCACTGAGGTAATGCCGAGCCGGAGGCGCGGAGTATTCCATTGTTGATGTCTAGATCCAGTTTGACGCTGGGCGGTGGTTGCAGGGCAGACAAGTCTATGTGAGTTTTCAGATGACGGCTGTCAACCTCGGTGACGCCGCCAAGCAACGCCGCCATGGTTTGCATTTCAGATGCCTTGTCGGTGCTGGCAAAACCGCTCAGGGTCGCGACGCCATGATTGAATTGGAGTCGGGTATTCACAGGCGGGTTAAGGATTTTGAGTAAGCGCTGGGCTACGAAGCGCGGCTTGAGAGACTGGTAGGGTTCAAATTGTAATTGCACGGTGGCCGGGTCGAGCGTACTCAATGCGAGGAATTTATGCGGATCACGGGCCAAAGGGTCTTTGAGGCCACTGATGGCCAGTTTATCGTCAGCGTAATCGATTTCGGTGATGACATACCCCGGTTGCTGCTGCAATTGAGCGACATAATCATGTTGTTGCCGGGTCAGGTACAGGCTGGATACGACCCAGTAAATCAGTAGTATCAGTAGTGTCAATAACACCAGCCAGGTGCGGAGCGAAATGCTTTTGTTTCTGGTTGTGTATTTAGCCTGATCCATGCATTGCATCAACTGGGCTCGTGCCGGCATGAAAACTTCAGTGTCACCGGAAAAATGTTGCAAGCGGTCAGAAAACTCTTGCTGTATGTCTTCCAGTACCTTTTGCAGCACATTTCGCAGGCTGCCGGGCGCTTCGCCACGTACCGCAACAGCCAGAATCGCTTCCGGGCCTTGTTCGATCAAAATGGAGAAGTCGCCTACCTGGATAGCATCCAGCGCCTGTCGGTTCTCAACCTGGAATGAATCGCCGACGAAATCACCAATCGCCGACAGCATCGAAGAAACCATGTCGGCATCCTGGTTAACCGCATTTTCCAGCCCGACGTGGTTCAGCAACAGGCCGCTTTCGCGATGGATCAGAAAAACCTGTTCGACCCGGTAGACCAGGCTGTGCAGCATCACCACCTGGGCGAACGGGATGCCGGTGCGTAGCGATTCCATGCGCCATTTAATACCGCGCCACGACAACCCGTATTCGAGCGTCTGGTTCAGAGATTGCAACATTTGGCGTATGGTTTCAGAGATCGATTTGCGAATCGCCGGGCCGATCACCGGGAACAGAACGCTGGCAAATTTTTTGATATCACGCTTGATTGACAAGCTTACGATTTGCTCCACGGTCGGCACCATCGCCTGTGAAAGCTGCTCACCTTTTTTAGCGCTTTTGAGTATTGCATCGGGCAGAATCTTGCTGACTTCACTGGAAAACTGCTCCCGATCAAGCAGCTTTTGCTTTAACTGTTCGAGTTCTTCCAGCTGTGCGCCTAACAGTAACCGGCGTAGCTGTTCCAGCGATGGGTCATCGGGTGGTGGGTTGCCGATCATGGGTGGTACTTCAATGCCTGGGTCTGGCGTTCATGACTCGTCTGCATTGATTTGCAGCGCCAGGGAATTGAACATTTCGGCCAGTACGGATTTGTCGGTTTTGCTACTGGCCAGTTCCTGCCGGTAATCATCCATCCGTTTACGTGTCTGCTCGATCTGGTTGGTTAGCTCGTTATTGAAGTCCTGGCTTTGTTTGAGCATTTTCTGATTGATGTCGCGCGACTGTGTATCCAGCAATTTGGACAAGTCGGCTAATTTTTTGTCGAGCTGCTTGGTCGCCTTTTTTATTTCATCGTCGAGATCATCTATCTGTTCAACACGTGCGTTTTCTTCTGCGCTGATTTTATTTGACAGAATTTCGACCTCGCTTTCGATAAAGGTTTGCAGTGATTCTATTTGTAACGAGTTTTCCTTTCGAAGATTATTCAACTCATTGGATATGCGATCTTCCAGCTGTTGAAATTTCCGGTCAAAATCGCGCATCTGGTTGCCGAACAGAATATCGCGAATCTTGTCGACGTTATCCAGTTCTGAATTTTCTACCGGTTCAGGCGTGCTGGTTGTGACTTTGGATTTTTTATTCATTGGTGAATCCCCAGTATGTTTATAGGGTTTAATATCCGGTTCAGTGAATAAACCAGAATGTTATGTGTATTTATTTTATATAGCCCGATAATAGACGATGACCAGAGAACAGCAATGACTTCAGGGTAAAGGTGTGAATTTGATCCGGTAAAATTTCAACACACCGGATGTTGCCGGATAAAGTCGATAAATTCATCTCTGGGCAGGGGACGGCTGTGCAGATAGCCCTGCACCTGGTGACACCCTTGCTCGGACAGAAAGTTCTGCTGCTCCAGGGTTTCCACCCCTTCTGCGATCAGCTCGATGTCGAGGCTTTGTCCGAGTGCAATGATGGCATTGACGATTGCGCGATCATTCTTGTCTTCACATACATCCTGCACAAATGCCTGGTCAATCTTGAGCTTGCTGATCGGCATTTGCTTGAGGTGGCTCAGTGATGAATAACCGGTGCCAAAGTCATCGATGGCGATGCTCAGGCCCAGTTGTTTCAGGCGGGTCAGTTCATTGATCGTGGTTTCCGGGTTTTCCATCAACTGGGTTTCCGTGATTTCGATTTCCATCCGGTCGGCACTGCAGCCGGTTGCTCGCAGCATGTCCGGAATTGTGTTGGACAGGGGCTGCAGCTCGAAATCCCGACCAGAAAAATTCACCGATATGCGGGGCAGATTGATGTCATTTTCCCGTGCTTCAGAAATAAAGGCTGCGGTATGCCTGAAAACCCATTGGTCGATCAGGTTGACCTGGCCGGTCAGCTCGGCAATGGGAATAAAATCGGCCGGAGATATAAAGCCTTTTTCCGGATGTGTCCAGCGAACCAGTGCTTCAGCTCCGATCACGCATTGCTTTCGGCTATCCATTTGTGGCTGGAAATACACTGTGAATTCATGGTTCTTCAACGCTTCGCTGATGTCGTGTTCCATCTGGATGCGTTTTTCAGCCTGTTCAGTTAAATCGGGCGAATAAAATTTGAAATTATTGCGGCCGCTGAATTTGGCCTTGTACATGGCCGCGTCAGCATGGCTGAGTAAATGTTCGGCGTTTTCGCTGTCTTTTGGGTACACGCTGATGCCGATACTGGTATTGATGACCAGCTTGATGCCGTTGATTTCAAATGGCTCGCGCAGCGAATTGATCAGCCGGTAGGCCAGAATCGAGGCATCGCTGGTAGAATGTTGCAAAGCGGTCAGCGCGACAAATTCATCACCTCCGAGACGGGCCAGTGTATCCTGTTTGCTCAAACATTCGTTCAAACGGTTAGCAACTGCGAGCAGCACTTTATCGCCTAATCCATGACCATAAGAGTCGTTGATGTGCTTGAAATGGTCGAGGTCAATAAACAACAGGGCGATCTTGCGATTGTCGGTTTTTGCTTCCCCGATCATTGTTTCGATGCGGTGATTTAGCAGGCTTCGATTGGGCAGGTTGGTAAGTTGATCATGCTGGGCCTGAAATTTGAGAATTTTCTGGGCGTCATGTCGCTCGGTGATATCGCGGACGAAAGCGATATAGATTTCTTCGCCATCCACATCTATCATTTTGGCACTGGCTTCTATCGGAATAGGTTGGCCATCTTTGGTTCTGTGATAGCCTTCGATCAGTATCCCGTCGCGACGGTCTCTGACGGTTTCGATAAATTTCTGCCAATCCTCAAGGCTGGAAAAAGTACTGGAAAAATCCATGGCTTTCATCGCCAGCATTTCCTGTCGGCTAAAGCCGAGCAAGCGAGAGACAGCCTGATTGACTTCCAGAATGCGGGCCGTTTCCGGATCGACAATGTAAATACAGTCTCGGCTTTGTTCGATTTGTTTCTTGAACAGATCAAGTTCGTGCCGGTCCTGTTCGATCTGTTGCTGGTACAGCCTGAAATGATGTCGCATCGAGTTCAGTGCATAGGCCAGTTTGTCGATTTCATTCTCTTCACTGTCGGGGTCATCGTTCTTGTCGAGTTTTAGTTCTTCATAGAGATTACTGGTTTTCAGGCGGTTGGCGTAATCGGCGATCTGTGTCAGATGACGGCCGACCAGCCAGTAAAAGATGAAAAAGATAAACAGGGAAACCAGCAGGGTTTTGACCCCCTGGGTAATGGCGATGACGACGACTTTCTGCAACAGTTGCTGATACAGATTATTCAGGGTAAAAACGATTTTCATCGAGCCTAGATCGAGGTCTTTGCCATCGTAGCGAAAGATCAGGGGAAATGTTTCCGTGATGGCATTGCTGTCATCTTCATGGCCGGTAGCAAACAGCTTTTCCTGGCGGTCGCGAATCTCGATGTAAATCACGTCTGGTATCTCGGATAACCCCTCAGCCAGGCTTTTCAGCACGGCGGTGTCATAAGACCAGACAGAATTGGTAATACTTTGCAGGTAGCTTCTTTTGACCAGATCGGCATGTTCATGGATTTGCTCGACGCCGATGCGGTAATCGAGGTACAACTGGATGGCGGTCAACACAGTCGTGATGACCATGCTGAACAGCAGAATATACACAATGAATTGCCGCGCAATACTGCTCTTGCGCGGTAGCGACAGCAAATGCTGTGCAAAGGTTTGCAGCATCAGGCTCATTGGGCTAACAGTGGTCCGATGGTTTGGTCAAAGGCTTGCTGATAGAAACCGTCCTGTTTCATTTCGCGTAATATACGGTCGAGTTCAGGCACTAGGGCGGCATGTTTTTTGTTCAGAACCACGCACATATCCTTGCTCGCCAGTGGCTTGCCAACGATCGATATATCTTGCAGATTCATTTGCTGCAGCAGGTAAAGCCCCGAGTATTTTGCATAGACTACTGCGTCAATGCGGTCATTGGCCAAAAGCTTGAACAATTGCTGCGGGCTGGATGCCTTGGTTATGGATTTATAGTTTTTGATATTCCACTCCAGAATCTTCCAGCCATTCATGAAAGCGACCGAATACGGTTTCAGGCTGTCCCAGTTTTCGATTTGCATCTGCGGGTTTTTACTGAAGACGACGAAGTCCCGTTGAAACATGGGTTCTTCCATTTGCACCAGGTTTTTCAAGCGCCGGGTGATTCCCTTGACCAACGAAAAATCCGCATCCATATGTCCCTCTTCCACCATAGTGATTGCGCGCTGACCGGGTAATCGTCTGACATCAACTTGATAGCCTGCGCGTCGAAATATTTCCGGAATTACGCGGTCTTCGAAACCATTGCGCGCTTCGGTCGTAAAAGGTGGAAATACCGTAGAACTGATCACCATCGTTGGTTCAGCAAACAACTGGGGCGCAGACAAAGAGAATAGTAGCGATAGAAACCCCTGGCAGAAAAGTCTGGCCGGTGTTCGGGCGCCAGCGCATGGTATATTTTTCATGAAGTTGGCCGTTTTATGTGCAGGTTAACGGGAAATGTTTTCTGAATCTTTTATTATAGACAGGAAATTACGAATTACCCGGTTTCAGATACCCACCGATCAATCTTTTGGAGACATCATGTTCAAGCTGTTCAGACAGTCGCCTGCCTCACTGTTGACAGAACAAACCACGCAATGGATGTTCGAAACTTATGGCTGGGCGCTGGACCAATTCGATGCCAGCCTGTTTTATCAGCATACCGAGCTGGTACTGCCGTCCAATCGCTATTTTCCGGGGCGGGCGAATAATCCGCAGGAAATGGCACAATTGATTTTTGACCGGGTCGCCCATTATGCCGCAGTCAGTCATTGGCCCGCCAGCGTGGTCGATCAGCAGGTTTGCCAGGTCGATCACTCGGCTCCGCTGAATCTGGTCGAGCCGGTACGCGCAGTCGATGTACCGGCTCTTGCCGAGTCCGCAGCGAATGCGCAGATCAAGCCCCTGCTGTTTCCCTATCAGGCGGAACAGGTTAGCAATCCGGAAGCGATGATTGCAAATTTCGCGCACGGCGTGGCCCATTATCTCGGTCAGACCGCGATCACCCCGCCACCCGGAGGCCCGGAGCTATGGCCGCAAACCACTGAGGTGCTGGCGACCTTTCTCGGTTTCGGCTTGATGTTCGCCAACAGCGCCTACAATTTTCGTGGCGGATGCGGCAGTTGCTATAACCCCGCGGCCCAGCGACAAGCCAGTTTGACCGAGCAGCAAGCCACCTACGCGCTGGCACTGTTTGCCGTGCTGAAAAACTTGCCGGTCAAAGCGGTGTCACAGCACCTGAAGGGGCACTTGCGCGGGTTTTACAAAAAAGCGGTCAAAGAAATCCGCAGCAAAAGCAATGATCTGGGTGTATTGCCGATTGCTGACGTCTCCGGGCAAGCGCTCGAATCATCCTGATTGGCGCTGGTCAGGCTCGGTCGGTTACGCCATAATCGCGTCCCTTTTTTTGCCGGAAGCTTGCCCATGTGGTTCAAGAATTTACAGATATATCAACTCGCCGAAGACCTTTACCTGACCCCCGAAAGCCTGCATCAAGCGATGCAAAGTCATGCTTTTCAACCCTGTCAGGGGCTGGATACCCACCGCAGTGGCTGGGCCCCGGTGCTCGGCAAGCATGGAGATCAACTGGTGCATGCGGTGCAGGGTTGCCTGATGGTTTGCATGCGCCGCGAAGAAAGGCTGTTGCCAGCCGCGGTGGTGCGTGAAGCGGTAGATGAAAAGGTAGATGAAATCGAACAGGCCGAAAGCCGCACAGTCGGGCGCAAGGAAAAACGCGAGCTCAAGGATGAAATCATTGTCGATCTGCTACCGCGTGCCTTTACCCGCTCGCAACGTATTTTCGGGTATATCGATACCCGCAATCGTCGCATGATTATCGATAGCAGTACCCCTGCTCGCGCCGAAGATGTTTTGACGCTGCTGCGCGAAACCCTGGGTTCGTTTCGCGCGACGCCGCTGACTGTCGCTCAGGCACCATCCAGTGTGATGACCGATTGGGTCAGTCAGGGCGCACCGGCAGTGATCGAGATTGGCGATGAATGCGAAATGAAAGAAGCGGCAGAAAAAGGAGGGGTGATCCGTATGCGCGGGTTCGATCTCGGCAGTGCTGAAGTGCAGCAGCATCTGAACAATGGCCGCATCATCAGCAAGCTGGGGATCGAATGGAATCAGCGACTGACTTGCGTGCTGGTGGATGATTTATCGATCAAGCGACTGAAATTTCTCGATATCGTGCTGGAAGAGGCTGGCGATAGCAGTGCGGACGATGCGGTCGCCCGTTTCGATGCCGATTTCGCATTGATGTCGATCGAGCTGGAAAATTTCCTGCAATCGCTGCTGGCAGATTTTGGCGGCCTGGCAGAAGCCGGTTCCTGATAGCGTGAGGGCTGGCAAGCCCTCAAAAAGCTGCGCAAGCGAAACAGTCACCCGACCGGTTTCTCAAAATTGAGCATTGACGCCCGGCGAATCTGGACAAGCCCTACGGCAGTCCATATTCTGCGGTACTATGAACCGGTCCAGCACTCATCTCATTTTCAGCAGCGGATTGTTTTTGTGGATGCTGTTCAGCCTGTCTGGCGCGCTCTGGGCGAGCACCAGCTCGCCGGTCAAGGTGATGACCTATGCCGACGAGGCAAAAATCTTCGAGGGTGACTTTGACGCGATCAAACAGCGCAAACGCTTGCGCATCATCATTCCGGCGAATAACGAGGGCGGGTTGTACCTGCCAAGGCGCGGTTCTCCGGTCACTCGCCAGCAAGAAATCGCCGAAGCCTTTGCCCGGCATCACCAATTGATCCCGGAGCTGGTGGTGGCGCAGAATTTCCGTGACATGATCCCGATGCTGGCGGCCGGCAAGGGCGATATCGTGGCTGGCAACCTGACCGTGACCGATTCGCGCCGTCAGAAAATCGGTTTTTCGATACCCCTGTCGCATGTCGTAGAACAGGTGCTGATACGCAGCGATGAAGATCGCATCCAGAAGGTTGCCGACCTGCAGCACAAGCGGGTCATGGTTTCACCCGAATCGACCTTCTGGGAAGCGCTGACCTGGCTCAAAAAACACCGTTATCCGGATATTATTCTGCTGCCTCGCGCCGACGGCATGCTGGATGAAGAAGAGCTGGATTTGCTTGCCACCGGTGACATCGATGCGACCATTCGCGACAGTAATATCGTCGAGATGTATCAGAGCTACCGCGATGATTTCAAGGTCGCAGTCAATTTCAGCAAGCAGCGTGATATTGCCTGGGGCGTACGCAAGAATGCGCCGCAATTGCAATATGCACTGAACCGCTTTTTGCTGCTCGAGCATGTACTGGAAGATAACGACCAGCCGCGTTTCGACGATTTTGATGAAATCAGCAAGCGCAAGGTGCTGCGCGTTCTGCTACGCAACAATGCCTCGTCGTATTTTATCTACAAGGGTGAGTTACTGGGTTTTGAATATGAAATGGCGCGTGCCTTTGCCAAATTTCACAAGCTGCGGCTGGAAGTGATCGTGCCGCCCGATCATCAGGCGTTGCTGCAGTGGCTGGTACAGGGCAAGGCCGATCTGGCAATCGGTTTTCTTGAACCAACTGCGCATCGCGAAGCGCTCGGCATTACCTTTTCCGACTCCTACAATGAAGAATATCAACACCTGGTGGTGCATCGCGATGATCCGCTGGCGTCGATCGACAAGCTGGGTCAGCGAGCAGTTTCGGTGCGCAGTTCCAGCGCGTACTGGGAAGCCCTGCAACAGTTGAAAAAGCAGGGTGTTCGCATCGATCTCGAGGCCGCACCCGAAGACATCGAAACCGAAGAGCTGGTTCGGCTGGTCGGTGAAAAAAAACTGGATGCGACCCTGGCCGATGAACATATTCTGAATATCGAGCTGGTTAAATCGGTGTCGGTTCGATCCGCCTTCAGCGTCGGCGAAAAACGCAAACAGGCGGTTGCCATCCGCAACAATAATCCGCTGCTGCTCGAAGCAGTCAATGCCTTCATCAAGAAAA
>JANTFI010000014.1 GCA_024763505.1 Gammaproteobacteria bacterium
CCTGCAGGGCAAGGCATTTGATATGACGTTGATGGATGATCTGGAGAAACTTTCGAATCGGGGCTACACCGAGGGCTTTTATCGGCGTCATATCCACGATGAATACCAAAGCTACGAACAAGGCACTTCAATGGCAGAAAAACAGCAGTTTGTCGGCGAAGTCGTCAGGGTTGAACGAGAACAGGGGAAAATCGTCGTCGAAGCCAAAAATAAATTTTCGGTTGGTGATCAGATCGAATTGATGACGCCGGGTGGAAACATCTTCTTTACCATCGAGCAAATGGAATCCGAAAAAGGAGAACCGAAAGAAGTCGCTCCCGGCTCCGGGCATGTCGTTAAAATACCCGTCGATGTCTCACGCATCAACGAAAAAGCCTTGCTGTTAAAGGAAATCTCGAGCGCTATACGCAGTTGATTTTGAACTCAACTTCAGTCGGTCGATGGCGGTTTACCCCGGTGCCGACAGATCAAAGCTGAAAGTTATTGCATTCGCCCTGAACAAGCCTGCCATTTCAAAGTTTCACAAAGTTAACCTTCAAGCCGGCGCATTCAAGATTCGCGCTCAGACCCTTTAGTATTTCAGGGGGCAATAAACAGAGAAAAAATAAGCACAATCATCATACCGGGCAGCAAGGATAAGATACTCACCAGAAAGGCTGCTGCTTTTTGCACAAGATCGGATTTGATTTTCTTGCAGATCACTTCTTTAGTGAAGTAAAAGGAAATCGCTCCAGCCAATCCGGTGATCAGCGCAAACTCAATTTGCTCCCGGTTTTCGGAAGAGGAGGGCACCAGCAATAAAAACAAGAGCACCGGTATCGAGAGCGAAGCGATAATGTCACCGATATCGAAGGGGTTGACCGTGTTTTCGCAGCTTTTGTCGGCGTTGGAGTTCCAGTAGCTTTTACAATTCATTGAAGCAGAGATTCTTTCAAATTCGTCGGCATAGAATTTGATAATGGAATCCTTGTTGTCCGGATACAGCGATAACTCGACTTCCATCATGAGTTTGATATTTTCAAGCTCTGTGCGAATATCTTCCTTTCTGCGTTTCGCGTCGATGACATGTAAAAACGGCGTAAATGCCGGCAGCACAACAGCCACGATCAGATAATTCCAGATCTCGGTAAACAAGTTATCAATTTCCATCTTGCATCTCCCTTTGTAGCCTTCGAATAAACCTGACCGTTACTCTGCACAGAGATTCAACACTAAGAACCGCTGTCATCTTCAGTTAAACGGTCGCTGGCAGATTGTTTGAAATTATCTTCCGGACGGCCAAATTTGTGCGCCGTAAATGCAAAGATCATAATCGACAGACTCAGCAGCAAGATAGAGCCGACAATCGCCAGAATCAGTGTAATATGAAACGAGTCCGTGACCTTTTGTACATCAATGACCAGATGACGGGCCAGCGCAGTAATCGCAATGTAGATCAGATATTGCACCGGCAGGTGGTGGGTTTTGAAATATATCCCGACCATCGCGCCGAGTTCGAGATAAATAAATAACAGCAGAATATCTTTCAGCCCGGCGTGCCCGCTGTGAATCATGCCGATGTATTCAACCACAGCCGACCAGACAATGGTCGCACCGATGACAAATAACGCCAGATAATGAAATACGTCAACCAGCGTATTGCCGGCTTTCTGAATCCGGGAAGCAAACTTGCTAACTGGGTCACTCATTGCTTATTCTTGTTTTCAAAGCCCCTTTGTATTTGTTCTGGCTACGTTACCGAGAATAAGCGATGAAATCAAACGTAGCTGACTATCACTATTCGAGCCAGGCTTCATCGGGCTGAAACCGATCTCCAAAACGCTGTTGATAAATCTTCATATTTTGCACCAGTTCCTTAATGCCCCGATCCTCGGCATATTGCAGCGGTCCACCGCGAAAAGGAGCAAATCCGGTTCCGAAAACCACCCCGGCATCCAGTAAATCACGATCAGCGACGATCCCTTCCCGCAAACAGGCTCGAGCTTCATTGAGCAAGCGAAAAACCAGCCTATTCTGAATCTCGGTCTGATTACCCATATCGGCATCTCGGTCGCGAACCGGCTTGCCTTTTTTGTAGGTATAAAATCCACTGCCGGTTTTCTTACCGAGTGTTTTGCTGGCAACCATGCGTTTGAGCACTTTTGGCACCTCGAAATGACAAAATTCCGACAGGTTTTCCGCCACCGAAAGACAGATATCCAGACCAACCGTATCGGCCAGCTCGACCGGCCCCATCGGCATGCCAAAATCGGTGGCCGCCTTGTCGATTGCTTCTGCAGCCACACCTTCCTGATGTAATACAACGGCTTCTACCAAATAAGGAACCAGAATGCGATTGACCAGAAATCCCGGCGAACTATGCACCGGCAGAGGCAATTTTCCAATATGTCGAGCAAACGCAGATGCCTGATCGACCAGACTTTGCGAACTGTCATCTTTACGAATGATTTCCACCAGCGGCATCATGGCGACCGGATTAAAAAAGTGTAGCCCGATCAACCGATGTGGTTGCTTAAGTCCTTGTGCCAGTGTTTCCAGTGGAATACTGGAGGTATTGGTGGCAAGCAGGGCATCCGGTTTCATCTGCGGCTCGATGGTTTGATAAATCGCGTGTTTGGCTTCAGTATTTTCGTAGATCGCTTCAATCACTACATCGGCATGTGGCACACCGTAGCCCTTGCTGTCCGGTATCAGGCGGTCGATCGCGGCATTGCGCTCGTGCCGGGTTTTCAACTTTCGTTGAAACAGCTTGTGCGCGCGGGCAAAAGCATTGCTCAAATATTTGGGTTCGCGATCCTGCAGGGTTACCTTGAAACCCTTGAGCGCGCACCAGGCCGCGATATCACCGCCCATCACACCAGCGCCGATGACATGCACATGCCTGAGTTGCAATGACTTTTTATCTCCCAGACCCTTCAGCCGGGTCTGCAGAAAAAATACGCGGATCAGGTTGTGAACCGTATCTCCCTGCACCAGAGAAGCCACCGACAGGGCTTCCTGCTGCATCATATGAGGGCTACCGTAATGATGTTGCCACAGGTCGAGCAGGGCAGAGGGGGCAGGGTAGTGCTCAGGCCGAGCCTTTTTCGCAACCTGCTTTTTCATATACCAGCTGATCAGCGGGCGCAGAGGAGCAGCAGAAAGAATTTTCCCCTGCCACGGCATGCTACGTTTTTGTGGCCGAGTCAAAGCCAGTTGAGTCGCTGCACGCTGTAATAATCTTTCCGGTTGGGCATAATCAATCAGCCCCATTCTTTGAGCCTGTCTGGGCCTCAATGAACGACCGGTCAACATCATTTCCAGCGCTTGCAGCGGGTTGAGTAACCGGGTCAGGCGTACCACGCCTCCGAATCCAGGATGAATGCCGAGCTTGACTTCCGGTAACCCGATCAGGGTCTTCCGATCATCCCGCGCGATACGATAATCGCAAGCCAGCGTCAACTCGGTACCGCCGCCCATACAAAAGCCCTCAATCAACGCAACAGTCGGACAGGGCAGGGCTTCAATCTGGTTAAAAACATTTTGACCGAGATTGATCAGATCCAGGGCGTCCTGTTGATTCTTGACTTGCAAAAATTCATGTACGTCAGCACCGGCAATGAAACCACTCTTTTTACCAGAGCGGAAAATGACTGCAGTCGGCAGTTGCGAGCGGATTTCGGATAACAGCTTGCCAAGTTCAGTGAGCACGGCCTGCGACAGGTAGTTGATCGAGGACTGATCCCGGTCGAGAGTTAGCCAGAGAATACCCTGCGAATCCGTTTCACTGCGCCAATGAACATATTGTTTAGTGGATTGATTCATGATGCGTCCTCCCGTTGTAGCAACATCGCACCGCCCTGGCCGCCGCCTATGCACAAGGATGCAATACCGCGCTTGGCTTTTTGGGCCTGCATGGTTTTGGCCAGATGCAATACAATTCTTGCCCCGCTGGCACCGACCGGATGCCCCAGACTGATCCCGCCGCCATGCAGGTTGAGCCGATCCATCGGAATCTCTCCGATCGGAGATGCCAGACCGATATTATTCTTGCAATACTGCTTGTCTTTCAGCGCTTCAACAACGGCCAGCACCTGTGCGGCAAAGGCTTCATTGATTTCCCAGACATCAATCGATTCTGCCTTGAGTCGGCGGGATCTGAGCAAAGGGGCGATAGCGTGAGCCGGCCCCAGCCCCATTTCATCCGGCGCCAACCCGGCCCATTGTGCGGTGACGATGCGTGCCAGAATCGGTAAGTCATATTTTTCGATGGCATCCGCACTGGCCAGTATCAGGCTCGCTGCGCCATCGGTGATTTGAGAACTGTTACCCGGGGTGATATTGCCAAACGGCTTGTCGAAAGCAGGGCGCAACTTCGCCAGTTTTTCGACCGAACTATCCGCGCGCACGCCTTCATCATGGTCATACAGCCGACCTTTTGCATCAAACATCGGGATGATTTCATCATCAAACACACCCGCTTCATGAGCGCTGGCAAGACGTTGATGGCTTTGCACCGAATAACGATCCATCGCTTCACGATCGATGCCAAACCGCCAAGCGATCTTTTCTGCCGTCTGACCCATATTGAGCCCGACCACCGGGTCTTTCAAGCCATTCAGCAAAGCGATTACCGGGGTCAGATAGCCCGGCCGGATCTTGCCAAATACCTTGACCTTTTGCAGAAAGGTTTTGGCACCCCAGAATTCGGCCAACCAATTGACCATGGCGTCGCTGAACAACAGCGGCGCCCGACTCATGGCTTCAACACCACCGGCCAGAACCAGATCGGATCGGCCATCTGCAATCGACATGGCTGCGTTATCGAGTGATTGCATGCCAGAAGCACAATTGCGATGAACACTGTACGCGGGAACCTTGTCGCTACAACCCAGGCGCAAGGCGATAATGCGGGCGATGTTGGCTTCGTCCGAACCGGCCATTGCCGCTCCGAAAATCACTTCGTCAAAAACATCCGCTTCGATCGGCAATTTTTCAATCAATGCTCTTGCGCACTGTATCGCCAGATCGGCGTGTTTGAATGGACCAGGTTTACCACGAGCCTTGAGAAACGGGGTTCGGGCACCATCCACTATATAGACGGGTCGCGTATAATCGATTTTTTTATATGCCATGGCTTTTGACCTGCGGGTCGGGCTTTTATTTGAAAACGGCTTGAATGAAATTGTAAAGCAAATAGTAACAGTTTTAAATTGAAACTAATATTTTTTTCCTTCGAATCAATCGTTTCTGCTTCATCTGTTTAGTTGCGCATAATGTATATTATGTAAAGTTTAAGTTGTGTCGACCTCACGATTGTTATGGTCGGGATAAAACAGTTGTCTTTTGATATTTAACTCTCTATATTTTGGCGCGTGGGGCAATGTGTGGATTTTTCCCACGACAATAAATTTAATTCATCTTCTGAGGGAATCATGACCATTCAATCATCTTTTCACAAAGTGACGCCATTTTTAATCGCTGCCCTGCTGGCAACAACAGCCAACCTTGTACAGGCCGCACCCGATAATGATGCGCGCTATATTATTCAATTCAAACCAGGTAAAGCTGCCTCTGGAAAAGCGCTGGCGATTTCAGCAGGTGCCAAAATCGCACGTGACTTGAAAAACCATCAGGCGATGGCAGCTTATCTGCCACAAAATGCACTCAATGCATTACAGCGAAATCCCAATATCGAATTCATAGAAACTGACCCGAAACGCTACCCTTCAGCCACCCAATACGAGCCAAATGCCACCTACGGTATCTCCATGGTTCAGGCCGATCAGGTAACCGAAGTCACCTCTGGGCCTGAAAAAATGGTCTGCATCATCGATTCCGGTATTGATCTTTCCCACCCGGAATTTGCCACCCAGGGTACGATTACCGGCACCAGTGACAGCGGTACCGGAGATTGGTTTACCGATGAAAATTCACACGGCACACACGTCGCAGGAACCATCGCAGCGCTGGCAAACGGCGAAGGCGTGTATGGCGTCAATCGCGCCGGAGCATTAAATGTTCATATCATCAAGGTATTCGATGCCAATGGCTGGGCCTATTCATCTGATCTGGTCGCTGCGCTGGATGCCTGCGAAAACGCGGGCGCCGATGTGATCAGCATGTCGCTGGGCGGATCCTTCAAAAGCCGTACAGAAGACCGGGCCTTTGCCGCTGCTGCTTCCCGTGGTGTATTACCGATCGCCGCCGCTGGCAACGATGGCAACACCCGCAAATCATACCCTGCTTCCTATGATTCGGTGGTGTCGGTAGCCGCCATCGATGCCAATAAAGTGGTCGCCGATTTCTCCCAGAAAAACAGTCAGGTCGAACTGGCTGCCCCGGGTGTCTCCGTTTTGTCTTCGGTTCCGGTCGGTACCGGCACAGAAACACTGGTACAGGTCGGTGGCGTAGATTATGAAGCCTTCGCGATGGAAGGTTCAGCACAAACTACCGGCAGTGGCCCGCTGGTCGATTGCGGTACCGCCGAAACCGTTTGTGCGGCAGCGGCTTCAGTTTGCCTGATTCAACGTGGCAACATCAGCTTTGCTGACAAGGTCCTCAATTGCCAGAATGGCGGCGGTGTTGCAGCCATCATTTACAATAATGTTGCGGGCAGTTTTTCCGGAACACTCGGAGATGTGGTCACGACAATCCCCTCCGTCAGTGTTTCGGATACCGACGGAGCGCAAATGCAACCGGGCGCTGCCGCAAGTGTTTCTGTAGGTGCAGGAAATTACGCCTTCTTTGACGGCACATCTATGGCGACACCTCACGTCAGTGGCGTCGCCGCCCTGATCTGGAACAATGCCCCTGGCTGTTCGGCTGCCGAAGTTCGCGCAGCGATGGATCAAACCGCCGAAGATCTGGGCGCCGCAGGTCGCGACGATGCCTATGGCTTTGGCCTGGTTCAGGCGCAATCCGCCCTCGCCCTGTTGAATGGGAATTTCTGTGGCGGTGGCGGCAGCAACCAATGCACGCTCGGTCAACCCGGAGATGCTTGCTCAACCGGCTCCGATTGCTGTTCCAACAGTTGTAAGGGCAAGCCGGGAGCCAAAACCTGTCGCTGAGTTTTATCCCAGACCCCTGTAACCTCAAGCCTGCGATCCACCTGATCGCAGGCTTTTTTTGTTCCGAGCCCTGTTCCGTGTGTCTGCCCTGCCCGCATTATTTGCGATCAAGCCAGTGCGACGCGGATACGCTTGATCAATCTCAATCTACATAACCGCTATCAGTTCGCGCTGGCTTAAAATCATGTAAAATGCCCGCTTTTCACAATTGCTGACCCGGTTCACTCCCCATGGAATTATCCTCTCTTACCGCCGTTTCACCGGTCGATGGTCGTTATGGCCGAAAAACCGAATCCTTGCGCCCTGTTTTCAGTGAATATGGCTTGATCGCTCATCGTGTGCTGGTCGAAATTCGCTGGCTGCAAGCTCTCGCCCGGCAACCCGAAATCAGCGAAGTCCCCGCACTGACTGAATCCGCCATTTTCGAGTTGGACCGCATCATCGATCAATTTGACGAACAGGATGCGCTGCGGGTCAAGGAGATCGAACGCACCACCAATCATGATGTCAAGGCGGTCGAATATTTTCTGAAAGAAAAGGTAGCCGGTCAGGAAGAATTGGTGGCAATACAGGAATTTATTCATTTCGCCTGCACATCAGAAGATATCAATAACCTGTCGCATGCCCTGATGCTCAAGACCGGTCGGGAAGAAATCTTGCGACCACTTCGTAAAATCAACGACTTACTGCAACAACTTTCAGTAGATTATGCGGATCAATCGATGCTTTGCCGGACCCACGGTCAACCCGCCTCACCTTCCACACTGGGTAAAGAGATGGCTAATGTCGCCTACCGTCTCGAACGCCAGATCCGACAGATCGAAGCGGTGGAAATTCTGGGTAAAATCAATGGCGCCGTCGGTAATTACAATGCCCATTTCAGTGCCTACCCCGATCTGGACTGGCCCGTTTTTGCGCAGGATTTCGTCGAGTCGCTGGGCATTACCTTCAACCCCTACACCATTCAGATCGAGCCGCATGACTACATCGCCGAACTGTTTGATGCAGTGATTCGCGCCAATACCATTCTGATCGATTTCGCGCGCGATATCTGGAGCTATATTTCGATCGGTTATTTCAAACAGAAAACCATTGCCGGTGAAGTTGGTTCTTCAACCATGCCGCATAAGGTCAATCCGATCGACTTCGAGAATGCCGAAGGCAATCTCGGTATTGCTAATGCGATCATGACCCATCTGGCGCAAAAACTGCCGATTTCGCGCTGGCAACGGGACTTGACCGATTCCACTGTGTTGCGAAATCTTGGTGTCGGTTTCGGGCATGTGCTGATCGCACTGGATTCGATGCAACGCGGCATCGGCAAGCTGGAAGTCAATGCCGAAGCGATTGCAGCCGATCTGGATCAAAACTGGGAAGTACTGGCCGAACCGATACAGACTGTGATGCGCCGGTATGGTATTGAAAAGCCGTATGAAAAACTCAAGGAATTGACCCGCGGTCAGCGCGTTAACCAGCAAATCATGCAGCAATTTGTCGCCACACTGGATATCCCCGAGCACGCCCGTCAGCAATTGATGCAACTTACACCGGCCAGCTATATCGGCAATGCCGCCGAGCAAGCACGCAACATCAAGTCGTAATTCAAGCATGTGGCAATTACAGAACTTCGATATCGATGATTTTCTCGCTAATTACTGGCAACGTAAACCGCTACTGATTCGCCAGGCCCTGCCTGGTTTTAACAGTGTGCTAACTCCGGAAGAGCTGGCCGGACTGGCCTGCGAACCCGGTGTTTCAGGGCGGCTGGTGATCGAAAAAGATGCAGACACCCCGTGGCATGTGCAGTACGGACCTTTTCAGGAGACCGACTTCACACGTCTGCCGCCTACGCATTATTCCCTACTGGTGGCAGAATGTGAAAAATGGCTGCCAGAATTACAGCCACTGGTCGATTGCTTCGATTTTATTCCGCACTGGCGCTTCGATGACTTGATGATTTCCTACGCCCCGGATCAAGGCTCTGTCGGGCCGCACGTGGATGAATATGATGTTTTTCTGCTGCAGGGCAGTGGCCAGCGAAAATGGTCGATCAACCATCAGGCTGTTCAAAACCCGGCCATCATCGACGGGCTGGAACTGGCTATTTTGCAACAATTCGAGGCCGACGAAAGCTGGACGCTGGCGCCAGGCGACATGCTGTATCTGCCACCTGGAATCGCCCACCACGGGGTAGCCATTGGCGATGGCTGCATGACGTATTCGATCGGGTTTCGCGCTCATCAAGTCTCGGATGTGATTGACAGTTTCCAACTCGAAGCCGATGCACAGGGGTTGACCCATACGCGATACCGCGATGTCACACTGAACCGAAACCGCCATCCCTATGAAATTCGCACCGAAGATATCCTGCAGTACAAAGCCATGGTCTATCAGGCGCTGGATCAATCAACCGCATTATGGCCGGACATCGTCGGTAAACTGCTCTCCGACAGCACCCTGTCGGAAGATGTCGAGACCCTGCCCTGCGACAGCTTTGAACAGGCAACGCAATTTCTGTGGCAGAAACACCCGGACGCAAGATTCTTTTATCACGCCGATGAACAACAGGTACGTCTCTACGCCAATGGACAATTGCATGCTCTGCCGCAAAGCCCGGAGAACATCGATTTTTGCCAATGGCTATGCCAGCAGCGATTGTTTCCTCTGGATTCATTAGAACAGACCCCGGATCCGACCCATGCCAGCTTGCTGCTGCAATTGATCAATCAGCACGCCCTGATTCCGGTGATTGACGATGAGTGATATCCACATCCAACGCGCTGACTGGTCACGCGACCAGGCTTCCCTGATCGCGCTGCGCACCGAAGTTTTTGTCGAAGAGCAGAAAGTACCGGTGTCGCTGGAAGTCGATGGCCTCGATCCGCAATGCCAGCACGTCAAGGCTTGCGATGCTGACGGCCATGTCGTAGGTACGGCTCGACTGTTGCCGAATCACTATATTGGCCGCATGTGTGTACGACAAGACTATCGTGGGCAAGGCGTCGGCGGCCGTATGCTGCAATATTTTATCGACCTGGCCCAACAACAAGACACTGCACAATTGATGCTCAATGCCCAGATCAGCGCCATCGAATTTTATCGCCGTTACGGTTTCGAGGCCGATTCCGATATCTTTATGGAAGCTGACATAGCGCATAGACACATGACGCTGAATCTCTCAGAATGAACGCTACCAGAGCATTCAGGAGGTTATAACCATGCCAAACCATATTCACCAATCGTTCGATCAGGATTTACAGCAAGTTCACGACAAGATCATCATCATGGCTGAAATGGTCAGTCAGGAACTGGAAGACAGCCTGCAGGCATTTATCGATCGAGATCTGGAACAAGCCTCCGATGCCGTGGCCGCCGATGATCTGATCAATGCCAGCGAACGGATCATCGACGATCAAATCATCAATGCCATCGTCCGTTACCAACCGGTGGCGCGGGATATCCGCCAACTAATCGCTTCTTTGCGCATCGCTCGTGATCTGGAGCGCATCGGCGATTACGCCAGCAGTATCGCCGATCATTCCACCACACTGGACCAGCTCGAAGTCACCGGAGAAGAGCAGCGGGTAATCGACATGGGGCATGCGGTATTGACCATGATCAGCGAAGTGATTGAAGCCTTTATCAAGAACGATGCCGAAAAGGCCGAGTTGGTGCGTGAACAGGATGAACAGATTGATGAACTGTACAGCAAGATTTTTTCCGACTTACTGATCATCAATACGCAAAACGGTAAGCTCGCCAGCGCCTGTACCCATTTGACCTTTATTGCACGCAATCTCGAGCGCATCGGAGATTTGGCCACCGATATCGCCGAAGAAATCCTGTACACGGTGACCGGACACTTTCCCAGTGATGAACGCGCCAAGGCTGACGATACAGCCTTTATCAAAACCTGATACGAAAAGCCCAGGAGGCAAGCGATGGAACAGACCGAGGTTCAAAACCTGACCACCCGGGCCGAGTGTGCCGAGGCGGCGAAGCGGCTGATCCTATCGGCCCATTCACAAGTCGCCATTTTCAGTCAGCAACTCGAACCATTGATATTTAATCAGCCGGCTATTTGCCAAAAATTGTCGGAAATCGCCCGCAGCCACCGCAACGCCGAAATTCGCATCATTGCTCAGTCTACCCGGTCAGTGGCAGCGAGTGGCCATTGCCTGATCGAACTGGCGCAGCGTTTGCCTTCCTCGGTGCAAATCCGCATTCCGCAAACCGATGAATTGCAGCACTTCCGTGAAAGCTGGCTGATCGTGGACGACCATTCCATCCTGCAGATCAATAACCCGGAGCGTTATGAAGGCAACGTGGTCGAGCAAAACCGGTTACACGTCAAGACCAGCCTGGAGTTTTTCAACCATGCCTGGGAAAACAGCCAGCAAGACCAGAATACCCGCCGGCTGAGTCTGTAAGCCGCGGCCTAAATTACAACCGCTTGCTCAGGCGGTTGTCAGCCCCAGCGCCTGTTCTTGCGACACAGAATCCAGCCCCTGCACGTCGGCCACTTCACGAATGGTCAAGTCACCGCGATGTACATTCAGACCGTGACGCAGATGCGGATTATCCGTCAACGCCTGCCGGTAACCCTTGTCCGCAAGTTCCAGCACATATGGCAAGGTCGCGTTATTTAAGGCAAACGTCGAAGTCTGTGGCACCGCCCCGGGCATATTGGCCACACAGTAATGCAGAACATCATCGACCACAAAGGTTGGATCGGCATGCGTAGTCGGATGCGATGTCTCGAAGCAGCCCCCCTGATCGATCGCCACATCGACCACCACCGAACCAGCCGACATTTCACGAATCATTTCCCGGCTGACCAGTTTGGGCGCGGCCGCACCGGGAATCAGAACACTGCCAATCACTACATCGGCAGCCACCACATGGGATTCCAGCGCATCGCGGGTTGAATAAATGGTTTTCACAGCATTACCAAACTGACGCCAGATCGATTTCAGTGCTTCGCTGGAACGATCGATGATGATCACCGAAGCACCCAGCCCCAGCGCCATTGCCGCGGCGTGCCGACCGACCACCCCACCGCCGATGATGACTACCGATGCCGGTGCGACACCGGGTACACCGCCAAGCAGCATCCCCTTGCCGCCGACTTCCTTTTCCAGGCTATGCGCCGCCGCCTGAATCGACATACGGCCGGCTACTTCTGACATCGGAGCCAGCAACGGTAAACCGCCCTGCCCTGAAGTCACGGTTTCATAGGCAATGCAAACCGCATCGCTGGCCAGCAGTTCTCTGGTTTGATCGACATCGGGCGCCAGGTGCAGATAGGTGAACAGCACCTGCCCGGGTCGCAGCATGGCGCGTTCTACAGACTGAGGCTCCTTGACCTTGATGATCATTTCGGCCTGCTCGAAGATATCCGCCGCCTGCGGCCGGATTTCTGCCCCTGCCTGCTGGTAATCGTCATCGGTTTTGCCAATACTCAGGCCGCATCCGCTTTGCACAATCACCTGATGCCCGTGCGCCACCAGTTCGCGCACACTGGCTGGAGTCAGACCCACACGGAATTCGTTATTCTTGATTTCGGTCGGTACACCTATCAACATGAAATTCTCCGTTATTCGACTGCTTGAACAAGACACACACAGTAAAGATGCATCCTCAGAAAATAAAGTTATCCGTGGTTATTTCAATATAAGGGCAGCCAGCGTTAATCCGGTTCATATAGAAAACAGGCGACCTGACGACCTTGCACCGGGATCAATGAAGGTTGCTGTTGCGCGCAGTGCGGCATTGCCTGCGGGCAGCGCTGATGAAAGGCACAGCCGCTTGGCGGTCGTAATGGTGAAGGCAATTCACCCTGCAACACGATGCGCTGTCGACGCCTGTCCGGGTCGACAAACGGCGTACTGGCGAGCAGCGCCCGAGTATAGGGATGCAGCGGATGATCGAAGATCGCCTGCTTGCTGCCCTGCTCTACTGCCTTGCCGAGATACATCACCAGTACGTCATCGGCGATATGTTCCACCACCCCCAGACCATGCGAGATAAAGACATAGGCGGTGTGCAATTCATCCTGCAGATCCATTAATAAATTCAGCACTTGTGCCTGAATGGAAATATCCAGGGCAGACACTGGCTCATCGGCGACCACCAGCGCAGGCTTGAGCATCAAAGCACGCGCGATCGCGATACGCTGACGCTGCCCGCCGGAGAACATATGTGGATAGCGCCGGGCATGCTGCGCGCGCAGCCCGACTTTTTCCAGCATCGCGATCACCGCTTGTTGAATCTTGCTGGTGGAAAGCTTGGTATTGATTTTGAGCGGCTCGGCCAGAATTGCCGACACTTGCTTGCGCGGGTTGAGCGAGCCATAGGGATCCTGAAAAACCATTTGCACGTTTTTTCGAAAAGGCCGGATTTTGCGTGGATCCGTGGTTTCGACCGTTTTTCCGGCCAGCTCCAATTGCCCTGCGGTGGCCGGTTCGATCAGCGTCAGCAATCGGCCAAGCGTCGATTTCCCGCAACCAGACTCGCCTACCACAGCCAGCGTTTTACCAGCCTTTAGTTCAAAGCTGACTCCATCGAGCGCCTTCAGCGGCACAGCCGACTGAAACGGCCCCGGCTTGACCCGGTAGTGCCGGGTTAAATCCTCCGCACGGGCGACAATCATATCTGAGTCAGACATCGGCCGACTCCGGATAAAAACAGCGTACTGACAACTCATCGTCCCAGGCAGGCTGTTGTTCGGTACAGCGGGGCTGAGCCCGATCACAACGCGGATGAAACAGGCAACCCTCGATCCGGTCATAGGCACCGGGCACGACGCCGGCGATCGTCGGCAATCGCCGTTTGCCCCGGCTGCGTTCTGGCAGGGCTTCCAACAGGGCACGCGTATAGGGATGCCGTGGTTGCCGAAACAAACTGTCGGCCAGACGCGATTCGACTTTTTGCCCGGCATACATGACATTGACCTTGCGCGAAGTTTCCGCGATTACGCCCATATCGTGACTGATCAGAATCAGCGCCATGCCGCGCTGTTGTTGCAACTCGAGTAACAAATCGAGAATCTGCGCCTGTATGGTCACATCCAGCGCCGTGGTCGGTTCATCGGCGATCAGCAGCCGCGGGTTACAGGCGATCGCCATCGCGATCATCACCCGCTGGTTCATGCCGCCGGACAATTGATGCGGGAAGGATTTCATACGCCGCTTCGGGTCGGGAATGCCAACCTGATCGAGCAAATGCTCGGCCTGCTCTCGTAATTCCTTGCGGCTGCCACCTTGATGTACCCGCAACGCCTCGATCACTTGATATCCGGCGCTGTAACAGGGGTTGAGACTGGTCATCGGCTCCTGAAAGATCATCGCGATATCCTTGCCGATGATCTGACGGCGCTGCCGTTCAGAAAGCGTTAACATATCCTGCCCATCAAACGCCAACTGCTGCGCGCGTATATTACCCGGATACGAAATTAAACCCATCAGGGCGAGCATGGCGACGCTCTTGCCCGATCCAGATTCGCCTACCACGCCGAGCACTTCACCGGCCTGCAACGACAGCGACAGATCATCCACTGCTCTGTGCGGGCCAAATGTAACCGTCAAATTGCGGATATCGAGTAACACGGCTCAGCCTTCCTTCAGCTTCGGGTCGAGCGCATCACGCAAACCATCGCCCATCAGATTGAAAGCCAGTACCACGATCAAAATCGCCAGCCCCGGAAAGGTCACCACCCACCAGGCCCGCTGGATGAATTGCAGCGCGCTCGACAGCATCGTGCCCCACTCCGGTGTCGGCGGTTGCGCCCCCATGCCGAGAAAGCCGAGCGCAGCAAGGTCAAGAATGGCGGAAGAAAAACCGAGCGTGGCCTGTACGATCAGCGGGGCCAGACAATTCGGCAACACGGTAATCCACATCAGTCGTAGCAAACCGGCTCCGCTGACCCGAGAAGCGGTGACATAATCCTTGCCCAGTTCCGCCAGTGCAGCGGCCCGGGTCAGCCGAACGAAATGCGGTAATTGCACGATCACCACCGCCAGCGCGGCATTGACCAGACTGGGGCCCAAAATCGCCACAATCACGATTGCCAGTAACAGACTCGGCAGCGCCAGCATGATATCCATCAATCGCATGATGGCGATATCGACCAGGCCCCGGTTGAATGCCGAAATCAACCCCAGTACGATTCCCAGCAGCAACGAGGAAACCACCACCATCGCGCCGGTCGAGAGCGAGACACGCGCTCCCTGAATGATTCGAGACAGGATGTCGCGGCCAATATCATCCGTACCCAGAATAAAACGCGTAGAACCGCCCTCGACCCAGGCGGGCGGCAGCAAAAAGGCATCGCGATATTGTTCGGCTTGCGGGTGCGGCGCCAGTGTATCGGCGAAGATGGCGGTCAGTGCGATCAATACAATAATCACCAGACCGGCCAGAGCACCGCGATTGCGCCGGAAAGCCTGCCAGATTTCCTGCAGCGGATGCGGCTCGGCAGACACCGCTTCGACTATCTTCGATTGTGCGGAATGACTGGACATATTAACGACTGATCCTCGGGTTGATCAGACCATACAGCAAGTCAACGCCCAGGTTGATCAGCATTACCATGCTGGCGATCAGCAACACCCCACCCTGCAACACCGGATAATCTCGCCGCTGCACCGATTCGATCAGCCACTTACCGATACCCGGCCAGGCGAAAATGGTTTCGGTCAGTATTGCTCCGGCAAACAGTACTCCAACCTGTAAACCAATCACGGTCACCACTGGAATCAAGGCATTGCGCAGGGCATGAATGATGATGACGCGCCAACTGGCCAGCCCCTTGGCACGAGCGGTGCGAATATAATCCGCCTGCAATACTTCCAGCATCGACGATCGGGTCATCCGCGCTATCACTGCAAGCGGAATAGTGCCGAGTGCGATTGCCGGCAGAATCAGATGGCTCAATGCCGAGCGAAAAGCACCGCTTTCATCCGACAGCAGGCTGTCGATCAGCAAAAATCCGGTCACCGGTTCAATGTAATACAGTACCGAGATGCGCCCGGACACTGGTGTCCAGCCGAGATTGACGGAAAAAAACAGGATCAGCAGCAAAGCCCACCAGAAGATCGGCATCGAATAACCAACCAATGATAAACCCATGCTGCTGTAATCGAATAACGATCCACGTTTGACCGCCGCCAGCATGCCCACTGGCAAGCCGATCAATACCGCCAGCGCAATGGCGAATAGTGACAACTCAATGGTAGCCGGAAACAGGGTCAGAAATTCATCCATCACCGGGGTTTTGGTGACGATGGAAACGCCTAGGTCGCCCTGCAAAACTTGCTGAATATACAGCCAGTATTGCTGCAGCAAGGGCTGGTCCAGCCCCAGCTGCGCGCGCAAGGCGGCATGGCGAGCCGGATCCAGCCCGCGCTCGCCGGCGAGTAATTCGATCGGGTCGCCCGGTACCAGCCGAATCAGTGAAAAGCTCAGCAGCGTCACCCCGATAAAGGTCGGGATGATCAGCGAAATACGGGTCAGCAGAAAACGCAGCATACTACGATCAGTCTTGTTACCGGGTTACTGCTGTTGTTCAAACATGGAGCTGCTATGCCATTTCTTCATACTTGATGACAGAAATCATCGCGCCACCGGGATCCATGAAGGCGCACATACGGCCGACTTCGGGTATATCCATCGCAGGATACAGCACGTTGGCTCCGGCTGCGACCGCCTTGTCCACCGTTTCATCGACATCATCGACGGTGATATAACTGCCCCAGCTATCCGGCATGTCGCCCATTTCCTCGGTCTTTTGCATGACGCCACCGACCGGGTTGCCATCGGTCTTGAGCACGTAATAAGCGCCGTTTGGCATATCCATTTTTTCGACTTCCCAGCCGATCACCTGGCAGTAGAAATCCAGCGCTTGATCAACATTACTGGTCAACAATTCAGACCAGCTGAAAGCGCCGTGCTGTTTACTTGCATCGTTCATGGGGTTGTCCTCATAAAAAGGAAACAAAAACCGAACCCCGGCGATATCCGCCGGAGTCCGGACAGCGATGGCGGCCGGTGCTTATTTCAGGTCAACGCCATAAAAGACATGGCCGCCAAAAGGATCGATCTTGTAATTGACGACCCGCTTGCTCATCGGCATGAAAACCTTGGAATGTGCGATGGTAAACCACGGCGCCTGCTGCTTGAAGATTACCTGTGCCTGCTTGTAGAGCTTCGTGCGTTCGCCGATATCGGTAGTCAATTTGGCTTTTTTCAGCAAATCATCGAATGGTTCATAACACCAACGTGCACGATTGGCGCCGGTGGAAGCCGCACAACTGAGCAACACATAGAGAAAGTTGTCGGGGTCGCCGTTATCACCGGTCCAGCCGAGCAGTGTCGACATATGCTCGCCGTTTTTGGTGCGTTTGAGATACTCGCCCCATTCGTAAGTTACGATCTTGGCTTTGACCCCGACCTTGGCCAGATCGGCCTGCATCATTTCCGCCATGCGACGAGCGTTCGGATTATAGGGCCGTTGCACCGGCATCGCCCACAAGTCCATTTCAAAACCATTCGGGTAACCCGCCTCGGCCAGCAAGGCACGAGAGGCAGCCGGATCATAGGGGTCATCTTTTATTGCATCATTGTAAGACCACATGGTCGGTGGAATCGGGTTCTTCGCCGCAACACCGGCACCGAGATAAATCGCATCGATAATGGCAGCCTTGTTGATCGCCATATTCAGGGCTTTACGCACACGCACATCGGTCAGTGGTTTTTTCTGCGTATTCCAGGCCAGATAACCGACGTTCAAGCCTTCCTGGTCCATCATTTTAATCGCCGGGTCTTTTTTCATCTGCGCTATATCGGCCGGGTTCGGATACGGCATGATGTGACACTCGCCAGCCTTGAGCTTGGCGTAGCGCACCGAGGCATCGGGGGTAATCGAAAAAATCAGTTTGTCGATCGCGGCCTTGCCGGCCCAGTAATCGGGATTGGCCTTATAGCGGATCACCGCATCCTTCTGGTAATGCACCAGTTGAAACGGTCCGGTGCCAACCGGACTTAAATCAATTTTTTCCGGTGTGCCGGCTTTGCGCATTTTTTTGGCATATTCGGCTGATAGAATCGAGGCAAAATCCATTGCCATATTGGCAATAAAGGGGGCTTCCGGCTGATTCAGCTCAAACACCACGGTATAGTCATCTACCTTGCGGATATCCTTCAGCAGCTTGGGCATATCCATGCCATTAAAGTATTCGTAGGAGCCACCGGATAATTTATGGTCGGGATGATCGGCCATCCATTGTCGGTTGAAGCTGTAGAGCACATCGTTGGCGTTGAAGTCACGGCTCGGAGTAAAGTTTTTGGTGCGGTGAAATTTGACCCCTTTGCGCAGATGAAAGGTATAGGTCTTGCCGTCGCCGGAAATTTCCCAGGATTCGGCAAGCCCGGGGACAACCTGGGTAGTGCCGCGCTCGAATCCGACCAGCGAATCAAACATCGCCCGGGAGCTGGCATCAAAAGTGGTACCGGAAGTGTATAACGACGGGTTAAATCCTTCCGGGCTGGCTTCCGAACAGTAAACCAGCGTTTTCGCCTGCGCGGCGCCAGCAGTCAGTAAAACGGCCCCGAGGAAGATGGATGTGGTGAAATTTTTTCGCATGCTTGTCTCCTTGATTGAAATGCTTGATTGAAATGCTTGATGAAGACCGATTGTAAGCCGCAGCCGGAGGGGGCGATAGCCGATTCAGGCATTAGATAATAAGCTATGGTTTTAAGAGCGGCGATAACTCAGGCTGAGAAAAATAATCAACACGATAAAACTGACCGAAAAGTAAATCATCATCAGGGTATTTACATAATCCGTTGAAACCTTTAAATCACGGATCGGGTAAATGATTTCAACCACGCCGGCGACTAGACCGGGTCGGGAATTGGTATGGCATTGTTGGCAAACTTCACGGAATTTGGCCGGATAGAGAAAACGCATGTGCTGATCCGTGTGCGTCATGCTTTCCTGGCCATTTTTGAATACATCAAAAATAGCCAAATCATTGATGCGACGCATCTTGTCGATCTTTGACTCTCCGAACAAGGCATCAACCAGTTCACCTCGAATAATCGAAATCTGCATGCCCTGGCCGGTTTTCATCATGCGCCTCGCAGCTGCTTCGATGCCATCACGTTTTTGACCATTGAGCATCTGGATGTACATGGTTTCGAACACCATTTGCGAAATCTGGCTCACTTCATCACGTGACATATCTTCGTAGGCATGTTCGCGAAGCATGGCGGAAAACATAAAAAACAAAGCGATCGAGATGCCGACATAGGCCAGGCCAACCTTGATCAGAAAATGCTGGATGCGGCGGGCTTCATGCTGGCGGGTTTGTAAATCTTGTGCGGACTTGCGGGTCTCAGTCATAGCATCCTCCTTTTTTTTTTAACCTAATCTAGCGCAAGCAAATGCCGCAGGGAATGCGCTGGATCAAGTCAAAAGATGATGGTTTTGTTGGCGTCGACCATGATGCGGTCTTCCAGATGAAAGCGCAGTCCGGCCGCCAGCACCTGTTTTTCGATATCCTTGCCGATGCGAACCAGATCTTCCACCTGATCGGTATGATTGACCCGCTGTATGCCCTGCTCGATGATCGGTCCCTGGTCGAGATCATCCGTCACATAATGACAGGTCGCACCGATCAGTTTGACCCCGCGCTCGAATGCCTGATGATAAGGTTTTGCCCCGATGAAAGACGGCAAAAAACTGTGATGGATATTGAGAATCTGCTGCGCGTAGCGCCTACAGAAATCCTCCGGCAATATCTGCATATAACGTGCCAGCACCATGGTATCGATTTCGAACTGAGCGATAATGTCTTGCATTGTACCGAACGCTTCCGCCTTGTAGCCGGGTTCGACCGGCACGTAGTAAAAAGGAATATCGCAACACTCCACCTGACGGCGCAGGGTTTCATGATTGGCGATCACGCAACGAATATCACAAGGTAAATCTCCGCTGCGCCAGCGATCCAGCAAGTCGGACAGACAATGCGAAGCCTTGCTGGCAAACAGTGCGACCTTTTTCGGTTCGGCACTATCGACAATGCGCCAGTTCATCGAAAATTTATCAGCCAGCGGCTGGAAGGATTGGCGGAAACCATCGATATCGAACGGCAGGGAATCCGCCTTGATTTCGATGCGGGAGTAAAACCAGTTATTGGCTTCTTCGGAGTGATGCGAAGACTCGGTGATCCAGCCAGATAGCAGCGATATAAAACCGGTAACTTCAGAAACCAGGCCGATCTGGTCGGCGCAGTCAAACAACAAGCGATAAGTGTGAGACATCGAACATGATTCAAAAAATAATTCCCTGAATCATACCATTGGCCGCGCCTTCAGGTCATTGGCATCCAGCCACAAAGGTTTTTGTATCAATTATCCAGCCGGTCATCCGCGACATGGTAGGTTGGATCTTCCAGTTTATTCACTTCGACCAGTGAACCGGCCGTTTCCAGCAATTTTCGACATTCCGGACTCAAGTGCTTGAGATGTAATTTCTTACCGTATTTCTGGTAACGCTCGGCCAGATTATCGATCGCTTCAATGCCAGAATGATCGGCCACGCGGGAATCGTAAAAATCGATGACCACTTCATCCGGATCATTTTTCGGATCGAATAATTGATTAAACGCATGCACCGAACCGAAAAACAACGGGCCACTCAATTCATAGACCTTGACCCCGTTTTCATCGATATAGGATTTTGCAGTCATCTGTTTGGCATGTTCCCAGGCGAACACCAGCGCCGACAGAATCACCCCGATCAGTACCGCAATCGCCAAATCGGCCGCCACGGTAATTGCCGCCACCGAGATCGAGATCAGGATATCAGCCAGCGGTACTTTGCCGATCATCTTGAATGTTGCCCATTCGAAGGTCGCGATGACGACCACGAACATGACGCCCACCAGTGCGGCTACCGGGATCATTTCGATCAACCCAGAGGCGAACACAATGAACATCAGCAAAAACAACGCTGCGGCGATGCCCGACAGCCGTCCTCGCCCGCCGGAATTGATATTGATCAACGATTGCCCGATCATCGCGCAACCGCCCATGCCGCCGAAGAATCCATTGACCGTATTGGCCACGCCCTGACCGACGCATTCACGATTGTTGTGACCGCGCGTCTCGGTAATTTCATCGATCAGGTTCAGCGTCAGCAAGGATTCGATCAAGCCGACACCGGCCAGAATCAGGCTGTAGGGCAAAATAATCTCCAGCGTTTCCCAGCTCAGGGGAATTTGCGGAATATGCAAACTCGGAAAGCCGCCGGCAATGGTGGCGGCCGGGTCATCGGCCATGTTACGCAGCACGTCAACCACTGATCGTGTATCCAGATCGAGGCCAAGAACCAGCAGCGTTACGATTATGATCGCGGCCAGAGAAGCCGGTACGGCCGTGGTCAGGCGTGGCAGGTATTGGATAATCAACATCGTCAAGACGACCAGCCCGAGCATCACATACAGTGGGGTGCCGGTCATCCATTCCAGTTGTCCCTGCTCGTTGATGACCTGAAATTGCTTGAGTTGGGCGAGAAAGATGACGATAGCCAGACCATTCACAAAACCCAGCATGACCGGAAAAGGCACCAGCTGAATGAACTTGCCCAGCCGCAATACCCCGGCGGATACCTGAATGATTCCGGTCAGCACCAATGCGGCGAACAGATATTCGACACCGTGGGTCGACACCAGCGACACCATCACCACCGCCATCGCCCCGGTCGCACCGGAGATCATGCCAGGTCGCCCTCCCACCAAAGCAGTGATAATGCCCATCATGAAAGCGCCATACAACCCGACCAGCGGGTCGACCCCGGCGACAAAGGCAAATGCGACCGCTTCGGGCACCAGCGCCAGCGCCACAGTCAGGCCGGAAAGTACATCATTTTTAATACAGGTTTTGCCCGGACAGGTCAGTGGAAACATACAGAAAACGCCTTCAGAAAAGAGGCGCGGATTTTACAGAAATATATTAACGAATGCTAATATAAATAAGCTGCTTGAGAGCACATGCCAGCAGCCGCGATGGTCATGACCTTCTCCAGGAACCTGCACGATTTACACCAATCATTCGACGAATAACCTGATCAGCGGTCCACGCTACACCAGCTCGATACATCGCAGAATCCGGACTCAAGAAGCTGTCTACTGCCGATGATTCGAAACCATCGATCTGAAAAATTCTGTCCGCTAGCCAGATCGTGAATATCTGGACATACGAGTCAACCGGTATTATCCCAGGAAAAGAACCCGGCCGGCGACAGAAATCCCGGTTCGGGAGTTGGCTTGGCGCAAATTTCCGCCTTTACAAAGGTGCTTGCAAAACAGGCTGTCAGCCTGTTTCATGACGCTAAGCGAGGGCTTGTACAGGCTGGATGCAACTTTCCATCGGATAACTTCGCGTAATATATCCGCTATGCAGAAATACCTTTAATAAATTGTTATAAGCCTCTGAATTTATGGATATATCTTCACTCCATGTTTCGAGCTTTTTATAATCGGCCAGTGTTTTCTCGAGCACATCCAGATCGATATTCGGTAACATCGGGTGAATGGTGCGGGCAATTGCGACCGCTTCCATCGAAATCATATCCGTCATTGCCTGTTGATAGGCTCCCATGAAATCCTGCGCCATATCGGTTTGCAGCCATTCACGAGTAGCGCACAGGCTGCTGAAAGCGATCGGACCGAGAGTTTCACCGATCGAGGCAACGCAATGGCCGATGCCATCTTTTTCCAGTTGCTGCGGCGCCGGACCTTGCTGATGCACGAAAGCGCCCTGACCTGCACGAAACGCTGCATCCATCTGATCGACATTACCCGCATCGATGATTTGCATCTGGTCAAAGTCAGCGCCGTTCAGATGCATCGCATAGCGCAACGTGGCATGTGGCTGGAATAAATGATCGACCAGTACCGGCTGACCTTCCAGATCGCTCCACTGGAAGTCTGGCATCGGTTCGCGTGCGGTCAGATAAAAACCGTCGCGCTGGTTGATCGCGGCGAAGTGGAAAATTTCCAGTGTCTGCCCTTGCTCGAGCGCGGCAAAACTGACTGCAGGCGCCGATTGTGAACAGTGCGCAGTACCCGCAAGCAGGTTTTGATCAATCGGGTTATCTGGCGTGGACAGCGTGTAATTCGCTTCGAGCCCGAGCTTTTTCAGATATCCACCCTGAATGGTCATCAGCAGTGGCGCGTAGAAAGCACTATGGCGTAACGCCATTATATTGATCACAGCCATTATTTGATCTCTTCGCCGGGTTTGAACCAGTGCAGCTTTTTGTGCAATTCGACCACTTCGCCGACCACAATCAAGGTCGGTGCAGTTACATTGTTTTGTCTGACCAGATCCGCCAGTGTGTCGAGATCACCGATAAAAACGCGCTGGTCCGGCGTGGTGCCTTTTTCGATCAGCGCGGCCGGGGTGCTGGCATCGCGGCCATGCTTTTTCAGTTCTTCACAGATTGCCCCGACATTGTTCAGGCCCATGTAAAACACCACGGTTTGATGCGCGTGCGACAACATATCCCAGTTCAGATCGGTGCTACCATCCTTGAGGTGACCGGTGACAAAGATGCAAGCCTGCGCATAATCACGATGGGTCAGCGGGATACCGGCGTAAGTCGTACAACCCGAAGCCGCCGTGATGCCTGGCACTACTTGAAACGGAATATCTTCATCGATCAGCTCGGCAATTTCTTCACCGCCACGACCGAAAATGAAATTATCGCCGCCTTTCAGGCGTAATACCCGCTTGCCCTCTTTCGCCAGTCGCACCAGCAGCTGATTGATGTTTTCCTGCGGGATGGCATGGTTGGAGCGTTCCTTGCCGGCATAGATGCGTTCGGCATCCCGGCGCACCAGATCCATGATCGGTTCAGACACCAGCCGGTCATACACGATCACATCGGCTTTTTGCATCAGCCGCAGTGCGCGGAAGGTCAGCAGATCGGGATCGCCGGGACCTGCGCCGACCAGAAACACTTCGCCCTTGTACCCGGGGTCGGATTCCGCTTCTTCGATCAGCTTTTCCAGCAGTACGCGGGCGTCTTCATTACGTCCGGCAAAAACATGCTCGGCCACCGGTCCTTCGAGAATCGATTCCCAGAATTTGCGTCTCTCCTCGACCTTGGGAAAGGTGCTTTTGACCACATCGCGATAATTCTCGACCAGAGCTGCCAGTTTGCCATAGGCAGATGGCGTGCAACTTTCGAGATTGGTGCGAATCAAACGTGCCAGCACCGGTGAAGAACCGCCGGTCGAAACCGCGATCTGTACCGGGTCACGGTTAATGATAGACGGCATGATAAAACTGCAAAGCTGCGGGTTGTCGACCACATTACAGGGGATTTTCAATGCAAGTGCTTCGGCAGCGACAGCTTCATTGACCTTTTTATCACTGGTGGCCGCGATTACGACAAAGGCATCCGACAGATCACCGGGCTGAAAGGTACGCTCGGCCCAGTCGATTTTACCTTCATCGTTGAATCGAGACATTTCACCGCCCAGGATCGGTGAAATCACACGAACCCGGGCACCCGCTGACAACAGCAAATCAGCCTTGCGAGCGGCAATGCCGCCGGCGCCGACCACGGAGCAGAGCTTATCTTTCAAATCATAAAATATCGGAAGGTAATTCATTGGCCGCAACCCGCTCAACTCGATTAAATATTAGCAGATCATTATATATAAGTTTTATAGGGACGGATAGAAATTATCTACCTGCCGGGCTTGAGGCTACTAGATATCTTTAACGGGACAGGCGAACTGCCGGCAGCACAAATGGTTCGAGCCGACTCAACAAATTTACCCGTTGTTGTTGCTGATAGTCAGTTATTTGAAGTCTGGCATCTGTGATATCGCTTGAATCGACGCTGGAAATGATGACATTGTCGTTATTCTCGGTCGAAGCAAACAGGGATTGCCGATAATTTTCTCGTAAATCATGATCCGCATCGAATGGAACATGCTGGTTGATCGATTCGAGTAGTAACAAACCCAGCATGTTGGGTTGCCAGTGTATTTCGTCTTGCTTCCATTGTGTTTGATATATCGACCATAATAGGTTGTAACTGTTATAGAGTCGCTTGATCTGCCGGGGATTACGCAAATTGAATTTCAAAAGCCAGCGATAAAAAAATAATTTCTGATCATCTCCAAAGCCATGCGCTATTTCCGTATCGGGCTCTCCATCGTCACGGATAGATTGCATCTCGGCATTTATATTAAAGGCTTTCACATCCTGCACAATCGACTCCATGATCTCCGGTGAAACGTCAAATGCGAAACCTTCTGATTCTTCTGGAGTAACGCCATTATTTATTTCGTGCGGACCTGATTCTACCGTTCCAGTATCATCCTCCGGCGATTTCATAACCTTCTCAAGAAACGTGTCATCTTTCCAAATATGTGCGAGATAGCGGGCGACAAACAACTTGTCTGGAGCTGCAAGACGGATCGGTAAATGGATAACCTTGGCCAGATAATCGCGCGCGATACTCATTGGGTCACGTTGGTGAAACTCAGACAGGGTTTTATAATGGCAGGCCAGCGCTGGAAGCGCGATGCGCTGATCCATCGCAATCACTACGGTCACCCAGGGTATATCCAGCACCAACCTCACCGCCTCGAACGTTTTGACGATGCCATTAACGCCACATCGATCAAGATCATCGACAAAAAATACCAGACGTCGGTTGAAACCGGGCGATACCTTACCCAGACAAATATCACACAGCGCATGAATATCCTTTTGCATTGCCGGAATGGTTCCAAGGTACTTCTTGTAACTGGGTAACTTGAGATAGGTTTTGAGCTGTTTAGCCAGCGGCAATGCACCTGCTTCCTTGAGGTTTTTGATGACAAGCCACAGAAGCCCTAAAGAACCTGCACCGAGTATGCCGCTAACAATTAAATAGTCTATCAGGTATAAATAATAAGCACCGCCAGCGGTCAACAGGAAAAGGATCAGGCTTTTCAAGATAGCTACACCATGAAACCTGATGGCATAACGCCAGGTTATACCAACCTTGTACAAGAAATGCTTCAACTTACTCCATCCGGATACAGAAGAAGTTAATGCAGAAATCACTTCATGTGCGATACCTGCCTGTAAGCTGTCGGTATGCTCATATGCCCAGGCATTGAATGTTCCAAAAAGATATTCAGCATCTTCAATTTCATCAAGCTTGACCTTCAATTGTTCAATGACAGAAGATTTGCCTATCCCCCAATCTCCGAGCAAACCGATCGTCATGTGATCGCTTTCGCCATCTCCCTTGACTGACAGGCGCGGAGCCAGTGCTTCGACCAATTGATCTCGTCCAAGATAATCGACGTTTGAAGGCTTATCCGCCTGCGGTTTTTCATCTGCACTGTCGATGACGAGTACGCTTTTCTGATCCTCTTCCTCTTTATCACCGGTGAGTATGAGACGATAATCCCGAAAAATTTTCTTCAGCAATGTGGAAATACTTGCACTTTGATTTGTGGCCAGCGCTTCTATTCGTTTTTCAAGTAGAGAGAGCAGATTGTCCTGAGTCGGTAATAAATCGTACCAGATCGGAGTGAGGCGTAAGTAATGCCAATCCGCAGTGTTCTGTAAAAGAGCTTCGATATCTTTTTGTACCGCATCGAACATTGCCTGCTGGGCCTCTTTAGAGGCGCGGTACTCTTCTGAATCTATAAAAAAAGAGTTGCTGGCCGCCAGCAACCCCTGGCTAAAATTTTTGCTCGCCAGTATCACGGGGTCTGATTTCATTTTCATCATATCGATGAATTGTGCAGTTGTGATGATGATACTCAAGCCAGGCGCAGAATCAGGAATGCTATTTTGTGCTTTAGCGAGAAATGAAATTCGATCAGAATCCTCAACTGATAACTCACGCTGCCAGGCTGTCAGCAGGATATCCCAGGCAACAAGTAACTGATAAGCTGATGAATTTTCGGGCTGTTTTAGAGAGAGTTCAAAGACTGCAGCGGGGAAAGCTCTGAGAGAATTTCTGGCAATAAGCAGGCGGATACGATCGATGACATCGTCTCCAGATAACTCGTTTAGCTGGTAAAGGCGTTTCTCGATTTCATCTTCAAGTCCCCGATTGTCCTTGAGTGATGTCTCCATCTCGGGATCGATCTTTTTTTCAGCTTTATCTAATTCCGAGTCGATGTTGAATGTCTGTTTGCTTTGGACTTTCTGCTTAGCAAAAGAGTCATTTTGATTGGGGTCAATTGAGCGTGAAGCATTCTTTCGCCCCTCTAAATCAAGACCACCTTTCCTAGCATTCATTGAGGTACTTGTATTCCTTGAATTCTTGGAAGGTTCTTGCTTCTTAGGTTGATCAAGACCTTCTTCTGATTCTTCTTTCGGTGGTTCAGCCATCATTTATCCGTCGGCTTGTTGTGGAGTAAATACTACTCCCCCATTCCAGAATCTCAAGCCATCAACATCTTCAAATGCACGCGCAGCGGGTCGGTCAGCGGTTTGAGTTTTTTGCGCATGACACTGCCGAGGGCATCGGTCAGGCCGAAGATCGGGAACAGGGTGATTTCGCCGAGTTGCGCAATCACCAGCATGGCGCGGATCTGTTCGCGCAGCCGCGGACAGGCTTGCAGGCAGGCTTGCAAGTCGAGATCATCTTTCGCGCTAAGCCAGCAGGTGGCGAATTGCTCGGCTTGCTGGATGTCGCGTTGGCGGGTCTCGGCGACAGGCAGGCTGACGTTGTATTGCTCGAATGCCAGAAACATCGACACGATGGTGTCCTGGCTGGCGGCCTTGTCGAGTACACGAATCACGGTTTGCAGATAGGCTTGCCCAGGTGCGGACAGATAACGCAGTAATTGCCGAGCATAGACATTGCCCTGCTCCGCCAGCGTTTGCAGCGTGGTTTCGCTCTCGGCATAACCGGGATGCACAGTCGCGGTTTCCGGCAAGTCATCCGGCTGACTGTGCAGGAATCCGACATACAGGCTTTGCTTGCGCCGCGCGCGTTTCCACAGGTCGTCGATTTCTTCGGGCTTGAGCAGACCGGGTTGCAGGCACAACCGCACTGAGTCAATCATGTCTTTGTGTTCGACTTCAAATGGCAGGAATTCGAGTAGAAATTCAGCCAGTTCGCGCGCCAGATCGGACTCTGCAATCGCCTTTTTTTCCAGCAATCGGCGGGCATTTTCAGACGATGGATACGCCCACCAGGCATGGCGGGCGATTTCCGGCGTAATCACCGGTGCATGCACCACTGCCACCACCGCTTCCGGCTCTCCGAGCAGCAGCAGCTGAGCCAGACTTTCTTCCTGCCGGTCTTGCCCCATCCGGGTCCAGCGTTTGATATACACCGGGTAACCGCCGGGCGAACCCATGATCTTGTTGCTCAGCAATTCCTTGACCAGGCGGATGTATTTGTCATCCTTGCAGGTCGGATTGAGCTGCACCTTGGCATCGCCACGACTCGACAGCGCGTACACGATCATCTTCGATTCGTCGATGCGCACGGCCTTCAAGTCTTGCGCCAGCAGGACGTTGAGTCTCAGGTTGTCTTCGTTGGATAGGGACATTCGTTTCATGAAAGGATGGTTTCGATCGCTTGCGCCAGCTTGAAATCGCGCTCGCTGAGCCCGTCCACTTCATGTGTGGTCATGCTGACTTCTACTTTGCGGTATTCATTGCACCAGCGCGGATGATGGTTTTGCTGCTCGGCCAGCAACGCTAGCTGGCTAATAAAACCGAATGCCTGGCGGAAATCGCGGAATTGAAAATCTTTAAACAATTGCGCGGATTGCACACGCCAGGGTTGCTCCGCTTCGGCATTGAGGTTTTGCAGGGCTTCGTCTATCTGTTGTTGATTGAGGCGGTTGACCATGATCGTTGCTCCGGAGTATCAGTTTAACTGGATGCGCTGTCCCCAGAGCACCGGCTTTTTACCCTTGACCAGCCAGATGACCGGATACGGCGGTTCGGCAGGCGGAAATTTGCCTTCTGCATCGGTGAAATACACCAGCAAGTCCGGGCGAATATCATTGTGCTCGACCCAGTCGAACACCGGATTGAAGTCGGTCGCACCGCCGCCGATGATGCGCTGCGGCAACTGGCAATGTTCCCAGGCTTCGAATATCCACGGACTGTCGCCGGTGATTTTGGCATCGCAGGTCAAAAACGTCACCCGCGCACGCACCTGTGATTTCAGCGAATCGATTTCGGCGACAAATTCATTGAGTTCCTGCTGCTGTACCGATCCGCTGACATCGAGTGCCAGCACGACATTCATTTGCGCACTGCGCAGGCTCGGGTAAATCGCTGGATCGCCTCGGCGGCTGGATGGCCGGGTGTAGCTGTAATCGTCGCGCGCGATGCTGTTCATATATCTGGCCAGCAATACCCGCCACGGCAGGGTCGGCTGCAAAAAGAAATCGATCATCCGCGCCATGCCTTCGCCGAGCTTGCCTGCCTGCTGTGCCTGTTGTGCGGCTCCTGCCAGACGCTGTTGCCATTGCACGTGCAAGTCGTCTTTTTCAGTTTCACTCAGCGGTGGCGGTGCCTCTTGCTGAACAGCTTCAGCTTGTGTTTCGGCGCCGGTTTCAGGTCTTGCCTGACCACTGCCATCGGCGGTTTGTTGTTGTTGCTTGGAGCTGCCGTCGCTCTGTGAACCCGATTTCGGTTCGGTCTGCGCCTGCCCGCTGCCATCTCCACTGGATTTCTGCGGAGAATTTTCCAGCGGGTTTTGCTGCTGTTCCTGCCCGCCCTCGGCTTCATCCTGCTTGTCGTAAAGATGCTGGTCGAGGGTTTCCGACATATCGTTGTCCTCGATCATCGGGTAGATTTCTTCCGCCGTCATGCCGCGGTATTCACGCATCATCAGTGAACCAGGCGGTGGTTTTAGCCCTTCGTCATTGAGAATCGGGTTGATGGCGTAATCGCAGGCGATGTCCCAACGATGTTTGACCCGGTGCTCGCGCCGCGCGAAATGAGACAGCGCACAATGCAGGGCTTCATGCGCCAGCACGAATTGTGCTTCTTCGCTGCGTAATTCGGCGATGTATTCCGGGTTGTAATAGAATTTTCGCGCGTCGGTGGCGGTGGTCACGCACCAACTCGGGTCGGCCGCCTGCATCGGCAGACGCAACACCAGCGCGCCGAGAAAGGGTTTGTCCAGAATCAACCGGGTGCGTGCGGCACTGAGTTTGTTTTCGATCTCGGTTAAATCGGGCGCGTCGGACATCAATACAGAATCAGATCGGCGATGGAATCGGCCCAGTCGGCAAAGGCTTCGACCTCGAACAGGTCATTACCGATGGCGCGATGCATATCCGACACCAGCATCACACCCATTTCTCGCTGTGGAAAGCAACCGGCATATTTCAGGATATTGCCATACACGCGGTTGGCATCGTCACTGCCTTGCGCACGGATGGCACGACCAACCAACGCCGAGGCGACGGCGTATTGCAGGTCAATTTCATCGGGCGCCTTGATGTCTTCACCGGACAGGATTTTATCGAGATCGGGCATTTGGTCGAGGCTTTCGATAAAGGCATGACATTCAATTCCTGCCGCCGGGCCGACGCAGGCTTGTAGTGAGCCAAGCAGCAGATTGGGCAAGTCGATAAATTTTTGTAGTGCACGGTGGGCGAATTCCCATGAGCGCGGCGACGGAAAAGCAACCGGGTTATGCGCCGGATCGAAATCGAATAACAATTCGGGACGGAAACGCAGAAACCCGATAATGCGATCATCAATGCCATTTTTATAGGCCCAGGCAACCCAGTCATCGAGGTTGAGGTCGATTTCGTAATGTGAGAAGCGATTCGCCAGTGGTGCAGGCATGGCATAAGTGACACCGCGATCGCCCTGACGATTTCCGGCCGCGAAGATGGCCCAGCCGGCTGGCACCTGATAATTGCCGAGGCGGCGATCGAGAATCAATTGATACGCCGCCGCCGAAACTGACGGTGCGGCGGAATTGATTTCATCGAGAAACAGGATGCCGGATTCGCCATGCTGTGCGGCGTCCGGCAGCATCGATGGCACCGCCCACTCGACCTTGTCATCATTTTTAAACGGAATCCCACGCAGGTCGCTGGGCTCCATTTGTGACAGCCGGATATCGATCACCGGCAAGTCGTGTTGACGTCCGATCTGCAACACAATCTGTGATTTACCGACACCTGGCGCGCCCCACAGCATCACCGGTGTGTGATGGCCTTTGGCGGTGCCGAGCAACTCTTCTTCGAGTACGCGGGAAAGGTGAGCCGGCCGCATTTAAAATCCCGCCTTTTTGTATAGTTCCTTGGCTTTTTCGGGATCTTTTTCGACACCGTCACCGGAATCATACATCATCGCCAGCGTGGTTAATGAACCGACCAGCCCCTGATCGGCCGCTTTGGTGAACCATTCAACCGCCTTTTGGCCATCCTTTTCCACGCAATCACCGTCCATATACATGAAGCCGAGACCGTGCTGGGCAACCGCATGGCCCTGTTCGGCCGCCGCTTTCATCCACTCGAAGGCTTCTTTTTCTTTTTTCACCATGCCCAGTCCATTCTGATACATGATTGCCACCCGGTGCTGGGCATCGGGGTCGCCTTTCTCTGCGAATGGCAGTAAAAACTGGATGGCCCGGGCAAATTCTTTAGCTTCAAAGGCGGACATGCCGCTGATGAAGTTCATATCGTTGTCGCTGGTCATGGTACATTCCTGCTTGAAATCGAATCGTTTATTATAAAGTGGTTAAAGGGTAATACGAATATCCCTGTTGGAGTTGACACCCCCAATGGGGATATTAAAAAGCGACTTTTTTTCAGTACAATACGCTACATTTTTCGGCGACTGATGAATTCATCATCATTGGTTTGCCTTACTGATCTTATTTTATTGTCTTATTTGAGGAGATTGTTATGGATCAAGCTTACCGCGATGCAACAACCAAGATGGAAGAAATGGGCGTTCAGGAAGAATACATTATTGGCTGGCAGGGTGGTTACCTGGGTCACCCGGAAAGAGAAGAACAGAATGTAACCGAAGCTTATGAAGCCGGTTATGAAGATGGTCAGGAAAAGAGTACCGATAACTTCGCAAACTGGAAGTAATCACGTCACTGGTTACTGAGTTTCAGGAGCCAGAGATATCAACGCAGGGGGTGTATATCATTCTACTCCCTGCGTTTTTTTTGCCTGTTGTATTTTTCGACAGAATTGAAGCATGATCGATAACCCTTTCGAACACGCAGCTTTTACCCGCCGCATCTCGCAGTTAGATCCTGCCCTGTTGGAGTCAATCGACCGCTACTTGCAGAATTTACTGGCGCAGAAATCCTCGGCTCTACAGCAAACGCACTATTTTCACGGACGTCATGAAAATATCTACCTGCATCAACATCAGCTTGCCGATCTGCAACAATTGCTGGATGAAAGCGTAAAATATTGCGCGGAAATTCTGGATGTCGCGGCAGAGCAGCTGAGTATCGGCTATTGGTTCAACCTGATGCAACCGGGCGATATCACCACCTTGCATCGGCATGACGATTGTGATGAATTGATTTCCGGCGTGGTGTATCTGAAAGTGCCTGAGCAATCAGGTAATCTGGTTTTACAGCCGAAAGGACTAGCCCCGATTACACTGTCACCGATCGCAGGGAACTACCTCTTTTTCGACCCGAGAACCCCTCATTCAGTATCCGAGAATCTGTCTGATCAACATCGCTTGTCGATCGGCATGAACCTGGGGCTCAAGCAGCACCGAATGGATCACCCCAACGACTTGCTGTGAAATTATTCTTTTTGTATTGCGGTATCTCTGGCTGAAAATGCACTCGTTCGAGTATATTGACGAACTAATCTTTCGAATCTGACCTATCATGTCCTTTCATCGAATTTACCCGGTTACCTTGCTTACACTATCTCTATTCGCCTGTGGTAGTGAAAACATCAACTCGTCCGAAATCAATAACGACCCCGTGTCACTGGTTTCGGTGGGTAAAAAACTGTTTTTCGATGAAAATCTATCCAGTGAAGGGAATCAATCCTGTGCCAGTTGCCATGACCCTGCCGCCGGTTTTGCGGACCCTGATGTCAGCGCAAGGCAGCCGGTTTCCGAAGGCTCGGTTGCTGGCAGATTCGGCAAGCGCAACGCTCCGACAGCTGCTTATGCCAAATTCATTCCTGAATTCGGACTTTCCAGCGTCCCGGTGGTAGAAACTGCATCCAGATATCAGGGTGGGCAATTTCTCGATGGCAGGCGCTCAAATCTGACCGAGCAGGCAAAAGACCCGTTTTTGAATCCGAATGAAATGAACAACCTCGATGCGGCTGATGTCGTTAGCAAGGTCTCTCAGGCGAGCTATGCGAATGAATTCAAAAAGGTTTTCGGCTCAGATGCTTTTAGCCAGACCGAAACGGCTTATCAGAATATCGCCATTGCGATCGCAGCCTTTGAAGAAAGCGATGAAGTGAGCCCGTTAAGCTCGAAATTCGATGCGGTATTTGCAGGCCTTGCTTCGTTTACGGAGTCAGAACATCGTGGCATGATGCTGTTTCGAAACAAGGCCAAGTGTGCCAATTGCCACAGCATGAACATGCCGCCACGCGGCTCCCTGTTCAGTGATTTTCAGTATTTCAATATCGGTACACCGGTCAACCCGGATAATCCGACTGCAGAGATTGACCTTGGGCTAGCCGAAAACCCCAATATCGATCCCGTCGATGTAGAATCGGAAAAGGGAAAATTCCGTACACCCACCCTGCGAAACATCGCCAACACTGCACCGTATATGCATAACGGTGGTTTTAATACACTTCGCGAAGTGATCATTCATTATGATCGGACTGTTGCGGATTATCTCGAAGACCCCGATTTTGTAGCAGCCATAACACCGGAAAAAATCCCCGAAGTTACGCAGAATCTGGCCAAAGAGTTGAAAACACCCCTCGGTTTGAGTGAACAGGATATGATCGACCTGGAAAATTTCATGAATACCCTGAGCGATGGCTATCGTTAGTCGCTCGGGTTTGGCGGACTTTGGCGAAAACGACTGCGCCAACAACCTTCGGTAAAACAGGTCGTCTATTTCTTGACCGGACGTAAACTGGTTTTCCAGTTTTCGGCGGCGGCAAAACCAGACAACTTCTTGCAGCGCCCGATTTCATTTTCGTACCAGCCTCGGCTATGTTGATGGGGTTCCGCCTCGTAACACCACCATTGTTGATCTTTATCCATCGCCAGCCAGCGTGCCCAATCGGGTAGTTTTGAATTGCTCATAAAAAAAGCCCGCAAGCGGGCTTTAGGGTTGGGTGCAGGAAAATTACTGATGCTTTTCCTTGTAATCGGTAATCGCAGCCGCAATTGCATCTTCAGCCAATACCGAACAGTGAATTTTCACCGGTGGCAAAGCCAGTTCTTCTGCAATCTGTGTGTTTTTGATCTCTGACGCTTCATCCAGTGTCTTGCCTTTGACCCACTCTGTGACCAGAGAACTGGAAGCGATGGCGGATCCGCAGCCATAGGTCTTGAATTTGGCATCTTCAATAATGCCGTCATCACCTACTTTGATCTGCAGCTTCATAACATCACCACAAGCCGGTGCACCGACCATGCCGGTGCCCACGTTTTCATCTTCATCAATAACACCCACGTTACGCGGATTTTCGTAGTGATCCAGTACTTTTTCGCTATATGCCATTTTCTATACCTCGATATTTGTTCGTTTATTCAACCCGCAGACGGGTGGAAATTTTGATTAATGTGCGACCCACTCGACCGAATTGATATCGATTCCGGCCTTGTACATATCCCACAACGGAGAGAGTTCGCGTAATTTGGTGACTGCATTTTTCACCAGATCGATGGTGTAATCGATTTCTTCTAGCGTAGTGTAGCGACCCAGCGTAAAGCGGATCGAACTGTGAGCCAACTCGTCATTGCGCCCCAGCGCACGCAGAACATAAGAAGGCTCAAGACTCGCCGAGGTGCAGGCGGAACCCGATGAAACCGCCAGATCGCGCAATGCCATGATCAACGATTCACCTTCGACGAAGTTGAAACTGATATTCAGATTACCGGCAATTCGATGTTCCAGATCGCCATTGACATAGACTTCTTCCATGTCATTGAGACCGGCGTAGAGGCGATCTCTGAGCATACGAATGCGCTCGTTTTCGGTCGCCATTTCATCTTTGGCGATACGAAAGGCTTCCCCCATGCCAACGATCTGGTGGGTGGCCAGTGTGCCTGAACGCAGGCCACGTTCGTGTCCGCCACCATGCATTTGCGCTTCCAGCCGAATACGCGGTTTGCGGCGTACATACAGAGCGCCAATCCCTTTCGGGCCATAAATTTTGTGACCGGAAAATGACATCAGATCGACCTTGAGTTGTTGCATGTCGATCTGAACCTTACCTGCGGATTGTGCGGCATCTACATGGAAGATAATGCCTTTTTCACGACACAAATCTCCGATGGCGCCTACATCCTGTATAACACCTATTTCGTTATTGACGTGCATTACCGAAACCACAATTGTGTCGTCGCGCATCGCCTCCTTTAGCTTGTCAAGATCGAGCAAACCATTCTCTTCGGGCTGCAGGTAAGTTACTTCATAGCCTTCTCGCTCAAGTTGACGCGTAGTATCCAGTACCGCTTTGTGCTCGGTTTTGACGGTAATGATGTGGTTGCCTTTTTTCTTGTAGAAATGGGCAGCACCTTTAATGGCCAGATTATTGGACTCGGTTGCGCCACTGGTCCAGATGATTTCACGCGGGTCTGCGTTGATCAGGTCAGCCACCTGCTGGCGAGCATCATCAACGGCTTGTTCAGCTTTCCAGCCAAATTCGTGACTACGTGAAGCCGGGTTACCAAACTGACCTTCGATGGTCAGATAATTGCACATTTTTTCAGCAACGCGCTCGTCTACAGGCGTGGTTGCACTGTAATCCAGATAAATGGGAAGTTTAATCTTGCTCATCAATAACACTCGTATCTAAAGTAATTAAGCGGCTGTGCGGCGGTTGAGAAACCGACCATATTGCACATCCTGTTTTTTGACTAATTCGCTAATATGGGGGCGGTTGGCATACTGATCAAGCGTGATTCCGGAAAGGAACCGGTGCAAATCCTGCGTCAAGCCGGACCAAAGTTGATGGGTGATGCATCGCTCACCCTGGTTGCAATCGCCAGCTCCTTTGCACTTGGTAAAGTCCAGCTTTTCATCGACTGCATCGATAATATCGGATACTGAAATCTGGTCGGCTGGCTTGGCCAGGCGATAACCTCCGCCCGGGCCGCGTACACCTTTCACCAGCTTACTGCTGCGTAATTTGGAAAAAAGTTGTTCCAGATAAGAAAGAGAAATGCCCTGACATTGTGAAATATCCGCCAGCGTAACCGGCCCGACATTTTCATGCAGTGCGATATCCATCATGGCGGTGACCGCATAACGGCCTTTGGTTGAAAGCTTCATCAGACTCTCCCGGGTAATTCCCGACTAATTTAGTCAGGAATTTATCTGAAGGGTGCTGGGAGGTCAAGCAGAAAATGAACCAGGATATCCTAACCCACTAATGTTTCTTTTTTTATCAGTTATTTAGGGGTTATTTGTAATGTGAAATATCATGTTTTTGAAACCTTCATATTAGACACCGGGTGGAAATAATGTCCCTGATAAATGCAATAGCCAAGCCACTTATAGAGAAACCGATTAAGTTTCCATTTTTGCTGGAGGTCTTGATTGTTGTAGATTCTCTGTCTGTAACGATTGAGTCTGTCCTGTACTTCCGCGGTGCGGGCATCATGATACATTCTTAAGTGCATGTCCGGCTGACATATGGTTTCACCCTGATGCTCGAAACGGTAGGTCAGCCTCATCATAGTGGTGTATTTGCAGCGTTCGGTCACATCCAGATACAGGTCGAGATGCCCTGCAGATAGCGAAATCATTTTATCAGCGATATCCAGATCGGGGGCGATTTTTCGAAGTCGCAGATAATTCAATTCATATAAATCCATCAAGCCCGAGAAACTGCGGGGTTTTATAATTTGTCCGGTGTTGACGGACTCAATATCTGCAAGCATGTATTTTATCTCGTGGCGGTTAACTCCTGCTTTTCAAGCATATATCGTCTAAAAGCGGCGTAATAACTGCGGTTTTCAAAACTGTCTTCAAGAAGCGTTAAATGGACTTCTCGCGGAAATCGGCCAAGCGTTAGCTGCATGCAGTAACGGGTTTGATATACCCTGATCTGAGACAGCGGGTAGCTCGTTTGGCGTTCCTGATGATAGCAGATCAAT
>JANTFI010000015.1 GCA_024763505.1 Gammaproteobacteria bacterium
AGGCGCGCGCTGTCGTAACCCTGACTGGCATACAGTGTTGGCATGCGACCATATTTCTTTTTGAACGCGGCGACGAACTGGCGGTTGGCCGGGTTATCCAAATCCTGATTCCACTGTGACCCGTTTTTTACGCCCACAGCGGCATCACCCACCGCCTTCAGGATGCGCGCATCAAATGAAAAGGCAGGACCGAAAACCGGTATCGTCTTGTTCAAACCGGCCTGCGCATACTGTTTGAGAAAATTGATTCCCATGCCGCCGGGCAGAAAAAAGAAGACGGCATCCGGCTTGGCCGAACGCAGATTGGCCAACTCGGCTGCATAATCGGATTGCCCCAGACGGGTATAGACTTCCCCGGCGATCCGCCCCTTGAAATAGCGCTTGAATCCGGCCAGCGCATCTTTACCGGCCGGGTAATTCGGCGCCAGAATATAGGCCGACTGATAGCCTTCATCATTGACATATTTTCCCATCACTTCGTGCAGATTGTCATTTTGCCAGGCGGCATTGAAATAATCCTTGTTGCAGCCCTTGCCAGCCAGCGCCGATGGCCCCGCATTCGGGCTGATGTAAAAAACATCATCCTTCACCACTTTCGGCACGACCGCCATCGCGACGTTGGAAAATACAATTCCGGTCATGATCTTGACCTTGTCGCGCTTGATAAAACGCTCGGCGATCTGGCGCCCCTTGCCCGGCTTGCGACCATCATCTTCCACCATCAATTCGACATCGACGCCGCCGAGCTTGCCGCCGCCTTGCTCAATCGCTAGTTTGAAGCCATCTCGAATATCTTCGCCAAGATAACCGGCCTTGGTGGTCAGAGTGGTAATCATGCCGATCTTGACGGCCGCCAGAGATGGCATGGATAACAGCAAGGTCAATGCGGCAATGCCGCAGCGCAGGGTGGTTGATTTCATAGACGGATTCTCCTTGTTCATTGGTTTGGGTGCAGGCGCATTCTACGATTAAATCCGGGCCGAGTCACTGCCGGGGGACAACTGCGATTGATTGACCCGAAAACGGGCAAGGCGTACACTTTTCTGCCCTTTTCCAGGCGTGGAAAACTTGATGAACATGCTCAGCCGGTTACATTTTTTCACCGTACTACTGTGTTTCATGACCTGGCTGCCCGCCCCGGCGCTGGCCGCACCACCGAGAGGCTACGATTTTCTGGCCTTCGACAAGGCCTTGAATAAATCCGCTGCCGAGCAAAAACCCATGCTGCTGTATTTTGGTCGTTATGGCTGCACCACCTGCCGCAAGATGCATCAGGAAGTCTTCACCGACCCGGCGTTGCGCGAGGAACTGTCCAGCGATTTTATCCTCGCCTATGTCGATACCGAGAGTGGTAAACGCATCCGCCTGCCCAACGGTGAAAGAACGACAGAAATGGCCTTTGCCGCGCGCAACCGCATCCTCGGTACACCGACATTCATCTACTTTTCTACCGAGCAGAAACCCCTGTTCAAACGGGCCGGATTTCAAAGCATCGAGCAAATGAAGCGCTATGATGAATATGTCGCCAGCGGGCATTATAAAAACCAGACGCTTAAAGCCTTTCTGGGTCAATCGTGAAAACTCTCACCTGTACGCTGTTGCTGGGCATGCTGATTCAGCCGGCAGCCGCCGGTTGGAAATTTGACCACAAAACCTCGATCGGCCCGGCGCAAAGACCTGGCGTGTTTCATCATCTCGAAGGTGCTGGCCGCAAACATATTGCGGTATCGGATGGCACCATTGCCGCCATCTGGGAAGATGACCACAGCAGTGACCCACAGGTCTTTGTGGCCATCAAGAATCCGCGGGATCAGCAATTCAGTGCGATGCAGATGGTCAGCAGCGGGGAAGAAGCCTATGAACCTGCCATTACCGCACTGGGCAAGCGGCGTTTTGCACTGGCCTGGGAGCAGGATGGTGCCGTCTATATGCGCAGCTTCAGCAACGGGCAGGCAGGCAAACCGTTGCTGTTATCCGAACACAGTGCCAGCCATGTCAGCCTTGCCAGTTCCGGTGAAGACTTCTATGCGGTATGGCGGCAACAACAGCAACGCAACTGGCGCCTGATTGTGGCCCGCTTGAAAATAAATGATACCGGCACTCTGTCCCTATTAACCCGGCATCCACTGGAAGACAGGCAATATCAACACCCGGTGCTCTATCCTTCGATCGCAGCCAACTCATCCGGCATCATGCTGGCGTGGGAAGACCGGGAATCCGGCCATACCCGATTGAAGTACAGTTTTTCGGACGACAAAGCCGGTTCTTTTTCCAGCCCTCAAAACCTCAATGAATTCTTTTCCAACCGTAACCAGTACGACAAGGGCAGCGGCGTTACCCGGGTTTCTCTGGCCCCTTTTGGCGAAGATGAATTCATTGCCGCCTGGATGGATAAACGACGCGGAGGTGTCGGCTATGGCATTTACACGGCGATCGGCAGCGAAGGCAGCTTCGGGCCAAACGAGAAAGCGCATGGCGAAAAAGGCGATCAATTGCCCCATTACAACCCTTCCACCGCAGGCAATCGGGCAGGCAAGTTTGCTGTAGCCTGGGACGATTTTCGCATGGGTAACGCCGATGTCTGGATCACCACCTATAACGAAGACGATGAATGGAGCGAAGACCAGTCACCGGCTGTGGCATCCGGCAGTGGTGAGCAAGCCTATCCATCCATCGCGCTGGATGAACACAACAACCTGCACCTGATCTGGCTGCAACGCTCCAGCCCCGATGCGCCCACCCGGCTGTGGTATAGCAAAGGCCGGTTCGACTGAAACGAACAGATTATGAGTTCGTATGATTCGGTGAATCAGTTGAACGTGCAAGGCCTTGATATTACTTGAGTGCCCGCAAAAAAACTGACACCATCCCGATTGATATTATCCATCTGCCCGCCACATCGTGAAATCATCCTCCAGCCAAACCGAAAACCGCCAAATCAACTGGAAAACCATCAGCGATCTCGCTCGACAGCATAAAGCCACGCTGATCCAGGCGCATGTGATCGCCATCTTCGCCGCGCTGATTCTGGTGCCGGTGCCGATGTTGATGCCGCTACTGGTCGATGAAGTGCTGCTCGACAAGGGTGGTTTTATGGTCGATCTGGTCAATTCCATTTTCCCGCTCGGCTGGCAGGGTGCCGCCCTGACCATCTTTGTCGTCATGCTCGCAACCATGCTGCTGCGGCTGACTGGAACATTGCTTTCCGTCTGGCAAACCCGCGAATTCACACTCATCGCCAAGGACATTACCTACCGGCTGCGCAAGAATCTGCTCGATCGCTTGCAAACCATTTCGATGAAAGAATACGAAACCCTCGGCAGTGGTGCGGTCGCCTCGCATCTGGTTACCGATATCGACACCATCGACAGTTTCATCGGCACGGCACTGAGCAAGTTTCTGGTTGCGCTGCTGATCATCATCGGCGTCGCCGCCACGCTATTGTATATCCACTGGCAACTGGCGCTGTTCATCCTGATCATGAATCCGATCGTGATTTACTTCACCACGGTGCTGGGCAAAAAGGTCAAGGAATTAAAAAAACGCGAAAACTCCGCAGTGGAAATCTTCCAGCAATCGCTGACCGAAACACTGGATGCGATTCAGCAAATCCGCGCCAGCAATCGCGAACAGCATTACCTTAAACGTGTCATCGACAAGGCGCGCGGGGTGCGCAAAAATTCGGCCAGCTTCAGTTGGAAGAGTGACGCCGCCAATCGGTTATCCTTCTTTATCTTTCTGATGGGCTTCGAGGTTTTTCGCGCGGTCAGCATGCTGATGGTGGCATTTTCCAGTCTCAGCATCGGGCAAATGTTCGCGGTCTATGCCTACCTCTGGTTCATGATGACGCCGGTGCAGGAAATCCTGTCGATTCAATACAGTTATTTTTCTGCCAACGCCGCGCTCAATCGGCTCAACCGACTGCTAACACTGAAACAGGAACCGGTTTATCCGGCATTGAAAAACCCTTTCGAAGGACACAGGACCGCGAGCCTGCGCATCGAGGATATTCATTTCAGTTACCACGATGAAGAGCCGGTGCTCGATGGCGTGTCGCTGAATATTGCCGCCGGAGAAAAGATCGCACTGGTCGGCGCCAGCGGCGGTGGAAAGTCGACGCTGATCCAGGTCATCCTCGGGCTTTATCCGCCTTCCTCCGGACAAATCTATTTCAACGATATCCCCATCAGTGAAATCGGCCTGGCGCGGGTGCGAGAAAATATCGCCACCGTATTGCAACACCCGGCGCTGTTCAATGACAGCATCCGCAATAATCTCGACATGGGTAAACCGCTCGAAGACGAGAAATTATGGCAAGCGCTGGAAATCGCTCAACTCAAATCGACCATAGAAAAACTGGAAAACGGGCTGGACACCATCGTCGGACGCAACGGCGTTCGCTTGTCGGGTGGGCAACGTCAACGACTGGCTATCGCGCGCATGATCCTGAGCGATCCGAAAGTCGTCATGCTCGATGAAGCAACCTCGGCTCTGGATACCGCAACCGAAGAACGACTGCATCAGGCTCTGGCACAATTTCTCGAAGGCCGCACCACACTGATCGTGGCACATCGTCTGAGCGCGATCAAGCAGGCCGATCGTGCCTATGTGTTTGATGGTGGAAAAATTATCGATGAAGGCCGACACCAAGAACTGGTCGCCCGTGATGGTCTGTACCAGCAACTCTACGGCAGTCGCCAGCAAGCCTGATATGGCCCCACCCATCGCTTGCCATCTGCATGACTATATCGAGATTGCCTGCCTGTACGGACTGGAAATCGAGCTGGTATTAAAAGATGGTAGCCACCTGCGCGGACAAGCGAAAACAACGCTCACGGTACAGAGAAAAGAGTATCTGCTGCTGATTGAGCACGGGAAAGAAACCCCGGTAGCGCTGGATCAATTACAGCGCATGAAGGCGCTACTAAAGAATCCGTACTTTAGCGAGATCGTTTTCTGATTTGATCTACCGCAAATTGCAACTGCTCGCGCGGAGTATAAAAGTGTGGTGATAGACGAATACCGCCGCGTAGCGCGCAAAGAATCTTCTGCTCGCTCAGCACCAGATACAGCTGTTTGTCTTCGATGCCTTCGAGAGAAAAGCTGACGATGCCCGACAAGCGCGACTCGGCAGTATCGGTTCGCAACTGCAGGCGATCGATAGCCGAAAGTTTTTCGATCAGAAACCGGGTGTTTTCCAGAACTCTGGCACCAATATTCTGCATACCGACCTCAAGCAGCAACTCCACGCTGGCGTTGAAGGCATGAATTCCCAGCATATTCGGTGTGCCACACTCGAAGCGGCGGGCAGTCGGATCGATAGAAAAGGTTTGATCGCTATAATCCTTCAGTCCATCGACCATATGCCAGCCGTATTGCAGTACCTTGAGTTGATCCATCACTTCAGCGCGTACATAGAAAAATCCCAGCCCTTCTGCTGACAGCATCCACTTGTGTCCATCGGCGATGGCGAAATCGGCCTGGATCGCCTGTACATCGAAAGGCAAAGCACCGACCTGTTGAATCGCATCGACGCAAAACAGGATGCCACGTTCTCGGCAGAAGTCTCCGATACGCGCCAAATCCATTCGATAACCGCTGGCATATTGCACCGCACTGATCGAAATCAGCCGGGTATGCTCATCGCACAATGCCATCAACGCCTGCTCCGGGTCGTCACAAGCTTCCATATCCAGCTTGCGAAATTCGACACCCTGATCGGCCAGCGAATCCCACACGAAGCGATTGGATGGAAATTCCTGCAAGATACCAACGACATTGTCCCCTTTATTCCAGTTCAGGCCGTAGGCAACCAGAGACAGTCCTTCAGAGGTATTTTTCACCAATGCAATTTCATCAGCCGATGCGGCATTGATCAATCGTGCCAGATTGGCGTGCAGGCGGTTTTCCACTTCCATCCATTGTGGATAATTGCGCGACCCATAGTCGACATTCTGCCGCATGAAATCCTGCACGGCATCGCCGGCACATTTGGGCCAGGGCCCGACAGCGGCATGATTGAGGTGGATCAGGTTTTCAATAACCGGAAATTGATCCTGATACGGCTCGATTTTATTCATCGTTGGTTTCTCCGGGTTATTGGTGAATAGCGGTCACTTTACCTGATTTTGCAATCTCGCAGCAATGACAAATCCTGCGCGCAATCGAGGCGGGGTTAAGAAATAAAGATGAAAAGAAAAACCAAAATTCTCCTACCCTGTCGAGTAGAGCAACCCACCCGGGAAAGCAGTCAACAAAATGAAAACCCGCCTCTAGAGGCGGGTTTAACATTCTACTGAACCCGGTTAAGCGAAGGATTAAAAGTGGCTGGCATTGATCAGAAAGTGGACATAGATACTAGCGGCGTAACCCAGCGCAATTACTGGCGTCCATTTGAGATGGCCGAAAAAGGTGTAATAGCCGCGCGCCTGCCCCATCAGCGCGACACCGGCCGCCGAACCGATCGATAACAGGCTGCCACCAACACCGGCGGTCAGCGTCACCAGCAACCACTGCCCATGCGACATTTCCGGATTCATCGTCAACACCGCAAACATCACCGGAATATTATCCACTATGGCAGACAGCACACCGACCAGGGTATTGGCCCAGGTCGGCCCGAGATCGATATACATCAATTCGGAAATCAGTGACAGATATCCGATCAGGCCGAGGCCACCGACGCAGAGGATGACGCCGTAAAAGAAAAACAGGGTATCCCATTCCGCACGCTTGACCTTGTTGAAAATATCATAGTCATCGGCGAAAGTCGTATCGCTATGCCCACTGATCGGTGAACTGGCTTCTACCTGACGCTTTTCTACATGGCCGGTCTTTTTCAGGTAAAAAGCAAAAAACATCAGGTAACTCAACCCCGTCATCATGCCCACGACCGGAGGCAGGTGGACAAAATTATGGAAGCTGACAGCAGTGATGATGGTCAGCACGAACAGGCCGACAATCACCAGTGCACCTTTTTTCATTTTCACTTCATCATCCTGCGCCTCGGGCTTGCCTGAATCGACGGCAAACGACATGATCACCGCCGGCACCAGAAAATTAACTACCGACGGGATGAAAAGCGCGAAGAATTCCCAGAAATGTACCAGCCCTTTTTGCCACACCATCAGGGTTGTGATGTCGCCAAACGGGCTGAATGCGCCACCGGCATTGGCCGCGATCACGATATTGATACAGGCCAGCAAGATAAATTTCTTGTTATCACCGCCGACCGACATCACTACGGCGCACATCAGCAAGGCAGTGGTCAGATTGTCGGCGACCGGAGAGATGAAAAAGGCCAGCAGGCCGGTAATCCAGAACAGTTGACGCAGTGTGAAACCCTTGTTGATAAGCCAGGCCTTGAGTGCGTCAAAGACCAGGCGCTCTTCCATTGCGTTGATATAAGTCATCGCCACCAGCAAGAACAGAAACAGTTCGGCATATTCGAGAATATTATGTCGAATTGCTTGTTCAGCCGTGTGAATGTCACCGTGCGCGCTATACACCAACGCGACCATGACCCAGATAATCCCGGCCGCCAGTAGCACCGGTTTGGATTTTCGCAAATGCAGAAACTCTTCTGACATGACGAAAAAATAGGCAATCACAAACACCGCTACCGCGGCATAGCCGACCCAGTGCGACGTCAGATCCAGTGTATTTCCTTCACCGGTCGAGGCAAAACCGAGGACTGGAAAAAACAGCGCCAGCAGCAAGGCCAGGCCTGTTGTCAGGTTTCGAGATAGGTTAGTCATGGTGTCTCCTGATCAGAAGTGAAAGCAATCATCCGATGTGCCGCCCGGCTTCCGGAATTTACCCACTATATTTATCAGAGATTAGAGATTTTGCTGGCTTTTCTACTGTTTATTTATCCCAGCCCGGCAATCCGGTTTACTCCGGCAATATGCCACTGGCCTGTAAATCGGCATGGTAAGAGGAACGCACCATCGGCCCGCTGGCAACCTGACTGAAGCCCATCTCGTAAGCCAGCTCTTCGAGTTGCTTGAATTCCTCCGGCGTTACAAAACGCTCAACCGCCAGATGATCGCGACTCGGTTGCAGGTATTGCCCCAGCGTCAGCATATCGACATCGTGATCCCGCATATCGCGCAGCACCTGCTCGACCTGTTCATGTGTTTCGCCAAGCCCCAGCATGATGCCGGACTTGGTCGGCACCTGCGGTTGCTGCTGCCCGAACCGCCGAAGCAAATCCAGTGACCATTGGTAATCCGCACCGGGTCGGATTTTTTTGTACAACGCAGGCACCGACTCGAGATTATGATTGAATACATCCGGCGGTGATTGCGCCAGAATATCCAGCGCCAGATCCATCCGCCCACGAAAATCCGGAGTCAGAATCTCGATCTGGATTTCAGGATTCAAACGCCGCGTTTCGTTGATAACATCGACAAAATGCTGGGCCCCGCCATCACGCAAATCGTCGCGGTCCACCGAGGTGATGACCACATATCGCAGCTTCATGTTTCGGATGGTTCTGGCGACGTTGGCCGGTTCTTCGACATCCAGCGGGTTCGGGCGGCCATGCCCGACATCGCAAAACGGGCAGCGCCGTGTACAAATGTCGCCCATGATCATGAAGGTCGCTGTGCCGTTGGAAAAACATTCGCCCAGATTCGGGCAGGCCGCTTCTTCGCACACCGTGTACAGATTATTTTCTCGCAGCGTGTTCTTGAGCTTTTTCACCACTTCACTGGTGGGCGCCTTGGCTCGAATCCACGACGGCTTGCGCTGCACCTTTTCACTCGGCACCACCTTGATCGGAATACGCGCCACTTTGTCGGCGCCTTTCAGTTTCACGCCCTGTTCGACGCGATGTTTGTTATTGCTCATATGCGAAATTTTCCATCAGGTTGGCGCACAATTGTCGGGTGATGGCGCGGCGATCGAATTGCCCGACATGGTCGGACAGCCGGGTCACCGGCATGCCTGCAAACCCGCAGGGGTTGATATCGGAAAAAGGGGTCAGATCCATATCCAGGTTCAGGCTCAGGCCATGATAACTGTAGCCCTTGCGAATACGCAAACCGAGTGCAGCAATTTTGGCAGCGCCGATATACACGCCGGGCGCATCGGCTCTGGCCGCCGATTCAATGTCGTAATCCGCCAGCAAATCGATAATCGATTGTTCGATATCGGTTACAAACGCTCGTACCCCTTTTCCCAGCCGGTTCAGATCCACCAGAAAATAAATGACCAGTTGGCCCGGGGCATGATAAGTCACCTGCCCGCCGCGATCGACCTGAATTACCGGGATGTCTCCGGTTGCCAGCAAATGCTCGCTGCGCCCATTGAGGCCCTGGGTATAAACCGGATGATGCTCCGTCACCCAGAATTCATCGCAGGTATCGGCGCTGCGCTGACGGGTGAATTGCTGCATCGATTGCCACACCGGCTGATATTCGGTGCGTCCGAGATGGCTGATGACCGGCAGCATGCTCACTCGCTCAGAGCGACATCACGACGTGTTCGGAATCCTTCAACGCCTGATAGATCTGGTCCATCTGTTCACGGCTTTGCGCGGTAAAGGTCACCGTCAACGACTGGTACTTGCCCTTTTTGCTGACATTTTTCTGAACCTTGAAACAGGTTTCCTCGGGGCAAAACCGGCGCAAAATCTCCAGCACATGCTGTTCGAAGTGCTCGCTTTCCAGTCCAAAAACCTTGAGCCCGTACTCGCAGGGAAACACCATTAATTCATCGCTGTCGGCAGACTCCCCGACCTTACACTGTGTCATTGCCGCCCCGCATTACCTGTTGCTTGTAATCCTGATACAACTCGATCACCTGATGCCATTTGGGTCCGACTTCGCCATTACCCACCTTGTGCTGGTTGAGCGTGGTAACCGGAGAAATTTCACGTGTGGATGAAGTCAACCAGATTTCGTCAGCGTCGTGTAATTCATCTTCCGTTATATCGATTTCCCGCGCCACCACCTTGTGCTGCTGGCACAGTCCGAGGATCACTTCGCGGGTAATGCCACCAAGCATACAACGCTGAACCGGCGGGGTCCGAATCAGATCATCCTTGACGATAAACAGATTACTGGCCGAGCCCTCGATGGCCAGCCCGTCACGAATCAGGATGGTTTCCTCGGCGTCATGCTCGACCGCGTATTGCTTGAGCAGGGCATTGGGCAACAGATTGATCGACTTGATATGACATTCCTGCCAGCGCGTATCCTCTTGCGTAATCACGCGAATGCCCTGTGTATCCCGGGACTGTGAGGGGTAATGCGCCGCTTGCGTCATCACCAGCACGGTCGGTTGCAAATCGTGACGGAACACATGATCGCGTTTTTCCATCACCCCTCGGGTAACCTGCAGATACACCGCGCAATCCTGACCCGGATAATTCTGATCGATCAGCCGCGAAAAAATCTCATCCCACTGCGCGTTACTGAGCGGGTTGCTGATTTGAATGGCATCAAGGCTGCGCTGCAGCCGGGCCATATGCTGTGAAACGGCAAACGGAAACCCCGAATACACCGGCATCACTTCGTACACTCCATCACCAAACATGAAACCTCGGTCAAGTACCGGAACGCAGGCTTGTTGCAGTGGCATATACTCGCCATTGAGATAAACCAGATTAGACATCATGACTCCCTCGATGAATTACTCAAACAGTACCTTGATACGGTCCAGAGCCTTTTTCATTAACCCGCCATCATTGACGGCACTCATCGCCAGCAGCGGCTTCGACAACAGCACTTCGTCATCCAGCTTGACCACCAGCAGGCCCAACTCCTGACCCTTGGCCACCGGCGCCTCGATTCTGGAATCGATTTCGATCGTGGCATCCAGGTCCTTGTAGCGGCCACGCGCGATCGTCACCACGATATCTTTCGCCACACCTAGCGCAACCTCATCCTGGTCTCCATACCAGACACGGGCTTTTTTCAGCGTTTCATTGGCCCGGTACAACCGGTTGGATTCGAAGAAGCGAAAGCCATAATTGAGCAGGGTCTGGCTGTTTTGCGTGCGCGCCTTGTCGGATTTGGTGCCGAGGACGACCGAGATCAGGCGCATCTTGTCTTTTTTGGCCGAAGCCACCAGACAGTATCCGGCCGCCTCGGTATGTCCGGTTTTCAGGCCATCGACCGAACTGTCGCGCCACAACAGACGATTGCGGTTGAACTGTCGGATATTGTTATAGGTGTATTCCTTGACCTTGTAAAACTGATAACTCTCAGGAAAATCACGAATAATCGCCTGACTCAATGTCGCGATATCACGCGCGGAACTATAGTGATCCTTGTCTGGCCAGCCGGTCGAATTCGTGAAGTGGGTATTGCTCATGCCGAGCAGTTGCGCCTGATGATTCATATATTCGACAAAGGCTTCCTCGCTGCCGGCGACATGTTCGGCCAGCGCCACGGTGGCATCATTACCGGACTGGATGATCATGCCCTTGATCAATTCTTCCACCGAAACCTGCTTGCCGACTTCGACAAACATCTTGGAGCCTTTCATACGCCAGGCTTTTTCGCTGATGGTGACTTGATCGTTCAGGCTGATATCACCGGCCGCCAGTGCCTTGTCGACCAGATAAGCGGTCATCAACTTGGTGATACTGGCCGGCTCTACGCGCTGATCGGGGTTCTTTTGCGCCAGCACCCGGTTGCTGTTGAAGTCGAGCAGAATATAACTGGTAGCGGCGATTTCCGGCGCTTTTGGAATCGGCTTGGGCGCAGCCTGCAGAGAAAACGAAAACAACAGCAGCGAGAAAGTCAGTACTCGGATCAGGATCATGAATGGTCAGTCTGGAAAGTCAATGGAAGTCAAAAACCGGCAACACAAACAGGCGGTTCAACGGGGCGATATTGTAACCCAGCTGCCCGCCAAAAAGAACTCCAAGCCATGCGGCTACTGGATCACCAGACGCGCCTGCTGATAGCCCTTGCGCTGCAACCGCTGCTGCACTGAAGTGGCTTCTTCAACGTCCAGCAAAGGGCCGAGCAAAACGCGATACAACGCGCCTTTGCTATCTTCAAAGCGACGAATCAGCACCGGCTTTTCGCGTTTTGCCGCCAGTTCGTCGCGCAGCTTGCGGGCATTGTCCAGCGCGCTGAAAGCGCCCAGTTGAATATAGATTTCCTCCTGCTCCTGCGCGGCTGGCTGCAGCGGCACGGCACGCACCGCCGGTGCGACGGATGCCTTACCGGAAGCATCCAGCGCGGTGATTTCCACATTCGCGGTACCCGGGCCGACCACACCAAGCTGCTTGGCGGCGGCAAAAGACAGATCGATAATGCGCCCCTTGGCGAAAGGCCCGCGGTCATTCACCCGAACCACGGTAGTCTTGCCGTTTTCGAGATTTTTAACCCGTACCATGACCGGAATCGGCAGGGTTTTATGTGCCGCTGTCATCGCGTGCATATCATAGTCTTCACCGCTGGAGGTGCGTTTGCCATGAAAATCCGGCCCGTACCATGAAGCCACGCCGCGCTGCCTGAAACCGGCCGCCGAATCCATCACATAGTAGCGCTGGCCGAGTACCACATAGGATTTCGGATTTCCGTATTTGGATTTGGTCAACGCTTTACCACTGAAACCTTCGCCCGCGCGTTGCCCGACCGGTACGCCGAAACTACAGGCGGACAAAGACAGGACGATGGCAATCAGCAGATATTCTCGCATGGTGTGGTCCTAGTTTTGCATCCCCTGTTTGATTTTCTGACTGAGCTGGTAAACCGCCATCGCATACAGTTCGCTATGGTTGTAACGGGTGATGACATAAAAGTTTTTCAACCCGGCCCAGTAATCCACACCGTCTTTCTGCTGCAGCCGGATCAGCGCTAATGGTTGATCACCTGGAATGGCGGCCGGACCAGAAAACCCGTCTGCCTTCAATTGCGCCCAGTGATAAGCCGGTTTCATACCCGGCTTCAGATGTGGCGCGGCATCAGAAGAACGCTGTAACGGAAAAGCGACCGGCTGGCCCGGCTGCCAGCCGTGACGGCGAAAGTAATTCGCTACACTGCCAAGCACATCAGGCTTGTTGTCAAACAGATTGGCGACGCCGTCACCATCGAAATCGACCGCGTAATGACGATAACTCGAAGCGATGAATTGCGGCATCCCCATGGCACCAGCATAAGAGCCCTTGATCGCGCGCACATCGAAATCCTGCGCCGAAGAAAGCCGCAGAAACTGTTCCAGCTCGGCGGTAAAAAAGCGCGCCCGTTTGGGGTAATCGAAGGCAAAGGTGACCAGTGTGTCAAACACCGGCGACTTGCCCTTGTAGGTGCCATAAAAGGTTTCGACCCCGACGATGGCGACAATAATTTCTGCCGGTACCTGATATTTCTGCTCTACCTGACGCAGCAATTCACGATGTTCTCGCCAGAATTTGATGCCACCGCGAATACGTTTGTCGGTGAGAAATATCTTGCGGTATTGATACCATTCGAGCTTTTCAGCCGGCTTGTTCATTCGTTCGAACAAATGGCGCTGGTTTTGTACCTGTGAAAACAGTTCGACCAACTGCTGATCGCTGTACTCACTGCTGCGAGCCATTTTCTCGATGAATTGTTCGACATCCTCACGGTGACGATAATCGCCCCTGTCGAGCTGCACCGCCTGCGCCGGTAACGAAATCAACAGCAAACCGAGGGCTGCGGACAGTAAGGGTTTAATCATATTCAAGATTCTCTCGGGTTTGAAGTTGGATTATCGTAAAAAACGTCGTGCCGATCCGACCGCCATGATCATGCCGAAACCGACCATCAATGTCACCATTGATGTGCCACCATAGCTCACCAGTGGCAAGGGTACGCCCACCACCGGCAGAAGCCCGGTCACCATGCCGGTATTGACAAACAGATAGACAAAAAAGGTCAGGCTCAGTGCCCCGGCCAGCAGGCGTCCATAGTTATCTTCACTCATCGCGGCGATATAAAGACCACGATAAATAATCAGTAAATACAGAAAAACCAGCAGCAGGGCGCCGGAAAGACCGAATTCCTCGCCAAAAACAGAAAAGATGAAATCGGTCGAACGCTCGGGAATAAAATTCAATTGTGACTGGGTACCATTGAGCCAACCCTTGCCGTAAAAACCGCCAGAGCCGATCGCGATTTTGGACTGAATAATATGATAACCGGAGCCAAGCGGATCATTCTCGGGGTTGAGCAGGGTCAAAATGCGGCCGCGCTGGTAATCATGCAACGCAAATTTCCACAATAGAGGTGCGGCGGCGGCCGCAACCAGCCCGAGAATGGTCAGAATCCTCCAGCGCACACCGGCCAGAAACAGTACGAAAAAACCGGCGCTGCCGACCAGCAGAGCGGTTCCGAGATCGGGCTGTTTGGCGATCAGCAAGACCGGCACCAGAATCAGCACGGCCGATATCAGCAAATCGCGCCAGCCGACCGGCAATACCTTATCCGACAGGTAGGACGCCAGCATCATCGGCATCGCCAGTTTCATGAATTCGGACGGCTGAAAGCGCACGAATCCGAGATCGAGCCAGCGCTGCGCCCCCTTGCCGACTTCGCCGAAAGCGATCACCGCAATCAGCAACAACACGCCGCCCAGATAAAACCATAGCGACATCTTTTTCAGCACCCGCAGTGACACGTTGGCTACCGCCACCATCAGGAAGGTCGCCAAAGCGAGACGGGTCAACTGGCGGATCATCAAGTCCATATTGCTACCGCCGGCGCTGTACAGGGTAATCAGACCGAAGGCCGACAACAGTGCCAGCAAGCCGACCAGCATCGGATCGAGCCGAAAGGCATCGAGCAAACGGCGCGACAAAGAAGCCTGCTCGTGATGCTCCACCCCCACCAGGCTCATGGCTTTTTCTCCGCTGTGCCGCCAGCTGACGTTTTCGCAGCTTTGCGTTGCTCGATTTTGGGTAGCAAGTAGGCATCCATTAGTTTGCGGGCAATCGGGGCCGCCACCGAGCTGCCATGCCCGCCGTTTTCGACGATTACCGCGATCGCGATCTCCGGCTTTTCTGCGGGTGCAAAAGCCATGAACAAGGCATGGTCGCGTAATTTCTTTTTCACGTTTTCTTCTTCATATTCTTCATCCTGCCCGATACTGAATACCTGCGCGGTGCCGGTTTTACCGGCGATGCGGTATTTCAGGCCACGCGAGATTCGATGCGCGGTACCGCGAATACCATGCACTACCCGCTCCATACCCTTGACCACATGCTCCCAGTTGAGTTGCTTCTTCAGGTGATATTGACCGATCACCGTTGGCTCGATGTTTTCGACCGTCCCATCGGCATCTGATTCGATTTTTTTGACCAGATGCGGCTGATAACGCTTGCCCTGAATCGCCAGCGCGCCAGTGGCACTGGCCAGTTGCAACGGTGTTACCAGCAAGGCGCCCTGACCGATGCCGGTGATCAGCGTTTCGCCCGGAAACCACGGCATGCCGCGGGCGCGCCGTTTCCATTCCCGCGATGGCAACAAGCCCGGCTGTTCGCTGGTGCTGTCGATGCCGGTTTTCTCACCGAAGCCGAATTGTTTCATAAACGCTGACATGCGATCGATGCCGAGATTGTAAGCGAGGCTGTAGAAATATACATCGCAGGATTGCGTGATCGCGGCATCCAGATCGACCAGACCATGCCCTTCTTTCTTCCAGTCACGATACTTTCGTTCTTCATTGGGCAACTGGTAATAACCACCGCAAAAAACCTTTTTGTCGGCGCTGATGACACTGTCCTCCAGACCATTGAGCCCGAAGAAAGGCTTGGTGGTTGAACCGGGCGGATACTGACCGGTCAAGGCGCGGTTGAACAGCGGCCGCTGGAAAGGATCACGCAGTAACTGGTAATCGTCATAGCTGATGCCATTGACAAACAGGTTGGGGTCGAAACTCGGCATGCTGACCAGCGCCAGCACTTCACCATTGTTCGGATCCAGCGCAACCAGTGCGCCGCGTTCACCCTTGAACAAGTCTTCGGCCAACCGCTGCAAGCGCGAATCGATGGTCAGATACAGGTTTTTACCCGACACCGGTGGCTGTTGGTCGAGAACGCGCAGGGTCCTGCCGGAGGCATTCACCTCGACCCGCTGATAACCGACTTCACCGTGCAAAACCTGCTCATAGTATTTTTCCAGCCCGAGCTTGCCGATATAACTGGTGCCGGCATAGTTGGCTTCGTCCAGCCGGTTCAAATCCTTAACGTCGATACGCCCGACATACCCCAGTGCATGCACCGCATGTTGCTCCAGCGGGTAATTTCGGGTCAGCCGGGCATTGATCTCGACCCCTTTGAATTTATGCAGGTTGACAGCCAGCCGGGCCAGTTGATCATCACTCAGATTGAGCAGCAACGGCACCGATTCATACGGCTTGCGGCGACGGGAAGCGAGGCGAAATTTCTTGATCGTCTGCGGCGAAATGTCGACATACTGCTGCAGCCTGAGAAGCGTATCATCGAGATCATCGACTTGTTCGCGGATAATTTCCAGCCGGTAGGCCGGCAGGTTATCAGCCAGCACTACACCGTTGCGGTCGTAGATCAAACCGCGGGTCGGCGGCAACGCCTTGAGCCGCACCCGGTTGGAATTGGACAAGGTCGAAAAATGATCATGTTCGACGACCTGCAACACATACAGCCGAACCAGCACCAGCGACATCAACAGCAATACCATTACTGCCGCCACGATCAGCCGGCGCCGGATCAGACAGGTTTCCTGATAATTGTCTTTGAGCTGTTCTCTGGGGGGCATCAGGCAGGGAAATCCACTGCGGTTGTCATCACTTGCTTGAAGAAGAAATTATTGCAGCGCGCATGATAGCAAAAAAAAGCCTGCACAAGGCAGGCTTTTTACCCGAGAGAACGAGCGTTTTCTGTCTGTGCCGCGCACAGAAGCCGGTCACGGTCTGACTGCAAAATGCCCGAACCCTTGCGGCCGGGCACTTGCACACAGGCGGCAGAATCTTGCGCGAACCTGCGGTTACAACAAAGGCACCATCATCAGCGCGACGATATTGATGATCTTGATCAGCGGGTTGATCGCAGGACCGGCCGTATCCTTGTATGGATCGCCGACCGTATCACCGGTAACCGCGGCCTTGTGTGCATCCGAACCCTTGCCACCGTGATGGCCATCTTCAATGTATTTTTTGGCATTATCCCAGGCGCCACCGCCGGTGGTCATCGAGATCGCCACGAACAGGCCGGTCACGATCGTGCCGATCAGCATGCCACCGAGTGCTTCAGCGCCCAGCGTTAAACCGACGACCACCGGTACAGCCACCGGCAACAGCGAGGGGATGATCATTTCCTTGATCGCGGAACGGGTCAGCATATCGACCGCCTTGGAGTAATCCGGCTTCTGGCTGGAATCCATAATGCCGGGCATCTCGCGAAACTGGCGTCGTACTTCGTTGACAATACCACCGGCAGCACGTCCGACCGCCTCCATCGCCATCGCACCGAACAGGTAAGGTATCATGCCGCCGATGAACAGGCCGATGATTACCATATGATTGGAAAGCTCGAAGCTGACCGCTTTTCCAACCGATTCCAGCGAACTGGTGTAATCGGCAAACAGAACCAGTGTCGCCAGACCGGCGGAACCGATTGCATAGCCTTTGGTGACCGCCTTGGTGGTATTGCCCACAGCATCCAGCGCATCGGTGGTAGTACGGATTTCTTCCGGTAATTCGGCCATTTCGGCGATCCCGCCGGCGTTATCGGTAATCGGGCCATAGGCATCCAGCGCAACCACAATACCGGTCATCGACAACATGCCGGTTGCAGCCACCGCGATTCCGTACAATCCGGCCAGATCGTAAGCCGCCCAGATCGAAAGGCAGACCGACAACACCGGCATCGCAGTGGAACGCATGGAAATCCCGAGGCCAGCGATCACGTTGGTGCCATCACCAGTAGTGGAGGCTTCGGCAATTCGCCGAACCGGACCATATTCCGTAGCCGTATAATATTCGGTGATGACGATCATCGCGACCGTCAGCGCAAGACCGATCAGCGAAGACAGGAACAATTCCATGGCACCGGCAATATCGCCATTGTCCAGCGTCAGCGTGGTATCACCGATCATCCACTGGGTGACAAAATAAAACGCGACCGCCGAAAGGATCGCCGACACACCGGTCGCCTTGTACAACGCAGTCATGATCTTGCCGCCTTCCTGATACTTGACGAAATAAGTCCCGATAATCGATGCGATAATCGACGCACCACCGAGCAGTAGCGGGTAGGTTACGGCCAGAGACAGCGCTTCGGCCCCTTTCGAGGCAAATAGCAAGCCACCGAGAATCATCGTCGCCACCACGGTAACCGCGTAGGTTTCAAACAAGTCCGCGGCCATACCGGCACAATCACCGACATTGTCGCCGACGTTATCGGCAATCACCGCAGGGTTGCGCGGGTCATCTTCCGGGATTCCGGCTTCCACCTTGCCGACGATATCTGCGCCGACATCCGCACCCTTGGTGAATATACCCCCGCCCAGACGGGCGAAAATCGAAATCAGCGAGCCACCAAAGGCCAGACCGATCATCGCATGCAGCGGTTTCGGCGCGTCGATCACTAGCAGGATGGTGTAATAACCGGCTACCCCGAGCAGCCCCAGCCCCACCACTAGCATGCCGGTAATCGCGCCGCCGCTAAAAGCGATATCGAGCGCCGGATTGATGCCATTTCTGGCAGCTTCTGCTGTCCGTGAATTGGCGCGCACCGATACATGCATACCAACAAACCCGGCCAGACCGGAAAAAACGGCACCCAGCGCAAAACCGAACGCGGTGTACCAGTCGAGAAAAATCCCGATCGCCAGAAACAGTACGACACCCACAATTCCGATAGCCGTGTACTGCCGCGTCAGATAGGCTTCCGCACCTTCCTGCACCGCTGCCGAGATTCGTATCATATCTTCATTGCCCTGCGACTTGCTCATGATCTTCTTGATGGTGATTGCCCCATAGGCAATGCCGGCAAACGCACAGACCAGTGCTATCAATAATTCAGTCGTCATAATCAGCCCTTTTGTGTTGAAAAAAGAATCAAAAAAGCCGCTCCAGTTTGGAGCGGCTCTTCGTTAGTTATCCAGCTTGCGGAAGATTTCGTCTCGAATGTCTTCCACTTTACCGATGCCGTTTACCTTGATGTATTTCGGTGCGCCCTCCTCGCCGGATGCGGCCCACTTCGCGTAATAATCGATCAGCGGCTCGGTCTGGTCATGGTACACCTCGAGCCGCTTTTTGACCGTTTCCTCCCGGTCATCGTCGCGCTGGATCAAATCCTCGCCGGTCTCGTCATCCTTGCCATCTACTTTGGGCGGGTTGAACACGACATGATAGGTTCTGCCCGAAGCCGGATGCACCCGGCGACCACTCATACGACGGATGATTTCTTCATCATCGACAGCGATCTCGACCACGGCATCGACATCGACCTTTTGCTTCAACGCTTCGGCCTGCTGCAGTGTGCGAGGAAAACCGTCGAACAGAAAGCCGTTCTTGCAATCATCTTGCTGAATGCGCTCGTCAATCAGGCCAAGGATGATATCGTCGGAAACCAGACCGCCGGCATCCATCACCTTTTTCGCTTCGATTCCCAGCGGTGTGCCCGCCTTGACCGCGGCGCGCAGCATGTCACCGGTTGAAATCTGTGGAATCTGATATTTTTCCTTGATGTAATTGGCCTGGGTACCTTTGCCGGCACCCGGTCCACCCAGTAGAATTAGTTTCATAGTCACCTCTTGTTATCTGGCCGTAGCCTGCCTCTTTTCGAACCGGTTTGCATTGACATGGGTCATCAATAACTGTCTGTTTGGCTCTTTCCCGTCGGCAGGTGGCCGTTGTATGGTGGCTTCGATTCTGCCACAGCAGCCGGTTTGCGCCCAACATTCATTTTATATAATCCGATTGAATCAGCTTATACCACTAAGTCATAAATGGCCTTTAACCGTATTGGCTGCTGTTCGGTCAAAACATGCAAATTGCATCGTTTTATTGTATATTCCCCGCCCTGACAAGCAACGACCCTCATCGTATGAGCAAAATTCCCGACATTACCGACACTGAAAAATGGGCGGTTCGCAGCACGCTGGACGAGCGCTGGGGCAAGGACAAGGTCGATCTGGAAGTGGTCGATGTCGAAGCCCGACTCAGCAAGGCCGACCGTGAATTGACCGAATGCCCGGCACTGTACTGGGAACAGGGAGACTGTCATTTTGTCCTCATCAAAACCGGAGAATCTGCCTACCGTACCCAGTTTTATTATCGTAATCGCGAGCAGTATGGCACCGGCATCCATGAATATGAGAACATCGGCGATTGCGCGCTGTCCTTGCTGCGCCTGCAAGCCGACCATGAATTGAAACGCGCTCAGGAAGAAGATGCCTGACGCCCCGGTCCCGGCCAGCGCCGGGCGATCCGAAAGTTTTTTTATTTAGGCCCATGTAACAGAGACGGCCAATATTGTGGAGAAAATCTGATATGACCAAAAAAAATGCATTCTATGCGCAATCCGGCGGTGTCACCGCTGTCATCAATTCCTCAGCCTGTGGCGTGATTGAAACCTGCCGCAAGCACAGCGACAAAATCGGCAATGTGCTGGCCGGCAAGAATGGCATCATCGGTGCGCTGACCGAGCAATTGATCGACACATCCAAAGAATCGGACGAAGCGATTGCCGCACTGAAGAAAACCCCATCCGGCGGTTTCGGCTCTTGCCGCTTCAAACTGAAAAGCCTGGAAGACAACAAGCGCGAATACGAGCGCCTTATTGAAGTCTTCAAGGCTCACAATATCGGATACTTTTTCTACAATGGCGGCGGCGACAGCGCCGACACTTGCTACAAGGTTTCACAACTGTCCGAAAAAATGGGTTACCCGGTGCAAGCGATTCATGTACCGAAAACCGTCGATAACGATCTGCCGATCACCGACAATTGCCCGGGATTCGGTTCGGTCGCCAAGTACATTGCAGTTTCCACACTGGAAGCGTCCTTCGATGTGCGCTCGATGGCCGCAACCTCGACCAAGATTTTCGTCATCGAAGTGATGGGTCGCCACGCCGGCTGGATCGCCGCTGCCGGCGCCCTGGTTGAAGACTATGGTATTCCGGTGATCACGCTGTTTCCGGAAATCGAATTCGATCAGGAGAAATTCCTCGCCGCAGTCGAGGCCAAGGTCAAGGAGTACGGCTATTGCACCATCGTACTATCAGAAGGCTGTCACTGGCCGGATGGCAAATTCCTCGCTGAACAGGGTACGCGCGATTCTTTCGGTCATGCTCAGCTCGGCGGAGCGGCTCCCGTCGTCGCCAACATGATCAAGGACGCACTGGGATACAAGTTTCATTGGGCGGTTGCCGATTACCTGCAACGTGCCGCGCGCCATCTGTCTTCCGAATCGGATGTCGAACAAGCCTACGCACTGGGTCAGGCCGCCGTCGAGAAAGCACTGGAAGGCAAGAATTCGATCATGCCGACAGTGGTCCGCGAATCATCCACTCCATACAAGTGGAGCATCGGTGAAGCACCGCTGTCTGATGTCGCCAATGTCGAAAAGATGATGCCGATGGATTTCATCACCGAAGATGGCTTCGGCATCACCGACAAGTGTAAGGAATACCTGTATCCACTGATCAAGGGTGAAGCCTATCCGGATTACGATGACAACGGTATGCCCAAGTACGTCACGATGGAAAGCGTACTGGTTGACAAGAAGCTGGAGCCATTTGAAGTCTAGCAACCCGTCTCTTCGCAGACGCTTTGATAAGGGCTGCTGATGCAGCCCTTATTTGTTACTCTTTGGCTATGACTCTAGAAAAAGCTTACGAATTGCTGGAAACCCAGGTTTATATCGGGCAAGGCTACAACCGGAATGCAGCACGTCTGATTCTGGCTGAAGTGCAGCGCGACCTCGGACAGGCAGCCATTGATGAATTAATTCGCCGATTGAATATGGATGAAGTATTCGGTTTCAAGATCGGCCAACAGTTTAAACAGCCTTAAACTTTACTCTCAGGAAAACAACTATGTCTTTACACCTCGTTGCAGCGGGCAAGAATTGCCCCAATGACATCAATGTCATTATCGAAATCCCGTCCCACAGCGATCCGGTCAAATATGAAGTCGACAAGGAATCCGGCGCCATGTTTGTCGATCGGTTCATGGGTACAGCCATGCACTATCCTTGCAACTATGGCTATATTCCCCACACCCTGTCCGAAGATGGCGATCCGGCCGACGTACTGGTCGTCACTCCGGTGCCGCTGATTTCCGGCTCGGTCATCCGGGCGCGCCCGATCGGCATGTTGAAGATGGAAGATGAATCCGGTCAGGATGCAAAAATCCTGGCAGTTCCGGTCGATAAATTATCGCGCACCTACCGTGATGTGAATAATGTGCGAGATATGCCTCGCTCCTTGCTCGATACGATTTCTCATTTCTTTGAACACTACAAGGATCTGGAAGATGGGAAGTGGGTCAAGATCGAAGGCTGGCTGGACGTGGAAGATGCCAAGAAAGAAATCATGGACAGCATCGAGCGTTACAACAACCTGCCGGAAAAGCCGCGCTTCTAATCGCGGTCGGGTTGCTGTGGATCTGGCCTGTTGCCAAACAGGTCGGATTTTTCTTGCGCGCTGACCGAGGTCTCGGTCGGCAAGCTGGAAAAATCGGCATGCGCCACCCGATTGCGACCCTGCTGTTTGGCCTGATACAGATACTGGTCGACCGAATCGATAAAGGCTTCCGCCGTCATCGCTTGCCCTCGCTGATAAACCCCGACACCAAAGCTGGCCGTGATCGGAAATTGATGCTCGTCAAATTCCACGGTTGATTGTTCCAGCCATTGACGCACACGCTCTGCGATATTGACCGCCGTCGCCAACCGGGTTTGCGGCAGGATAATGGCAAATTCTTCTCCGCCATACCGGCATACGATATCCGATAACCGAACCGCCTGACGAAACACACTGGCAGCCATAATCAAAGCCTGATTACCACCTTCATGCCCCCATTCGTCATTGATAGCCTTGAAGAAGTCCAGGTCAATCATGATTAGCCCGGTCGGGATTCCACTACGCTGTGTTTGCTCCATTTCTTTCGCCAGCATTTCGCGAAAATAGCGAAAGTTATACAACCCGGTCAATGTATCGGTGGTGACCAATTGCTTCAGCTCGGCATTTTCAGCCTGCAAATCCTTCAACTCTGTCAACCACTGGCAATCGGCAACGCCCACCGGGCAAATCATTTCCCGATCTTTCTCTTTGTGCTCACTCATGGCTTCGCATTATAGCAATCTATCCATCCAGACAAACAAAAGCCCGGAAAACCGGGCTTTGTATTTTTTTACGGGTATTGCGGCTAGAAACGGAAACCAAGCTGGAAGGATGCCCCGACCTCGTTTTCGTTACCGGCTACAGCCAGATCGATATGCACCACGCCAAATGGTGACAACCCAAGACCAGCCGATGCTACGCTCCGATCGCTATTGACCATATCTGCACGATAGCCAAGACGTATCTGTGCCCAGTCCAGTGCGTTTAACTCCAGTCCCAAAGCGGCATACCGGCTGCTGTCACCGATAATGCCGACCGAGTCATTTTCGGTCAGGTCGAGATCCAGCGCCAGTGTGCTCCAGTCATTGGTATGTGAAACCCCGATGCGGGCCTGCGGCTTGATAGAAAGGATTCGACCGGTGGAGACTTTCACGCCGAGATTGGTATCAAAATTCATGGCATCATAGTCCTGCGCAACCACATTCTTGATCACCAGTCCGCTGCGCCAGCCGTTTCTGTGATCCATGGCGAATCCGATGTCCATATTGAAGTCACTGTAATCGACCGAATAGTCATCCCCACTGACATTATCGACATCCGCATTATCGGCGTTGACTTCATAATCGAACACCGTGACATTTACCACCTTCGGTGTAATACCAATGGCTACCGGCTTGTCCATTAAGGTCATTTCTCTGGACAAGGTTAAACCCACTTCAGCGATGGCGACACCGAGGACATTCACCTTTGACTTGATGTCCGACTCTACTGTGCCCGTGGATTCAGCGGTAAAGTTGATTTCTATATCCGGGACCGTGGTTGGATCATTGTCACTGTCGGTAACGGTGACAAAATTAAATTTGGCCGGAGTGGTTACACAGTCGGTAAACGCAGCCAGATTACCGGAAAAAGCCGGATTGGCATCCTCGTAACACTGCGCCAGAGAATTCACATCCTGGGTCAGATTGGTCACCGTATCAGCGTCGGCATACACCATCACGCCGGAAAAATTGGCACTGGCCGAAGCATGCAGGGCAAGACCAAAAGAATCCGATGGAATCGCCAATACGACTCCGCCCCCAAGCTCAGCTTCCATCGGACGGTCACTAAGCGTTAACACTTCCTGATTGACCGCATCGATCGCATTCACTGTGTTACGCAAGTCGACCGGGTTGACCGAATTATTCCGAATGGCAAAGTTGTTCTGGCTGATTGCATTATCCAGATCACTGACCACGCTATCGTCAAAATTATCGACGGCGTCGACAAAGTCATCCGGGTCATAGGCTCGCGCACCGATTACCGGTACCACCAATGCAAAATCATCACTTTTGCTGGCGATCGACATTAGAGCCGGGTTAAAAAAAACCGAAGAACCCGGGTTGGCGACCGCGACGCCGGCACCACCCATGGCCATCGACTTCGGGTCGAAGGAATTGAACGGTACTGCCAGCGCGTTGAGTGAAATACAGACCGAGGCCGACCCGGCAACCAGCGACAACTTGAGATTGAAATTCATTATGATGATTACCCCTGATGATTGTGAAGTAACCCAGACTATAGTGCAAAATCTGGCAGGATTTGCGAAAATTGATCGTTTCAGCTTGACCAAATGCCAGAACATGACCGAATTCGCACTGTCTTCCCAGGCCGGTTTTTTTGAACACTTTGCCAATCGCCTGCAGCAACTACTCGAACAGAAGGAACTCGGCGTTCTGATTCTGGCATTAGCCAATGCACTGGCCAGAAAAAATCTGTATTTAGCATTACAACAGCCGCTGCAGGAAAAATTCAGCTTTTGGCAACAGTACCTGCAAAACCTTTCGGCCGATGACATCCAAAAAATTCCTGCCGATGATCTATTGGTGTTTCGCGCTCTTCTGAACATGGACCTGAAAGAGCTACCGATCGCTGCCGTTCGAAGCACCGGACGCTGGCGGTTGCAATTTCACCCACTGCGCAGTTTGCGCCCGGCTCGTAACAGTGGCAAAGCAATAGACTCCCTGTTTCAACCTTTCGACCCGCTCGCCTTCCATTTCAACAAACCGTTTTTACGCAAGGAAATCCTGTGGCAAGGAGAAATCGCAGCGAGACCAGTCCGGCTGCTTTACAACAAGTTTCCATTTGCCGATTACCACGGGATACTGGTGATCAATGCAGAGGCATGCCATCCACAGTATTTACAGCAACAGGATTGCAACTCCATGCAGGCTATTTACCAGCAGCTTTCTCCGTCGCTGGAAATGGGCATGGCCTATAATTCGCTCGGAGCCATGGCTTCGGTCAACCATCAGCACTGGCAAAGCTTTGTTAGCGATTCCCCTTATCCGATCGAACTCGACTGCTGGCAACACAATGGTGGCGGCAAACCCTACCCATTGCGCGTAAAGAAATATGATTCATTACCGGATGCCTGGCCTGAAATAGACCGGTTACAACGTGGCATTCAGGCTTTTCATATTTTTATGAATAATGGATGCTGCTGGTTGATCCGGCGCAAGCGCCAAGGCAACTATCAAACTTCTGCGTGGAATAACGGTTTTGCGTGGTCCGAGGCGGCCGGAATTTTTCTGGCCGGCACGGAAGCGGATTTCAGATCGGTTAGTGCCTTGCAGATTGAGCAGGAATTCAGCCGACTGGCGACGGCTTAAAGCTCCCGAACCACCCGGAATCCGACATTGTACTGCCCTTTATCACTGGGGAAGGTTTCCCGGTTATCCACCCGCATCGAAGAAGCCGGGCTCTGAAATGCACCGCCACGAACAATACGCACACTGCAGTCACCACCGTCCCATACCGAGCCATCATCCGGCGCGCCGACATAATTGCGGTGATAGCAGTCATGCACCCACTCATACAGATTGCCTGCCGTGTCATACAACCCAAACGGGTTCGCACCATAGGACCCGACCTGAGCCGCAGTCGATGTGCTCAGTACCGATCCACAATCGAAGCAATGGGCCTTACCTGTGCCTTTTGCATTACCCCACCAGTATGAGGTACGTGTGCCGGCACGCGCGGCATATTCCCACTCGGCCTCAGAAGGCAAGCGATACTTTTTGCCGGTTTGCTTGCTCAACCACTTGGTATAGGCCAGCGCATCTTCCCAGGAAACATGATTGACCGGGTATTTATTTCGATCCAGACCAGCGCTATCCGGCAATTCACGCCCGGTAGCACGGGCAAACTTGTCGTAATCGGCGAATGTGATTTCGTACACAGACATGGCTAAGGCAGGAACAGTAACCGCATGGCGTGGCGTTTCATCGGCCGATAACAGCCCGGTAGCATTACCCATACGAAAACTGCCGCCCGGAATCTTGATCATGATCGGTCCCCGGCCACCGATTTGGAGCGGGTCGGTAAACGGATCGGGCTTGTCGACATAGGTTTTTTCTGGCGCTGCCTGAGCCTGCTTTACGGCAGGTTTGACCGGCTCACGAGGCTGAGCCGTTACCGGTTTCGGAGTAGCTGGCTCGGCTTGTGTAGACGATTTTCGATCGGGTAAGGCCGAATTGATTCGGGATTCCGCCTGTTCGATTAATTCCCCGGCCTGACCTTTCACCGACGAAATTACATCATCCAGTTTGGCATCGTCCGGTATGCTCGAGATCACAGCATCGAGTTTGCCCTGATCCCACAAATAGTAACCTCCACCAATCAACAGCAAAATAATAATGGCCTTGAGCAAACCGGAATAGGATCTGGGCTCTCTTGCTTCGCGCTTCGGTCTTTCGGCCGGTTCTGCCGGTGCCATTTTTGACAGCGATTCCTTGCTCGAGGTATCCGCAGCCATCTCGATTTCGGCTCGCTCCTTGATATCCACCACGATGATGGTGGTGTTGTCCTGATTAATCTTGTTTGCTTCTTCGACCGCCTTGAGCAAAGCATACACGCATTCTCTTGCAGTACTCGACCAGGATGAATACTGAATGATCGCACCGGCCCGTAACGTATCGAGGCCATCGCTGGCAATAATCAGGCGGTCCCCCGGTTTCAGTTTGACCGCGGTATTGGGACAATCAATGCTACTGATTTCTTCACCGGTCATGGCACTCATCAGCATATTGCGCGACATGCCCGGTTGCTCTTCGATCTCCATGCCCTGCTCTTTCATCATATCGATGTAAGCGCCATAACTGTGATCGGCGTTTTGTTTGACCAGTTCCCGCTCCCGGATCAGATACAGATGGCTGTCACCCACGCTGACCCAGTACAGGTTATTATCCTGCAGATAAGCGGATACCATGGTACAACCCATACCGCGCAGGGCAGGCGTTTCAGAAATGGAATCATGAATCTGCTGATTGGCCCGGTTGAGTGCCGAGGTCAGGGATGCCGGAACATCCCGGCCATTGAATTCGCTTTGAAAAGCTTTATTGAAAGTCGCCACCACCATATTACTGGCGACATTACCGGCCGCATGCCCACCCATGCCATCCGCCATAATAATCAGTGCGCTGGCTTCACCTTGGTCGGTATCACCGAGCAGCGACACCATGAAGGCATCTTCCTGATAATCACGGGCACCATCGATTTGGTCACTGGCTATGTCGTATTCAACTTTCATCTGTTTTATCTTTATTTTTGTTCGCGCAAACAAGACTGCTTAAGGCCCCAACGCGATCATATGTGCAATCTTGAAGTCATTTCAAGATTACCGCCATAACTCCAATTCACCAAACAAATTTTCTGCCAATTGAGACTCGCATACGTTTATCAACCAGCAATCCGGTATTAACGGTCAAGTTTAGTCTATAAACGGCTGAAACCCTGACTGCTTTAACAAGTGTAGTGGAAGAAAAAGTGGCTGTGGCAAATCTTTCCAGCGATACCAACCCCAGTTCTGGCCACTCTCTGTAAGCCATGTTTCCGATGTCGGCTTCGACTGACAATCCACATTAAAATACAAGCTGACCGTGTGGTACTGCGGGTCAAAGATATTATTGCTAAAAGTCTCGAAAACCGGCGCTGTGTATTGCAATCCGTTAAACGCACTCAATAACCGCTTCACGGCGGCTTCGGCCGACTCCCCTCGGCGCAACCAGCCTCCCGGTAATTGCCAGCTTTCAGCCATCGGGGCTTTACTGCGCTGCCCAAGCAAAATATACCCCGAATGCCGAACCAATACAGCAATGCCGAGCGGTACCTGCCCGGAGCAGTGTAGCGGAGGTATCATGATCGAGAATAATAATGAAAAATGAAAAGCTTATCGTTTTCGAGGCGAAATCGCACTCAAAAAGCACAATGGCCAAAGTTTACCGGCAAAAAGGAGAGTAAAACAGGCTCCACCAGAATGGTGAAGCCTGGAAAGAAGCGAGAACCGGTCGAATCAGGGCCGGATATAGGCATACCCTTGCTGCTGTAATTCCATGATCCGTAAGACACCGGCCGGCACCACCTTGACGCCGTCGACTAGTTTGACCTTCTTACCTTTTTTCTTTTCGACTTTCGCCATCGTATTGCCGCAGGCACTAAACGTGATGTCCTGCATCGCCAGACTTTCTACCCGTTGGGCCTGTTTGCTCTTACGGGTTAACAGGCTGAGTCCGGGGCCATACGCGACGATTTCGACATCGACATCATCCATACCAAGTGCCTTTTGCAGATTGACAGCGTTATTCAAAGCAATTTTTTGGGTCAGCGGGTCAGCAGTACTGACTTGAATGACGACCTTCTGTTTTTCGGCATAGGCAAAACCGCTGAATAAAAAAGCTGCAATGAACAGAATAGAAGTGAGCTTATTGAGTTTCATGTCTTCTCCTTGGTGTTAAGGTTATAATTAGAGTTACTACATATAGATGCAGGAACTAGGCAAGATATTCCTTGTCCACCCAATATGCAAAATAAAAATTAACTCATGCTCGACACTTGGCCATTACTGAAAAACAGCGTATTCCCAGGCCTGCAGCGCAAGCCACTGGAAATCCTCCAGGTTAATCTCGGTTATCTCTGCAACCAGAGTTGCTTGCATTGCCATGTCAACGCAGGCCCGAATCGAAAGGAAGCAATGACGCAGACTTCTATCGACGATATTCTTGCACTGCTGCAAAACTCGGGCATTCACACCCTCGACCTGACCGGCGGCGCGCCCGAAATGAACCCTTTGTTCCGCAATCTGGTACAACAGGCGCGTGCTCTGGGCAAAAAAGTCATCGACCGTTGCAACCTGAGCATACTGAGTGAGCCGGGTTATGAAGATTTGACAGATTTTCTGGCCGCCCAGCAGGTGGAAGTTGTCGCTTCCCTGCCCTGCTATCTGGAAGACAATGTCGATGGCCAGCGCGGCAAGGGCGTTTACCAGAAAAGCATCGACGGCTTGAAAAAACTCAACGCCGCCGGGTACGCAAAACCGGGCAGCGGCCTCACGCTCAATCTGGTGTATAACCCGCTTGGGCCCTACCTGCCACCCGGCCAGCAGACATTGGAAAAAGACTACAAAAAGTTTCTTCTTGAACACTTCGATATTCACTTCAACCAATTGTTTACCATCACCAACATGCCGATCGCGCGATTTGGCAGCACCCTGCTGTCACAGGGCAAATTCGAGGAATATATGAACCTGCTCAAGGATTCGATGAATCTGGCTAACATCGAAGGAGTGATGTGCAAGAACCAGCTCAGTATTGACTGGCAAGGCTACGTCTACGATTGCGACTTCAACCAGATGCTCAAGCTCAACCTGCACCACCCGGAACATGGTGAAAAACTGCATATCCGTGACTTGCGCGATGTGGATTTGTCAAAGCTCGACATCATCGTCGCCGATCATTGTTTCGGTTGTACCGCAGGGCAAGGCAGCAGTTGCGGCGGAGCTCTCGATTAGTGCCCATCAGCATTATCATTCCCACCCTGAATGAATCGACCACCCTGCCGCGCAGTCTGGATTCCTTGCTGGATCAGACTGAGGCACTACCCGGCTTCGAAATCATCATCTGTGACGGCGGTTCGACGGACGACAGTCTGGCCGGCCTCGACCCACGGCCGATCAAGATAGTCCACAGCGAACCCGGCCGCGCCATTCAGATGAACCGGGGCGCCGAGTTTGCCAGTAACGACTGGTTGCTGTTTCTGCATGCCGATACCCGGCTGCCGCCAGGCAGTCTGGATTTAATCGAACAATGTAGTGCCGAATGGGGCCGCTTCGATGTCCGGCTCGATGACCGGCGCTGGATATTTCGCATCATAGAAAAAGCCATCAACTGGCGATCCTGCCTGAGCGCCGTGTGCACCGGGGATCAGGCAATGTTTTTCCGCCGAGACTTGTTTCAGCAAATCGGCGGCTTTCCTGCCATCCCGCTGATGGAAGATATCGCCATCAGCAAACGCGCACGCCACCAAAGTCGCCCGGCTTGCCTTCGCCCCGCCGTCACCACTTCAGCCCGACGCTGGCAAAACCAAGGAACCGTACGCACCATCCTGTTGATGTGGTCGTTGCGGCTGGCATACTGGCTAGGCATCAAACCCGATACTCTGCACCGGATTTACTACCCGAAATGAAAAAAACCCGGCTTCAGCTTTTTGCCAAACCTCCGCTTGCCGGGCAAGTCAAAACCCGTCTGACTCCTGCCCTCAGCCCGCAACAGGCCGCAGACGTATATCGTCATTGCCTGCAATCGAGCATTGCTTTACTGCAACAAAGCCCTTTTGATTATCAAATCTGGCTGACCGAACCGAGTGATGATGATCTTTTCAAAAACCAGCCTGTGCAATACCAGCAGGGGCCGGATCTGGGTGCGCGCATGCGGTACGCCTTGCAGCATGGATTGCAACAGGGCTTTTCAAAAATAATTCTGATTGGATCGGATTGTCTGGATATCGACAACGAAACCCTGCTACGCGTCAGCGATCATCTGCAACAACACGAACTGGTTTTGATCCCCGCGCTGGATGGCGGCTATGTCTTGATCGCAGTACGTGACCAGGTGCCTGCCACTCTGTTCGACGACATCGACTGGAGTACGCCTAAGGTGCTGACACAGACCCTGGAACGCGCCATGCATAGCGGCCTCGATCCTCTGGTGATGAATCCAATGCGGGATATTGACCAGCCCGAAGACCTGCAACATTATCCCCAGTTGATACAATTGCTAGAAAACCGTCCATGCTCTACCCCCTGATACGCCCGTTGATCTTCGCACTGGATGCCGAAGATGCCCATGTAACCAGCCTCGAATTACTCAACCAGTTACGCTGGCTGATTCCGCCGACGCGCATCCACAAGCCGGTCGAAGTGATGGGCTTGCAGTTTCCCAACCCGGTCGGTCTGGCTGCCGGACTGGATAAAAACGCTGAATACCTGTCCGGCCTGTCGCGGCTGGGCTTCGGTTTTATCGAGGTCGGCACGGTCACCCCGCGCCCGCAACCCGGCAACCCTAAACCGCGGCTGTTTCGACTCCCAAAACAGCGTAGCATCATCAATCGCATGGGTTTCAATAATCAGGGGGTCGATACGCTGCTCGAGCATATCCGGAAACTGCCAGAACGAGACTATGTGCTGGGCATCAATATCGGCAAAAACCTCAGCACCGCGGTCGAAAACGCACTCGACGATTACGCACTGGCGTTGCAAAAGGTCTATACCGCGGCCGATTACATTACCATCAATGTGTCCTCGCCCAACACGCCCGGTTTGCGCAAACTGCAATCGGAAGATGCACTGGAAGAATTGCTCAAGGGCATCGCAGAAAGGCGCAAGGCGCTGCAGGATGAGCACCAGTTCGACCGCCCGATCGCGCTCAAGGTCGCGCCCGATCTGGATCCTCGATCGATTGCACCAATTTCGCAACGGTTAATCGATTACGGCATTGATGCACTGATCGCCACCAACACCACGCTCGATAAATCCGCCATCGCAGGACATCCGCTGGCGACAGAAGCCGGAGGTCTCAGCGGCGCCGCGCTGACCGAGCGATCGCGCGAAATTCTGTATCTTTTTCACCAGCAGTTGCAGGATGACCTGCCGATCATCTCGGTCGGTGGCATCGATTCACCCGAAGAAGCCCAGTTGCGTCTCGATATCGGTGCAAAGCTGGTACAAATCTACAGTGCGCTGATCTTTCAGGGTCCCGGGCTGGTGCGCCGCATCGTCAAATCCATCGAACCATAGTGGCTTGTTAATTTTTATCTGTGCTACCCTTGCAACAGCTTTTAACGACTGCGCAAGGCACGCTCCACTCAGGTTTTCCCGGCCAATGCCGAGAGAGTCTTGATGCGAATGCAGCCCGCGTATTAGACACAGATACCGGAAACCGCATGACCCCTGAACAAATCGCACAAGACTGGATGGACCGCAGCCGCCAGACCATCGCCACCTATGACCACGCAGCGCACATGAACCTGATTTCAAAAAACGTGCAAGTATTTGGCATCCCCGGCTTCGAAGTCATCGGCTACGATGACTGGCATGCACAAAGCGCGCATGAATTTCAGCAAAAACTGATCCAGTCCGCCGACTATGCCGGCTTGAAAGTCCGCCACGGCAGCGACACGCAAATCATGTTTGTGACCATGGAAACCATCACCGCCAGCGATGGCAGCGTCGACAGCCATCCACTCGAAGCCGTGCTGAGCAAAGAAGACGATGGACAGTGGCGGGTTACCCAGCAACGATTGCTGAGCGACGAAGAAGCCAGCCACCTGGGTATCGCCTGACATGGCCACGCTCGCTTCACTGCAGGATGCGCAGGATTACTTCAAGGGCTTGCCCAAACAACTGGCCCCCTATTTCGATGAAACCTATCAGCAAGCCTTTGAACAATTGATGCAAGCCATCGACCAGTTTTTCGATGTCGCAAGCACCATCGATACCCAGGCCAAAGAAGATCACCTGATCAGTCAACGCGAAGCCACCGACATTGGCGAGCATGGTTTTATTCTCTTGCTCAAGCTGATCGACTTAATGGAAAAACTCGACTTGCCGCACAAGCGTCACGAACTCGAGCAAATCTCGCTGATCTTTGCGCGCTGGGTGATTCAGCACAAAGGGCAGCTCAACCACATCGAACCGATCGTCAACGCCTTTGCCCATTCCGCCAACCACATGAAAGAAAAAGAATCCCTGCTGGCGCTGGTCGAGCTGATGAGCATGGTGGTCGATGCCAGCGCCGACAGCATCAAGCATGATCTGGAAAGCAGCAACCTGTATCGCCCGTGGCGGCTGCTGCACATCAATCGCGGAATCGTCGCCACCCGCACCCACGACGAAAAAATCATGCGTAAGGTGTTCGATGAAATGATGTTTTACCTGCCACAGGATGCGACAAGTTTTTTTGCCGAAGGCATGCAGGAAATGGAAGCCCTCGATTATCCGCCGAATGTGCGCAAAATCATCGAGGAATACTATAACAATCCGCCCAAAATGCAGTTGCACTGATCATGTCCGGCGACGAATTCGACCCGCAAGATTTTATCTTCGATGCCAACCGCGAAAACTTCGACCAACTGGTTGTGCAGAACTCCAGACTCGGCCCGGTGCTGGTCAATTTCTGGTCGCGCAAGGCCGGCCCCAGCTTCCGCCTGTATCCGTTACTGGAAAAGCTGGTCAGTCATTACTCCGGCACCTTTCTTTTGGTGAATGTAGATGCCGACGAGCAACGCAAGATCGCCAGCGACTATTCAATCACCAGCGTGCCGACGCTGAAGCTGTTCCATAAAGGTGAAATCGTCGAAACGCTGTTCGGTTACCAGAATGAGGAAGACTTGCGATTCATGCTCGATCAATATGTTGCCAGCGAAAATGACGTCATCATTCATCAGGCGCTGCAATTATTCGAGCAGGGTAAAACCGAACAAGCCTACCAGCAACTCGGGCAAGCTGCGCTGGCCACTCCTCATGCCTACAAATTACCTCTCACCATCGCTTCGCTGATGCGAGCGGAAGGACGCTTTAGCGAAGCATTGAAATTGTTACGTTCACTGCCCGAACTGGCACGTAACAAACCTGCCAGCCAGAAATTGATCATCGAATGCGAGTTTGCCGAAATGGCTTCACCGGTGCAGGATGCCGAAGACCTAAAACCCTTCGTACGGGAAAACATGGATGAACTACCAGCCGTCAAACTGCTGGCCGCCTGGCATGTGACACAGCAGCATTACCACGAAGCACTGTCGCTGTTTCAGCACATCATGCAGCAGGATCGCAGCTTCGAAGACGACCTCGGGCGCCGAAGCATCGTCAAGATCCTGTCTCTGATCGAGCCGGGCCATCCGCTGATCCAGCATTACCGGAACATCATCCGCACGTTGAACAATTAAATTGCTCCATCACCCAGCCATCTTTGAGCCCATGATCTTTTCCAGACGATGTTTGAGTTTCTTGACGGCTTCGACAACGTGCAAAATCCGGGTACCGTATTCTTTCATTGTCACCAACCGGTCTGCGCGCATAGCAAGGGAGAATTAACTTGATCAAAAATCTCATCGACAAACTGCTGGCCCGTTCATCCATCGACCAGGCCACCCCCGAACCTTCCGTGCTGTCGCCCAGCGAGCAGATGCAAGCACAGCAACTCGAAAAAAAAACACGCAACCAGTTCATGACCCGCATCTACCGCATGGTCACGACCCATCGTGACGGCGAAGCGATGCTCACATTACTGCAACAGTTCGATGCCGAGCAGACGCCCACGACAGAAATAGAAACCCTGTTCAAGGATGTTCAGCAGTGGGGACCGTCACGCACGCTGATGTGTGTCGGCCGCTGGCTGATACAGCGCCTGCATGAAGACAAGCGCTATGGCCGCGCACTGTATTTTATCGAGCAGTGTCAGGCGGTTGGTGATGGATTTATTCTGGCGGAATTATCACAAACACTGTTTTACGCCCGGCAGGCCATCGATCTGGACAAACCTCAGGTCGCAGTCAAGCTACTGCAAAACCCCTACACCCGCTACGGCGATGAAGTCGATGCCGAGCAATGTATTAAATTGCTGGCGCAGATTGTCGAGTAAATGTGTTGGCTGAGATTTTCGCAAGGATTGCTCGGTGCAGTCATTGATTGAACTAGCCGGGTGAAGACTGCCACCTTTGTGCCAGGTGCTGCCATTCGATGTTAGCAATATGACCGGCATAATCATATGGAGAAGAGACCTTTAAAGATGGTTCTATAATTGAGTACTATTCTGATGGACCAAGAGTTAAATCAAATGGTGGCGATTTAAAATCAACGGATGCTTATAAGCAGGTGACTGCTTCTGCAGGCGGAGCTGCACAAAAGGTGAAGTATTCCGATGCATTTATTCAGAAATGGAATGAACGAGTCAATCAATTTACTTCTGCTGCCGATAGCGCTGTTTATTGGTGGATTGATAAAAATATTCCTGTTATATCTCCTCTAATGGGCGGGATTGCTACTCTCGCGACAAAAGATAATATTGGTTCGACTCTGGCTACTTTATCCTATGCGTCAGGCATTGGTGCAGCTAGGGCTTTTTTTATTGGCGGCAGAAATGTTGCGAGGATGGCTAACATATCGGTGGTATTTGGAGTTGGTAGTGATGTTGTTAGTGGCAACGACTATACGGTGGAAAAAGTGGGTATTGAAGCTGCGTCGAGAGTGATGACTAGATTTGGTCCAGCGGATGAGCTGGGAAGCAGGATTCATAACGGGATAAACCAAATAATAACAACTTGGACTGGATACTTTGTCGGTAAGGAGGAATAGTATGTCAGTTCAGAGTAATCGAGGTTCAGCAAGTATATTGGTAATTATGATGCTATCAATATCCATTCCGTATGTTGTTAGCAAGTGGGGGATATGGTTATCTATTTTCCCTTGTTTTGCTTTACTTTTTTGGATTTTATTTGAGTATCGTCAAGGTCTTTTTAAGGACAACAAAGCCTTTCTCGGGCTCAACTTTCTTGTATTAATGAGTGTTAGTTACTTGTCGATTACTTTTAGTAACTCTGATAACAAGTTTTCGATAATAGTAGTTACTATGATCGCCTCATTGACGTGCGTTCTCAATAATTGGCTTTTTGTGAAAAAAGATGAATAACGTAAGAAATACATGTCTGAAACGAGCCTAAAATTAGCCCAGTTCTCTGGGCT
>JANTFI010000016.1 GCA_024763505.1 Gammaproteobacteria bacterium
CCTGCAAGTTCCCCCGCAGGAAAACGCACTTGATCGCCACTTCGCGATTAAGGGTTGGATCAGTCGCCCGGTAAACCACGCCCTGCGCGCCGCGGCCAAGGGTGTCCTGAATGATGAATCGGTCGATGGTTCTGGGGGAGTCGGGTAATGCCACTGCGTGTCGGTTCCTTTTTTTAGTGGAGTATAGACAATCGCAGGTAATGCGCCGGTTTTACCAGGGATGCATTCATTTGCTGCTGTAAAGCGCAGGTCGGGTTATAGTGACTGTTCGATGAATGTTTCGATAAATTGCGCCGGGCGCGCGCTGCTGAAGCGGTCGATTTCTTCGCCGTCACGAAACAGGATGATGGTCGGAAATCCGCGCACCCGGTATTGCCCGGCCAGTTTCATGTTGTCGCCTTCATCGACTTCGAGCTTGGCCAGCAGGACTTGTCCCTCGAATGATTCGACCACCCGGCTTAAAACCGGCGCGATCGCGATGCAGGGGCTGCACCAGTCGGCCCAGAAATCGACCAGAACCGGTTGCCGGAAAGAAGCCTGTAAAACCTGTTGATCGAAGTTTTGCAGGTCGGTATCGAAAACAAAGGACTTGATTTTAGTCATACAAATATAAGAAAATTCTAATATACATTTGAACACGGCTTCGGAGTGTACCCTGAAACCGTTTGCCACGGGAGCAAAAATCATGAAAGGTTTACCAACCGTCGTTGCTGGACTATTGCTGTTGCTGGCCAATCTGTTACCCGCCGTCCGGGCCGATGTGCTGCTCGAAGTGCATGGCTTCGAGGGAAGTGTGTATTCCTGGGAGCGTTCCGGCGTTAACTCGGTGCTGCATCAATTCGGCTGGAAGCGAGCGGCCGTACTGGTGGCCGCGCCACAGGGTCTGATTGCGCTGCCGATGCGCTGGCAGGATGCCGAAAACAAGGTGGTGAACCTGCAGTTGAATTCCGAGGTTTCGCTGATCGGTCAAGCCAATGCCTTTACTGCGGCATTGCGCTGGGTGAATGATCGCTACCCGGCCGAAAAGATCATCGTGGTCGGCCATTCGCTGGGTGGTCTGGTGGCGCGTCTGGCGCTGGTTCGCGATGGCGCACCTCACGTCAAGGCGCTGGTGACGATTGCCAGCCCGCATCAGGGCACTGTACTGGCTTATCGCGGGCTGGATGAAGTCAATGATCCTTTTCCACTCAACAAGTTGAAAGAATTTTTTGGCGGTGAGACCTATAAAATTCTGGAACGCTCGCGCATGCTGCTGCATGAAATCGTGCCGCCGATTCCTGGCAAACTGCTGTATTGGTTGAATACCCGCAAGCATCCGGATATTCGCTATTTTTCGGTGGTTCGGTCGAGCGTCAATGGCGTGCTGGGCGACCCGATCGTATCCGGATTCAGTCAGGATATGGCCAATATTCCGGCCATCGGCAAGTCTTCGACTCGCATCATTCAGGGCTTTCAGCATGGCTTGACCCTGCTCGACGGTTATACGCTGGTCAATATTCTGCAACAGTTAGAATCGTAACTTTTTTCAGGACGATCAGGTCGTGCGCTAATCGACCGGTTCCTGCAGCAACACCCAGGGCTTGACCACTACGGCCCATAAATCGGCATCATCGTTATACCACTGTCGCGCCTGATCATTGCTGACCTGGCTGATCAGGTTGTCGTTCATCCAGATTTCAATCTGTTTCGCATTGTCTTGCTCAAATTGATAGGCGACCTCGAGCAGATCGAGTTGCAGATCGACGACCCAGGTGTAGCCCCCGGCGAAGTATCGCTGTAATTCCTTCCAGGCGATTCGCGCCGTTTCACTGTTGAGCTTGCCGCGGATCAATTGTTTGCTGGTGATATCATTTTCGGCCATGTCAAACCTCCCGGGTTCCCGGTAACTGACAGGCCTTGATTGCGTCGATCACCAGTTGTATCGCTTCGGTGCGCGGATAATGCTTGCGCCAGGCCAGTGCGACGGTGCGCCCCGGCTGCGGATTTTCGAATGGCTTGATCTTGATCATATCGAGGTTGTGCTGGCTGTTGAGCATGCTGGTGCAGGGCAAGACGGTAATGCCGGTACCGGCAGCGACCATATGGCGGATGGTTTCCAGCGAGCTGCCTTCCAGTGAACGTGTCAGCGGACTGTTCTGGGTCATGCATTTGGGGCAGGCTTTCAAAACCTGGTCGCGAAAGCAGTGACCGGGGCCGAGCAGCATCAAATCCTGACCGGTCAATTCGTCGAGCTGGATGCGGTCGCGGTCGTGCCATTCATGGGTTTTGGGCAGGGCGACAACAAAGGGTTCTTCATACAGCGGGCTGGTTTCCAGCCCCGGTTCATCGTAGGGGTAGGAAATTATAATGGCATCGAGGTCACCCTGTTTGAGTGCATGGGTCAAGCGGGCGGTAAAGTTTTCTTCGATGATCAGCGTCATGTTGGGCGCTTGACGGCTCAGGCGCGGAATCAGATCGGGCAGCAGATAGGGGCCAATGGTGTAGATGGCGCCGAGCTTGAAAGTACCGGAGAGCGGGTCTTTACCCTGTTGCGAAATCTCGTGGATGACGTGGGTTTCCTGTAATACTTTCTGCGCCTGCTGGATAATTTTCTGGCCCAGTTCGGTAATGCGGATTTCATTCTTGGAACTGCGCTCGAACAGCTTTACGTCCAGCTCCTGCTCCAGTTTTTTGATCGCGATACTTAATGTTGGCTGGCTGACAAAACAGGCTTGCGCCGCCTGGCCGAAATGCTTTTTCTGGGCTACGGCAACAATATAGCGAAGTTCGGTCAGGGTCATGGCTTCGAGTCTCAGATCGCGGACTGTTATTGTGTGTATTAAAAAAGTAAAATTCAATTAATAATTTACTTTTAATCAAGAATATCTATTTATGATTGCTGCCAAAGCCGTTAGAATGCGGTGATGAAATCCTTTCTCGAAAAATTACTGCCACCCGGTTTGCAGCGCCTCAATGACGTCCAGCCCTCGATGGAGATAGATCTGGCGACAGCAGTGCTGATGGTCGAAATCAGTCGGGCGGATTTTTCCGAAGATGATGTCGAGCGTCGGCGCATTCGCGAACTATTGCTGCAGCATTTGTCGCTTCGCGAAGAAGAGGTCGACATTCTGCTGCAGGACGCCTCGGCCGAGGCTGACCGCATGACATCACTGCAGCACATCACCCGGATGATGAACGAACAACTCGACTTGCCAGCCAAGATTCGGGTGATCGAATTGCTCTGGCAAGTGGTCTATGCCGATGGCGTAAAAGATGCTTACGAAGATAACTTGATGCGAAAGGTGGCGGACTTACTGTACATTCCACAGGAATTCTACATCAAGGCCAAACTACGCGCCGAGGCTGACGCCGACGCACAGCAGTAAGCTGTTTTTAATTGGTGAAAAACTGCTCGCGGAATTGGATCTGGCCCTTACTGCCATCCGGCACGGTCACACGTATATCGAAGTCCAGTGTTTCGCGATCGGTCACGTTGAATTCACCGATATAGTAAACCGCTTTCTGCTCGGTGATTTTTCTCAATCGAATCTCCCGCAACTGCCCGGTCAGGTTGGTGGCCCGGGCCTGGATATCGGCTTCGACCCCTTCGAAGCTTCCGCCTTTTTTCAATACCGAAATATTCAGCAAGGCCTTGTTTTTACTGCGTTTGATTGAATAGGCTCGTGCCACAGACGGTGGCAGGGATTCGGTCGAAAGCGCATTGTAATGGACAACATACTGCCCGATGGCTTTGGAATTTTCGGCCAGCGCCTGCCCGGCGAAGGTCAGGCACAACAGGGTCAACAGACTGATTATTTTTACTTTCATGGCGTACTCCTCAATTTGTAACAGTGAATCAAGGGTGCACAGTCACGACGTGACTGACTGCTGATTTAGAGCCTAACACATCGTGAAAATTCGATTTGTTTTTTCGACTGCGCTGAAAATACGTCAAGCCAGACTCAGGAAAGCTCGCTTTGCAATTGTGTGATTGCCGCAGGCAGTTCCGACACCGGCTGGATCAGGAGGGTTTTGCGACGGCTGCTGTGTCCGCTTTTCAGGGTTATGGAGGATTTCGGAACGGAGAATTGTTTCGCTAGAAAAGCGATCAGCGCCTGGTTGGCCTTGCCGTCAACCGGCGGAGACTGTAACTGGATTTTCAGACAGTTGTCGTACAGTCCGGCCAGCTTGTTCTGTCTGGCGCCGGGCTGAACATGACAGTGCAGGGTGAGTTGATCGCCCTTGAGCTGCCAGGGATGGTTCATAATTGCATGGCGATAAAAACGATTGGCGGAATGATCAACATTTTCGCCACCATGATACCCAGCGTAGCAAACAATGGCGACAGGTCGAGTCCGCCGAGAGGGGGAATCCAGCGGCGTATTGGTCGCATCACCGGTTCTGCGATACTTTGGATCAAACCGATAATCGGATTATAACCGCCGGGGCTGACCCAGCTCAGAATTACGGCGATGAGTATGGCGAACAGGAATATATTCAGAAAGGTATTGACGATTTCAGCGACCGCCATCACCAGCAAACCGAAGATGCCAACCGAGCCAATTGGTGCTGCAGCATTGCCGATATCGATAATATTGGCACCCATCGAGCGGATCAGCAGGTATTTCACCAGCAAGATCAACATCGCCAGCAATAGTGCGGCGATATCCTGCCCGGCAAAGCCCGGTATGATTCGACGCAATGGCTTCAGCGGCGGGGTGGTCGCACGTACGATGAATTGTGACAGCAGGTTGTAAAAATCGGCACGCAGCCATTGCAGCACGAAGCGCATTACGACCAGCAGCACGTACAGGTCGAACAGCGTGTTGATGATCAATAGCAAGGGGGATGTCAGGTAGCCGGAGCCCATCATAAAAATCTCTTAACTGGATAGTCGGTTAATATGTTGACTGACGCAAAAATTACAAGGCGCTCACTCTTCGCCCAGTTGCTGCGCCAATTCTCTGGAGCGCTCACAAGCCGCCTGCGCCGCCTGTAATACCAGGTGCGGCAAGCCCTGTTGCAGAAAGGTCTCGATCGCCCGTTCCGTGGTACCACCTTTGGAGGTAACTTGCTGACGCAGGGTTTTGACATCCTTGTCCATCGCCATGCTGGCCGCGCCCAGCGCAGTTTGTCGCGCCAGCCGGGCGGCGGTGTCGGCCGACAGGCCAAGCTCGATGGCGGCATCCTGCAGGGCTTCGATAAACAGAAAAAAATAGGCCGGGCCACTGCCAGAAATGGCGGTCACCGCGTCGAGATCGGATTCTTCATCGACCCAGACCGTGATGCCGGTGCTTTGCAGAATCTGTTGGGCTTGCTGTCGCTGTTGTTCAAGCACTTGCGCATTGGCGTGCAGCCCGGCTGCGCCCAGCCCGACCAGCGCCGGGGTGTTGGGCATACAGCGCACGATCGGTAGATCTGCGCCGAGCCAACGCGCGATATCCTGCTCGCGCACTCCCGCGGCAATGCTGATGAGCAGCGGTTGATGGGCAGTGTTGTCGAGGATTCGGCAAACCGCCTGCATCACTTGCGGCTTGACCGCCAGAATCACCACTTCAGCCTGGCCGATGGCCTGATTGGCATCGGTCGCGGTATGGATGGAAAACTGCTGCTGCAGGTTGTGCAACTTTTTTTCATCGATGTCGCAGGCGGTAATCTGCTGTGGCGGATACTGCTGCTCGATCAATCCACCGATCAGGCTGCCGGCCATATTGCCAGCGCCAATAAAACACAGGCGAGGTTGGGTGGAATTCTGGGTCATGTCGGGTCCGGGTTGGGGTAATCTCTTGCGCCGAAAATGGCGGTGCCTATTCTAACCAGTGTCGAGCCTTCTGCAATCGCCGCCTGCATGTCGCCGCTCATGCCCATCGATAAACTGTCGCAGTGCGGATGTCTTACTTGCAAGGCATGTAGAGCGGTGCGCATGCGGGCGAAAGGCTGGTGTTGCTGTGCCGGATTTTCGCGTCGGGCCGGGATCGACATCAGGCCGCGCAATCGCAATCCGGGCAGGGGCTCGATGAGATCGGCCAACTCATCGATTTCATCGACATCGATGCCAGCCTTGCTGGCTTCACGGTCGATATTGACTTGCAGCAGGATGTTCAGCGGCGGCAGATCGGAGGGTCTTTGCTCACTCAGACGCCGTGCGATCTTGAGGCGGTCCACACTGTGCACCCAGTCGAAATGCTCGGCAATCGAGCGGGTCTTGTTGGATTGTATCGGCCCGATGTAATGCCAGATCATGTCCGAATGGGGCAGCGCAGCAATTTTCTGCTCTGCTTCCTGCAGGTAATTTTCACCGAAATCACGCTGCCCGGCGCGGTAGGCAACCTCGATGTCGGCCACCGGTTTGGTCTTGCTGACTGCGAGCAGGCGTATCTCGTTCGGGTCGCGTCCTGCCTGTTGTGCGGCCTGCTTGATCAGGGTATGCACCCGGGCGAGATTTTTTTCGATGTTATGCATGTGTTTTGCTATAGTCAGGCAGATAACCGGCGTCTGAACAGGCCGCCATACTACACCACTCGAAATAACTATTCAGCATCAGGGGACACCATGGATATAGCTCAATTACTGGCTTTTGGCGTTAAGCAGGGCGCATCTGATTTGCACTTGTCGGCCGGCTTGCCGCCGATGATCCGGGTGGATGGAGACATTCGCCGTATCAATGTGCCGGAGATGGACCACAAGCAGGTTCATGACATGTTGTACGACATCATGAGCGATAAGCAACGCAAGGATTACGAAGAATTTCTGGAAACCGATTTCTCGTTTGAAATCCCCGGGCTGGCGCGTTTTCGTGTCAATGCCTTCAATCACAACCGCGGCGCCGGTGGTGTTTTTCGTACCATCCCGTCGAAGATTTTGTCACTCGAAGATCTTGCCGCGCCTGCTATCTTCAAGGATATTTCCGAGTATCCGCGCGGTATCGTGCTGGTGACCGGGCCGACCGGCTCGGGTAAATCGACCACGCTTGCCGGCATGGTCGATTACAAAAACGATACCGAGTACGGGCATATTCTGACCGTCGAAGATCCGATCGAATTCGTGCATCAAAGTAAGAAATGCCTGGTCAACCAGCGTGAAGTGCATCGGGATACGCTCGGTTTTAACGAAGCCCTGCGCTCGGCGCTGCGTGAAGACCCCGACACGATTCTGGTCGGCGAGATGCGTGACCTCGAAACCATCCGTCTGGCGTTATCCGCGGCCGAAACCGGTCACCTGGTATTCGGCACCCTGCATACCAGTTCGGCGGCCAAGACTATCGACCGTATTGTCGATGTTTTTCCGGCGGCGGAAAAATCGATGGTGCGTTCGATGCTTTCGGAATCATTGAAGGCGGTTATTTCGCAAACCCTGCTGAAGAAGATTGGCGGCGGCCGGGTGGCGGCACATGAAATCATGATCGGTACGCCGGCGATTCGAAACCTGATTCGTGAAGACAAGGTGGCGCAAATGTATTCGGCGATACAGACCGGGCAAAGTCTCGGCATGCAGACGCTGGATCAAAATCTGAAGGGCTTGCTGGCGCAGGGTCTGGTGTCGAAGGAAGAAGCGATGAAGAAAGCGGCGAATCCGGATTCATTGTAAAAAATCTTCGCGTAAACAGCTTCCCGGAAACAACATAAAAAGGCTAGAGAATGGATAGAAACAAAGCGATAGGGTTCATGCATGATTTGTTGCGCATGATGGTCAGCAAGGGTGGTTCGGACTTATTCATCACCACTGGATCCGCCCCGGCGATCAAGGTCGATGGCAAGATTGCGCAGGTATCCAAGCAAGTGCTGTCTCCGACTCATACCCAGATGCTGGCGCGTTCGATCATGAACGACAAACAGGTGTCGGAATTCGAAGAGCATCAGGAATGCAATTTTTCCATCGCCCTGCCGGGAGTGGCGCGTTTTCGTGTCAATGCCTTCGTGCAGCGTGGCAGCACCGGACTGGTGCTGCGGATCATCAATTCCGATATCCCGAGCTTTGATGAATTGAATCTGCCCAACGTACTGCAGGATATTACCATGACCAAACGTGGCCTGGTGATTTTCGTCGGTGGCACTGGCTCAGGTAAATCGACCTCGCTGGCGTCGATGGTTGATTATCGCAATCGCAACAGTTACGGCCATATCATCACTATCGAAGACCCGGTTGAATTCGTTCATGAACATCGCAACTGCCTGGTCACCCAGCGCGAGGTCGGGGTCGATACCGACAGTTATGAAATCGCGCTGAAAAATACCCTGCGTCAGGCGCCGGATGTGATCCTGATCGGCGAGATTCGTGACCGCGAAGCGATGGACCACGCCATCGCGTTCGCCGAGACGGGTCATCTGTGTCTTTCAACCCTGCATGCCAATAGCACCAATCAGGCGCTTGATCGTATCATCAACTTTTTTCCGGAAGAACGTCGTCAGCAATTGCTGATGGATTTGTCTCTGAACCTGAAAGCGCTGGTTTCGCAACGCCTGATTCCTCGCATCGACGGGGTCGGTCGTATCCCGGCGGTGGAAATCATGATCAATACACCGCTGATGCAGGATTTGATTTTCAAGGGTGAAATTCATGAAATGAAATCACTGATTGCCAAGTCCAACGAGCAGGGCATGATCACCTTCGATCAGGCGTTGTATAACTTATACGAAGAGCGCAAGATTTCTTTCGAAGATGCCTTGCGCAACGCTGATTCGGTGAATGATTTGCGGCTGCGCATCAAGCTGGAATCAGACACTGCGCGTAAATCCGGGCTGGTCGAAGATCACCGCGACGATTTCGAGCTGGAAGAATCCGATGACGATGGTTATTCCGGCATGATTTAGCCTTTCACCGAGAGAAGTATCATGTCTAGTCAACCCACCACCAAACTGCTCGAGCCTTACCTCAAGATCATGGCCGAAAAACAGGCCTCCGATCTGTATTTTGTTACCGGCGCGCCGGCCAATATGAAGCTCAATGGCAAGACTTCGGCGATTGCCAAGAAACCGTTCAGCGGCGGTCAGGTGAAGAAGCTCGCCTACAGCCTGCTCAGTGAAGAGCAGATTATGGATTTTGAAATCAACCGTGAGTTGAATATCGGTTTTACGCTAATGGATGTGGGGCGCTTTCGCGTCAATATCTTTTTGCAGCGCTCCGAAGTTTCGATGGTGATTCGCTATATCAAGTGGGTGATTCCGGGGCTGGATCAACTGGGTTTGCCCCAGATATTGAAAAAAATCGTTATGGAAAATACCGGGCTGGTACTGGTAGTAGGTTCGACCGGCTCGGGTAAATCGACCACGCTGGCATCGATGCTGAATTATCGAAACCAGCAGGAAGGCGGGCATATTCTGACCATTGAGGATCCAATCGAGTTTGTGTTCCGGCATGACAAGTCGATTATTTCGCAACGCGAAGTCGGGATCGATACGCTGTCTTATGAAAACGCATTGCGCGAAGCGCTGCGTGAAGCGCCCGAGGTGATCATGATCGGTGAAGCGCGTGACCGTGAAACCATGCAGGCCGCGATCAACTTTGCCGACACTGGTCACTTGTGCCTGACCACGCTGCACGCGGTCAATTCCAATCAGGCGATGGACCGGATCATGAATATGTTCCCGACCGATATGCGCGAACAATTGTTGATGGATTTGTCGCTCAATCTGAAGGCGGTAGTTTCGCAGCGGCTGGTGCCTGCAATGGATGGTAAACTCGCCTGCGTGGTCGAAGTGATGATGAATTCCCCCTACATCGCCGAATTGTTGCGCGAGGGTAATTTCAACGAGATCAAGGGGGTCATGGAAAAAGGTGACACAGTGGGGATGCAGACCTTCGACCAGTCACTGTACGACCTGTACAAGGCGGACAAGATTTCAATCAAGAATGCACTCAGTTATGCAGACTCCAGCACCAACCTGGAATGGAAAATCAATTTCGGCAACGAGCAACGTGACACCCGCCACCACCTTGACGAAAAACCTTTTCCCGACGAGTTGACATTGCCTTCTGAAGAATAAGCTCAAGCCTGCAGTCGAGTCGCTGACATGTCCCGAAATCTGGCCTTCCTGATGCTGGCTGGCAGCGCGCTGTTCTGGTCCGGAAACTTTGTGCTCGGGCGCGCCTTTGCCACCGATATTGCACCGGTGACCTTGTCGTATCTGCGCTGGTGTGTGGCGCTGATCTGTTTTATACCCTTTAGCTGGCGCGCCTTGCTGGCACAGTGGCCCCTTATTCGTCAGCATGGCTGGAAACTGGTTTTCATGGGTACGCTCGGGGTTGCGGGTTTTAATACCCTTGCCTATCTCGGCTTGCACTCCACCAGCGCCACCAATGCACTGTTGATCAACAGCTTTATTCCGATTCTGATTATTCTGTTTTCGCGCATTTATCCGGGGGTTGCGATTTCTCCGCTACGCCTGATCGGCATCGTGATCTCGACGGCGGGTGTGTTGCTGCTGGTCAGTCGTGGCGAACTGGCAAAACTGTTGGCCTTTGAGTTCAATGTCGGAGATTTATGGATTCTGGGCGCAGCGATGATCTGGGCCATTTATTCGATCAGTTTGCGCTGGCGGCCGGCCGGTATTACCGCGCCGGTATTCCTGACCGTTACGATGATCGTTGGTGTGCTGGTTTTAAGTCCGATTTTTTGGCTCAACCTCAATCACGAACCAGCCTTTGAGGCGACACCGGAAAATCTGCTGGCGGTTGCTTATGTGGCCTGGTTTGCTTCGATCGGTGCTTTTCTGTTCTGGAATCAGGGGGTGAAAATCGTCGGTGCAGGGACGGCCGGACAATTTATTCATTTGATGCCGGTGTTTGGCACCACCATGGCGGTGGTCTTTTTAAACGAACAGTTGTACTGGTTTCATTTCGCCGGAGCAGCAGCCATCGGGCTGGGCATCCTTTTATCGCTACGCTCGAAATAATCGCGCTACAGCGATTCGATAAATGCCCTGACCTGTTTTCGGCGGTTCAGAACAATCCGTCTTTGCTCGGCGTTTAGGCTGGCCAGCTTTTGCAGAATGCCGGGTCTTTTCCGGCTGCGAAAGGTCAGGATGTAAAGCAAAAACTCGAGTGATAATCGCTCGCGGTTGCCGGGCGTCATGTCGGGGCGCGTGCCATTGCGATAGCGCAGGTAGCGCTCGATGGCTCCCCGCAGGCAGGTCAGGGTCGGCAGGTCGAGATAAATAATGGTGTCGGCCCTTGGCAGCCGGGCGGCCAGCGTCGAGCCATAATTGCCATCGATAATCCATTTTTCTTCGCCCATGATTTGTTGCAGTTGATGACGGAATTCTTCTGGATCACTGGCTACCCAGCCAGATTTCCAGAACAGTTTGTCGAGATGGTGCAGAGGCAGTTGCAAGCGCTGTGCGAGTTGTTGTGCCAGACGGGTCTTGCCAGCACCGGGGCTGCCGAGAATCAGAATTTTCTTCATTCGCTCAAATCTCGGCAGACATCTTGCGCGGGTCAATCGATGGGCTTGCCGGCAATGATCGAGTGTTCGACACGGGTGCTGAAATCCCAGCCTTCGAAGGCATTATTTTTACCGGCAGACAGAAACTCTTCACTGCGGCAGCTATAACTTTGCTGGTCATCGACGATGATCAGGTCGGCCAGCTCGCCGGGCGCGATTTGTCCGGCTGGCAGACCGAAAATTCGCGCCGGATGCTGCGTGACTTTGGCAATCGCTTCGGCCAGCGGCAGCACGCCTTCCTCCACCAGTTTGAACAACAGCGGCAGGAAAACATCCAGCGAACTGATGCCCGGCTCGGCTGACGGAAAGGGTTTGAGCTTGGCGTCGGCATCGTGCGGTTGATGGTCGGAACAAATGCAGTCAATGGTTCCATCGGCAAGCCCGGCACGCAGGGCGTGTTTGTCTTGTTCGCTGCGCAGTGGTGGTATCACCAGCTTGCGCGTGTCGAAATTATCGATGTCGAAATCGGTCAAAAATAATTGATGCATGCTGGCATCCGCGCTGACCGGCAAGCCGTCTTTCTTGGCCTGGCGAATCATGTCGACCGAGCGGGCGCAGGAAATCTGGCCAAAGTGGGTGCGCGCACCGGTTTGCGCGACCAGTTCGATATCTTTCGCCAACGCGGCGGTTTCGGCGGCTTCTGGAATCGGCGGCAAACCGCGGCGCGTGGCGAGTGGACCTTCATGCGCACAGCCATTGCCGTACAGGGCCTGGTCCATCGGTTGAATCACCACCAGCATACCCTGACCGGCGGCGTATTCCATTGCGCGGCGTTGCACCAGATTATTCAAAAAAGGTCGCTGCGCATTACTCAGTGCAATGCAGCCGGCCTGTTTTAGTGTTCCCATGTTGCTGAGGATTTCACCCTGCAGCTTTTTGGTCAGCGCGCCGATGGTGTAAATGTGACAGCGATTGCCAGCCTTTTGATTACTGTGATGAATCTGCTCGACGATGGCCGAGTTGTCGGTGATCGGTTTGGAATCGGGCGGAATGCACAGGCTGGTGATGCCATTTCGTGCTGCGGCATTGGTTTCCGAAGCGATGCTGGCTTTGTGGGTCAGACCGGGTTCGCGCACGCGACACTGGATATCGACCAGCCCCGGCAATACCAGTTTGCCGGAGGCATCGATCTCTTTTTCGGCGACAAAGCCATCCGGGACGGAGCCGACAGCGCTGATCAATTGCAGGTCGATGAAGACATCGGTGACGCGGTCAGTGGCCGATGCCGGGTCGATCACTCGGCCATTCTTGATGCGTATCTTCACCCGTCTAGGCCCGGTTGCGAGGCGATCATCGACATCACGGCCATGCGCACGGCGATGCCAAAGGTGACTTGCTGCAGGATCACCGATTGCTTGCCATCCATCACCGAGGATTCGATTTCGATGCCGCGATTGGCCGGGCCGGGGTGCATGATAATGGCATCCGGTTTGGCCAGCTTGATGCGCTCGGCGGTCAGTCCGTACTGGCGAAAATATTCTTTCTCGCTGGGTAACAAAGCGCCGGTCATGCGCTCTTTTTGCAGCCGCAGCATAATCACGACATCGACATCCCGGATGCCTTCGTCGAAATCGTGATAAACCTGAACGCCCAGTGTTTCGCAATGTTCGGGCAGCAGCGTCGGTGGTGCGATCACCCGCACCTGTCCGGTATTGAGAATATTCAGCGCATGAATCTGTGAGCGGGCCACACGCGAATGCTTGATGTCGCCGACGATGGCGACGCTGAGCCCTTCAAACTGTTGCTTGTGGCGGCGGATAGTGAACATGTCGAGCATCGCCTGGGTCGGATGCGCGTGCTGGCCGTCTCCGGCATTCAGTACACTGACACCGGGGTGGACATGCGAAGCGAAAAAATGCGCGCTGCCGCTATCCTGATGGCGGATGACGAACATATCGATCTGCATCGCTTCGAGGTTGTGCAGGGTATCGAGCAGAGATTCGCCCTTGACCGCTGACGAAGTCTTGATGTCGAGGCTGAGGATGTCAGCCGACAGTCGCTGGGCCGCCAGTTCGAAGGTTGCACGGGTGCGTGTGCTGGCTTCGAAGAATAGATTGGCGACCGTCTTGCCGCGTAGAATCGGCACCTTTTTGATGCTGCGATCGGTCACCGAGGTGAAGGACTCGGCGGTATCGAGAATATCGGTGAGAATCTGTTTGCTTAATCCTTCAACGCTCAGAAAGTGTCTGAGTCTGCCGTCATCGTGGAGTTGAAGATTAGGATTCGCCATGGACTTTCTGGAACTTCAGGGTCAGTGCATCGCCGTTTTCGAGTTTGACCTGTTCATCGTCGGCAAGCTCGATGGTTTGGCCGACGAAATCGGCCTGAATCGGTAGCTCGCGCCCGCCGCGGTCGATCAGAATCGCCAGCACAATACGTTCGGGACGGCCATAGTCGAACAGTTCGTTCATCGCGGCGCGCACGGTGCGTCCGGAGTACAGCACATCATCCACCAGCACGATGGTCTTGCCATCGATATCGGTCGGCAGGCTGGACGGGTTGACGGTCGGGTGCAGTCCGATCTTGGTGAAATCGTCACGATAAAAGGTGATATTAAGCTTGCCCAGTTCAGTGGCAGGCTGGAGCATTTGGTGCAAACGCTCGGCGATCAGATAGCCGCCGGTTTCAATACCAACCAGAATCGGTTGATCGACGCCGGAAAATAATGGTGCGAGCTGGTCAGTCAGCTTTTGCAGCAGCGGTTCTACAAGCAAGTCAGTCACGATATTTTCGATGTGGTCAGATTGCTGCGCTTTATATCACACTGATCGGGCTTTGTAAGCTATTGCTGATGCAGCCAGGTTTCGGTAATGAGTACGGCGGCGATGCAGTCGATGTCGGGTTTGGCGGTGTGTCTTTGCTCGCTTTGTTCGACTATTTGCCAGGCTTCGCGCGTGGTCAGACGCTCGTCGATCAATTCCGTTTTGATGTGAAAGCGACCTTCGAGTTGGCGGCTAAAGCGTATGGCAATGTCGGTCATCGCTGATTTTTTGCCGATCATGCTTGACGGCAAGCCGACCACACACAAATCCGGCTGCCAGGTCTTGATCAGTTTTTCGATCGCGCTCCAGTCGGGCTTGTTATTGATGACGCGGATGCCTTCGAGCGGCGACGCGGTTTGGGTCAGGGTCTGGCCAATCGCGCTGCCGATCCAGCGGGTGCCGACATCGAAACCGAGCACGCTCAGGTTTTCAGGCATTGCCGGTGGTCGGCGACAGGGTGTCGAGATCGAAGCCCAGTGTATCGAAAGCCATTTGCCATTTGTGGTCGATATCGGGGTGGAAAGTGATCTCGAGGCTGGATGGCGCAGTCAGCCACGAATTATGTTGCAGTTCTTCTTCCAGTTGGCCGCCGGACCAACCGGAAAATCCGAGCATCACCAGAAATTGGGCCGGACCGTTGTCTTGCGCGATGTCTTGCAGGATGTCTTTCGAACTGGTCAGGCTGATTTCATCACTGACTTTCAGGGTGCGCTCCCATTCCGCTTCGGCAGTGTGCAGCACGAATCCCTGTTGCAGGTTGACTGGCCCACCGATAAACACCGGTAATTGCTGGATGTGCGGGTGCGGGCATTCAATCTCCAGCGACTGGAATAACGTTTGCAGGGTCTGGTCCGACAGATGGTTGATGACCACGCCCATGCAGCCCTCTTCATTGTGTTCGCAGACATAGACCAGGCTGGACGCGAACAGCGGGTCCTTGATGCTGGGTGTCGCTAGCAGGTACTGGTTTTTCAGTTGGTTGTTATTCATCCGTTTGGTTCCTGGTCGCGGGGTTTGGTGGTCAGCCGGCTGGATTTGAAATCCCAGGTGCGCACAATCACGATCTGGTCGGCCTTGTCGCGCAGTTTTTGCGGAAAAGGGGGGAACGGGCTGGCCAGCCGGACGATGCGCCGCGCCGCCTGATCGAGTATCGGATGTCCGGAGGCGCGGGATACATGGGTGTCGATGACTTGCCCGGCTGCATTGATGCGGACATTCAGCCGCAGGTCGCCGCTGATCTTGTTGACTTCGGCTTCGGCCGGATAATTCAGATTGCCAATATGTTCGATGCGGTTGACCCACTGTGCCAGATAGCCGGCTTCGACGGCTTCGCGGGTGCTGGCGGTGAGGGTGATTTCGCGCGGCCGTTTGGCGTAGGCTTCAGTAATCTTGCGGATCTCGGCCTGCAGGTTGGCGATGCGGCGGCGTTGCTGTTGCAGCGAAATAACATTGCTGTTGCTGACCTTGGCCTGATCGGTGTTTTTGCTGCGTTCGATCTTGCGATCAGCTTCGCGGTTGTTGATGTAATAGATTTTTTCCAGCTTGACCACATTGGCCTTGCGCTGCTCCTGCATGCGATCTGACAGACCCTGATAGTCGAGCGGTGTGGGCGCGGAAACCGGTGCGCCGGGTCTGGCCTTTTCGAGTTGGTTTCCGCCGCCTTTCTGGTTGCTCTGGGCCAGATAATCCGGGTCATCCGGCGCCTCGGCGCTTTGCGTGTTGGCCATGATGATTTCCTTGCTGGGCAGGGCTTCCGGAGTATTGGCATCAGAGCGAGTGAAGCCGACACCGAGAATGATGATCAGGTGCAGGGCAAAGGCCAGAAACAGGGTGAAGCCCAGCCGGTCGCTGGCGCCGATCAGGTTCGGTTTGGGTAAATCGGGGGTGTCGCTCATGTGATTATTCTGCCAACTTGCGTGCGGGCCTGCCAGTGATTTGTTGCACGATTTGGATGTTCAAGCCGGGTTCCGGCGGCCATTCGATTCGCGGTTGCAGGCTGCTGGACAGATACGCAGTATGCGCGCTAGTGATGATCAGAAAGTCACGGATACCCAGCGCCCGGGTGACTGCGGCGAGATCTTGCGGAGCGGTCAGCATCAGTGTGGTGGCGGCCACATCTGCCAGCACCGGGTCGTTGGTCAAAACCGTGGCCGAGCTGACCTGACGCGAAGGTTCGCCGCTTTTCGGGTCGATAATATGATGGCGTTTGCGCCCGTTTTTATCGATCGAAAAACGGCGATAATCGCCCGAAGTGAAGATGCTTTCGGCGGCTTTCAGGGTGACCGTGCCGACGATGCGCGAAGCATGATCTGGATCGTAAAACGGGTTCTCGATGGCTACTCGCCAGCCGGTTTTGTCGTCGCGGAGATTTTTTTCGGCATAGATATCGCCGCCGGCATTGATCAAAAAGTCGGTGATGCCCTGCTGGCGAATCAGGGTTGCGATTTGTCGAATCGCCAGCCCCTTGGCGATGGCGCCGAAATCCAGTTGCAGATCCGGGTTTGTGCTGCGCGCGCGATCGGCGTCGATGATCAGGTCATCCATGTCGGGCAAGTTCCGGCGCAGGCGCTCGATGTTGGCATAGTCGGGTGATTGGTTCTGGTGAAATCCCCAGGCTGCGACCAACTTGCCGAGAGCCGGATTGAATCGCCCACCGGTGATCTGGTAATAGGTTTTCGAACGCTCGATCAATTCGCGCAATATCGGCGGGATCACGACCTGCTGCCCGCTTGCCAGCGCCCGATTAAAGCGTTGCAGTTCGCCCTCCTGCCAGCCATGCCATTGCCGGTGGCGCTGCTTGAGCAGGGTTTCGATTTGAGTGAATACTTGTTGGGCCTTGTCCGGCGCTACACCTTCCAGCGTGACATCGATCAAGGTGCCGAATTGCAAGAATTGCTGTTGCTGGTGTTGGAACGGGGGTTGGCAGGCGAGCAGCAGCAGGCTGCATAGAAAGAGAGCGTACCGTTTTAACCGGCGAGTTTTGGCTCGATACATGCAAACAGGTCGCGGGCAATATTCAGATCGAACAGGTTGTCCAGTTCACGGATACAGGTTGGGCTGGTGACATTGATTTCGGTCAGGTAATCGCCGATCACATCAATGCCGGTAAACAGTAACCCCCGGCGTCGCAGGCTGGGCGCGATCTGCTCGCAAATCCAGTAATCGCGTTCTGTCAAAGGTCGACCTTCGGTGCTGGCGCCGGCGGCGATATTGCCGCGATTTTCACCATCGGCTGGAATCCGCGCCAGCGCATAAGGCACTGGCTTGCCATCGATCAACAGGATGCGCTTGTCGCCTTGGCGAATCTCGGGGATGAATTTCTGCACCATCGCATGACGTTCTCCTTCGAGCGTCAATTGCTCGATGATCGCATTGGTGTTGGGGTCGCCGTGGCGAATGCGAAAAATCGAGCGCCCTCCCATGCCATCGAGCGGCTTGATGATGATGTCTCGATGCTGCTCGAGAAAGTCCATCAGTAAACGTGGCTTGCGCGCTACCCGGGTCGGCGCGCAACACTGTGGAAATTCGCGGGTATAGAGTTTTTCGTTACAGTCACGCAGGCTTTGCGGTTTGTTAACGATCAGCGTGCCCTGCTCTTCGGCTTGCTCGAGCAGGTAGGTTGCGTAGATGTATTCCATGTCAAACGGTGGATCCTTGCGCATCAGTATGACATCGAGGTCGGACAGTTTAATAGTTTGTGCATCGCCCGGTTGGAAATAATTGTCATCTTGATCCTGCACCGACAGGAGTCGGGTATGGCCGTAGCTGATGCTTTCGTCCATGTACAGATCGGACAATTGCATGTAATGAATTTGCCAGCCGCGACGCTGTGCTTCGAGCAGCATGGCGAAGCTGCTGTCCTTGTAGGGTTTGATGTGCTCGATGGCATCCATTACGATGCCGAGTTTAACTGTGCTCACGGCTCAAGCCTCGGCGATTTCGCGCGCCGCTGCCAGCAGTGCCAGCCGCCCGATCACGCCATATGCGTAAAAGCGGTTAGGGCAGGCATCCTCGGAGAGACGCTGATCCGGCGCATTGCAGGCTTCGGCAAAGGCCAGTGGCTCGAAAGACATGCCGGGAGAATTCAGGTTTTCGGTCGAGCTTTTTTGTGAATGCATGCGGTAAAAGCCGCCCACGACATAGTGGTCGATCATGTAGACCACCGGTTCGGCAGTGAGTTTTTCCTCGCCCCAGGTTTCGCGAGTGGGGACGCCTTCTTGCAGAATCACTTCAGAGGTATCGCCGCCTTCCTTTATCGTTGACATACGAGTGCGCTGCTTGCGGTTGAGGCGACGTAATTCTTCACCCGATGAAACCACCATCACGCCCATGCCGTAGGTTCCCTGGTCGGCCTTGATGACCACATAGGGTTGTTCCTGAATACTGTATTCATCGTATTTTTGCTGGATGCGAGTCAGCAGCAATTCAGTGTTTTCGGCCAGACAGTCTTCGCCTTCGCGCTTCATGAAATCGATGGCGCCACAGTTGGTAAAGTGCGGGTTGATCAGCCACGGGTCGATATCGATCAATGCAGCGAAGCGGTTAGCGACATCATCGTAGACCTGGAAGTGATCGGATTTGAAACGATTCGACCAGCCCAGATCGAGGGGTGGAATCAGGGATTGATCGATATTCTCCAGTATCTCGGGGCGACCGCCCGACAAGTCGTTATTGAGGACGATGGCGCAAGGCGTAAAGTCGCCTATACTGATCTTGTCGGCTTTGCGGGTGAGCGGATGCAGGGTGATGGTTCTGCCGGAAGGCAGCTCGACCCGGGTGGGTTCGGTTATATCCTCGCGCAGACTGCCCAGCGAGCAGCGGTAGCCGGCCAGACTGACGTATTCCTGCAAGGTGGCGACATTTTCCAGATAATTCAGGTTGCGGGTATGGTTTTCGGGGATGATCATGATCCCTTTGGCTTCCGGGCAAAATCGCTCCAGCGTGACCTGAATGGCCTGAATACACAGCGGTTTGGACGCTGGATTCAGGTTGTTGAATCCGGCGGGAAATAAATTGGTGTCGACCGGTGCCAGCTTGAATCCGGCATTGCGCAAATCGACGCTGGCATAAAAAGGTGCGGGGGTTGCCTGAAATTGCTGGCGAAACCACATTTCGATGTCATCCTGATGGTTAAGTATGTGTCGCTCGATTTCCTCGATCGGATGAGCATTGGCCGTGATCAGGTGCGGGACGGTTGGCAAAGGGTACGTGTTCATGAAAGCCGGTTGAATTGGAAACAGCGGGTAGTTTACCGCTTTATGTGGCCTATAGGAAAAATATTGATCCGTCGGTTGAGGTCCCGGGGTCCGGTATCGGGTTACAGCCGTGTTGTAGAATTTACTTTACTTTTTTTTATTAAATGACTGGTTTGAAAAGCAAAAACGTCTATAATTATCCGAAAAGCCGACTGCAGATCGGTACAATTCTCAAAACTCGGGGGAACTGTGAGTAACGAATCCCAGCAAACTGATGATGCATCCGCACCGGCACAATTGAATGTCAAGGTGATGGTCATCGACGATAGCAAGACTATACGAAGAAGTGCAGAAACGCTGCTGAAAAAGGTGGGTTGCAATGTCGTCACGGCAACCGACGGTTTTGAGGCGCTGGCCAAGATCACCGAGCATCATCCGGATATCATCTTTGTCGATATCATGATGCCACGGCTCGACGGCTACCAGACCTGTGCGTTGATCAAGAATAATCAAACCTTCAAATCGACTCCGGTCATCATGCTTTCGAGCAAGGACAGTATTTTTGATCGCGCCCGCGGGCGCATCGTCGGTTCCGAAGAATATTTGACCAAACCTTTTTCCAAAGAAGACCTGATTGGTGCCATCACCGCGCATGTGCCGGGTGCCTAGCCGATCCTCACACTGAAAAATTACTATGACGCACGTTTTGATCGTTGATGATTCTCCCACCGAAGTCCATGTCTTCAAGACCATGCTGGAAAAAAACCAGATTCAGGTTTCGGTCGCCAGCAATGGAGAAGAGGGTGTTGCCAGAGCGCTGGAACTACAGCCGGACTGTATCCTGATGGATGTGGTCATGCCGGGCAAAAACGGTTTTCAGGCTACCCGTGATTTGAGCCGGAACCCGGCCACCGCTGGTATTCCGGTCATCATCATTACCACCAAAGACCAGGAAACCGACAAGATTTGGGGTATGCGACAGGGCGCGAAAGACTATATCGTCAAACCGGCCAGTGAAGCCGATTTGATTGCACGCATCAAACAGGCGCTGGGTTGAATCGATGGAGCCGGCATCTCCTTTTGCCCTGTTGCAGGATTATGACCGGCGTTGCAGGGCCAATGCGCGCGGCTTGCCGACCGGCGAAGTCGTTGAGGATGACTGGGTCGGGATTGGTTTTTCGTTGAATGGAAAGCCGTTACTGGCGCTGATGTCGGAGGTAACTGAAATCTTGCCACTGCCTGAAACCATCCGTGTACCCGGGGTGCGTAACTGGGTGAACGGGATCGCCAACGTGCGTGGTACATTGATGCCGATTCTGGATATGCAAGGATTTCTCGGGGAACAGCCCGGGCTGCGCGGAAAAGATTCGCGGGTTCTGGTGGTCAATCAAAAAAATATTATGGCCGGCTTACTGGTAGAGGAAGTATCCGGCATGCGGCGATTCAAACCGGAAACAAAGCAACCGTCCGTGTTGCCGGATATGGGGGCTCTGGAGCCCTTTCTCGATGGAGTCTTCGACGATACGCAGACTCAATGGAGTGTGTTCAGTGTAGAAAAGCTGGTAACCAATGACCGGTTTCTAAAAGTGGTGGAATAAGGTCACGTTTTTGTTAACAGAGGGTGCTATGGCGCTTATAGATACAATCAAAAATCGTTTCAAGGGTGGCCGGTCGGCGGCTCGTAATCCTGCGGGTAGCAAGGGCAATAAAGTATTGATCTTTTTTGCCGCCGGGATTGTCGTGTCCATCTTGTTGATGGTCGCGCTGTTCAATTATGAAAATACCTTGTCGCGGTACAACAAGGATTTTGCCAGCATCGCCAACGAACAGCAGGTGGTGTCCCAACAAATAGCCACCTATGCGCTTGAGTCCTCGCTGGGCAACTCCGCTGCTTTCGTACAGCTCAAGCGTTATCAGGCGCGGTTTGAAAAAACGCTCGAGCAATTGCGCCAGGGTGATGCGGCAACCGGTTTGCCTCCATTGCCGCTGGAATTGGGTGCAGAGCGTGCTGCGATTGAAAAAGCTTGGCAACCCTATAATGACAATATCAATGTCATACTCGGCTCTCGCGAATCGATCGAAACGGTTGCTGAATACGTCACCCTGATCAACGAATCGATTCCGGAATTACTGGTCCTGTCGGATGATGTGGTCAAGATTCTGGTGAAAAGCAAGGCGGCGCGTACGGATATTGCGATCGCCGCGCGCCAGCTAGCTTTGATCCAGAGTGTTCAGAATAGTCTGAACCAGATCATGTCCGGTGGTGATGTAGTGATGGCGGCGGCCGATCAATTCGGGCGGGAAACCTCGTTGATCGAAGTCATGCTGATCGGCATGCTCGAAGGCAACAAGGCGCTTGGCATCAATCAATTGACCGGCGACGAAGTTGTCAGCAAGCTGTTGCAATTTGCCGACCTGTTTTCGGTAGTCAAGAAAAACGTCAACCTGATTCTCGAGAATTCCCCACAGTTGTTCGAAGTGCGTGATGCAGCCAGTAATATACAGGGTCTCAGCGGCCAAATTCTGCAGGCATCGGTGGATCTGGAAAAAGCGATTTTGCAACATGATGACCGTTTGCAGATCTATTCCCTGATTGCTTATCTGGCTGGCATTGTGGCCGTCGTTCTGCTGATTATTCTGGGCTTTAAACTGATGCGTGATTCATCCAGACGACTGGAAGAATCGCAGCAGCAAAACGAAAAAAACCAGCGCGCCATCTTGCGGCTGCTCGATGAAATGGCCAATCTGGCGGATGGTGATTTGACCACTCATACCACCGTGACCGAAGACATCACCGGCGCGATTGCAGACTCGGTAAATTATTCCATCGATGCCTTGCGTGATCTGGTCAGTACGATCAACGGCACTGCCGAGCAAGTGACACAGGCGGTATCTTCGACCCGGGCCACCACCACCGAACTGGCCAAGTCCAGTGAGCAGCAGGCGACTGAAATCTCTCACGCCAGTACCGAGGTATCGAAGATATCCGAAAGTATGAGTAAGGTCTCGCGTAATGCGGCCGAGTCAGCTGATGTGGCCAGAAACTCGGTGAATATCGCACACAAAGGCGGCGAAACCGTTCGCAAGACGATCTCGGGTATGGAATCGATCCGTGAACAGATTCAGGAAACCTCCAAGCGGATCAAACGGCTCGGCGAAAGCTCGCAGGAAATCGGCGACATCGTAAACCTGATTACAGAAATTTCCGATCAAACCAATATTCTCGCCCTGAACGCGGCCATTCAGGCAGCGATGGCCGGTGAAGCCGGGCGCGGCTTTGCGGTGGTTGCTGATGAAGTACAACGATTAGCAGAACGAACCGGTGATGCAACCCGCCAGATCGAAGCGCTGGTGAAAACCATTCAGGCTGACACCAATGAAGCGATCAGCTCGATGGAAGCCAGTACCTCTAACGTGGTAGAAGGAGCCAACATGGCGGAAAATGCGGGCGAAGCGCTGGAGAAAATCGAGAAGGTATCCACCAATCTGGCGCAACGCATCCTGTTGATTTCCGACTCGACCGAAAAGCACGCCACAGACAGTGTCGGTATCACCGAAACGATGAATGAAATTCAGCAAATCACGATCAAAACTTCCGAAGGCTCGACCCAGGTATCAGAAGCGATCGGCGAACTCTCCGATATGGTTAAAGCGCTTCATCACTCGGTAGCCGGATTCAAACTGCCAATGGCTGATGCCACAGAAAACACGGTGGTGCATAACGTGGAAGATCTGGCAGAAATTGATATTGAAATGACCGAACAATAGAAATTCTTATCATGGATTTTAAACAGACATCCATCAAGCAAAGCGCCCTGGGCTGGGTCAAGAAATCGATCGACGAAAGTCTGTCGACGGTGCGCAGCGACCTGAATCGCTATATAGAAGAAAAGGATGTCGAAGTTCTCGCGTCGGTAGCGCAAAAGCTGTCCGACCTGCAAGGCGTGCTCAGCATGATCGAGCAATATGGCGCTGCCATGCTGACCGAAGAAATGCGCGCGCTGTGCGACTACATCAGTCAAAAGGCCCAGCAGGACCAGCAGGCTCTGGAAGTGTTGCTGCGCGCCGTTTTGCAATTGCCCGATTACCTCGAGCATATTCAGGCCGGACAAAAAGATATCCCCATCGCGATTCTGCCTTTGCTCAATGATATTCGCGCCGCCCGCCATCAGGATCTGTTCTCAGAAAAATTGCTGTTCCTGCCAGATCTTTCGATGCACAGCGATGACCGCGAAAGCGAAGCGATTGAAGATGCCGATAACCAGCGCTCGCGCGAACTCGCCAAAAAACTTCGGCCCAGTTTCCAGTTCTCAATACTCGGATTGATTCAGGATCGTGATGTCGATACCCAGCTGAAGCGATTGGTCAAGATCAGCGAAGTGATGGAAGAACGGTCCAACTCGGAACAGGTTGCCCGCTTCTGGTGGATTGTCGGCGCTCTGATCGAGTCGGTTGCACGTGACGATTTACCTCTGGGCGTATCGGTCAAGATGTTGCTCGGTAAGGTTGACCAGGTGTTGCGCAATCTGGTCTTGCACGGTGAAACACAGTTAGTTCAACAGCAACCCATTGAACTGATCAAAAACCTGTTGTACTACATTGCCCAACCGGAATGCAGCGGGCCAAAAAGCCAGGCCATAAAAACCGCCTACCGACTGGAACAGTTTTTACCCTCGGGAGACCAGGAAGAACAGATTTCCGGCCCCAATCAGGAATTGATGAAAACGGTCTCCGATGCGGTCAAGGCCGATCTTGAGCAGGTCAAATCCAGACTCGAGGTTTTTGTCGGCGGCGCTGACGATAATATTGAATTGCTCGAAGATATCCCGCAGGAATTGCATGTTATCTCCGACACGCTGGCGATGATCGGTCTGGGTCCGCAACGACAGGTTATAGAAACCCAGATCCACCTGATCAGAGAGATCGTATCCGGAAACTCTCCGGTCGATCATGAAAAACTGCTGGGGATGGCGGCCGAATTGATTCAGGTCGATCAGGCGCTGGATCTGATGCAAAAAGGCCAATTGCACAAGTCGCAACAACAGGATACTTCGGCCACCGCATCGCGCAATTTTGAAATGGATAACATGCTCTCCGGAGTCGTTACGGCTGCACTGGACGATATCCAGAAAATCAAGGGCGCGATTCTCGAATTCATCAAGGAGCCGGAAAAACAGGAAAACCTGCAGTTTTGCCAGACCCTGCTGAAAGAAACCTGTGGCGCGCTGACGCTGCTGAATCAAAGCCGCGCTGTGGCCGTCACAGAAGGGTTGATCGAGTATCTGGACGATTATGATGCTGCACAATTCATGGATGAAAAAAGGCTCGATCAACTGTCGCAAGTGGTCGTCAGTCTGGAATATTACCTTGAGGCAGTAGGCGAACAGCGTGCCGATTCGGAATCCATACTCGATTTCGCCGATGAGCAATTACTGCTGCTGCAACAGGGAAAAAACCGTCAGGAAGCCCGCGCACAGGCCGCACAGCAGGAACAGGAAAACCTGCTGATCGAAGACGAGGCGGATCTTTCTGAGGCAGATTTGCCTGTGGCAGAAAATGACGGAACCGTCGATTTCGATTTGTCCGGTGAGCTCCAGGCCGAATTTCAGCAACCGACGACAGGCCAGACTGAACCGGAGCAGCATGATGAATTGCCCGAGGTCGGAGATAAAACGCAAGTCATCGATGTACATAGCGTAGCGATCGTCGAAGAAGTCGTAAGCGAACTGAACGATGATCTGGAACAACTGCAGGATGTTCTCGACACAGAGCCGGCTGCAGAACCTCCGAGCCAGCCATTCGAACTGGCCAGTCAAAGTGTCTCGCCAGAAGAAGAATTTGCAGCGCCCGAATTGACCATTGAAGCGGGTAACGAAATCAGTTTTGAGACCGAATCTGAAGCCGGTCTTCCGCCAGAACCCGATGCTAAGCCTGAAGCAGAACCCGAAGCAAAAACCCAGGCTGAAACTCGGACAGTTCCAGAGACTGAAACTGCCCCGGCATCAGAAATTTATGCCGAAACAGGATTTGAATCTGAATCCTCGGATGCGGCAATTTTACAACCAGAACCAGAACCAGAACCAGAACCAGAGCTGGAACCTTCATACGAACCAGAATCTGTTTCCACGACTGAGTCGGCGACCGTGTCGCCGAAAATCCAGCCGGTGGTTGAGGATTTGCCAATCCTGAACGAAGGCTGCGATCCCGAGATTCTGGAGATTTACCTGGAAGAAGCCGAGGAAGAGGCAGAAAACATTCGTCAGATGCAGCAGGACTGGAAGCTGCATCCTGAAGATGAAAATGCCTTGAACAATATTCGCCGTTCTTTCCATACCATCAAGGGTAGTGGACGACTGGTCGGTGCCATGAAGATAGGCGAGTTTGCCTGGGATTTTGAAAGCCTGTTGAACCGGGTCATCGACAAGGCGATTGCGCCTTCCACGGCAGTCATCGATGCAGTCGAACTGGCCGCGCAGGCTCTACCCGAATTGATCGAAGAATTGAAAGATGGCACAGCCATCACCCATGATATTGCCTATTATCGGGGCGTTGCTCGCGCGCTGGCTGAATTCAAGGCCGATCAGGTGATGGAATTTCGCAGCGAATTGAACAAGGCGCAACAGTCATCAGCAGAAGAACCTGAAAGCAGCATTGAAGTTCATGAACAATCCTTCGGCGATGAGCAGCAAACACCGGATGATGCCGTCGAAGCGCTGGCAGATGAATTGCCACCAGAACCGGATGAACCCCCGACCCCGCCAGACACCATAAGCTCTGACGTGCTTCAGGCTGATCCTTCGGCTCAGACAGATGTTGTGCAGCCAGCGCAGGATGAAATCAAGCCGCAACCAGAGGAGACCCCCCCGGACCCTTTCGTATCAAGCGAAATGGTGAGCATGCCTGGAGGAGAGGTAGAGGCACCCGTGAGCGCGATTCAGCCAGCACAAAGCGAGCCGCCAGACACAACCGACCTGCCGCTGGAAGCCGAACTGCTGATCATTTACCAGCAAGAGGTCGAGTCGCACCTAAGCACCGTAAATTCCGTCCTTGATCAGGCGCAACAGCAACAGCGATTCGAACCCACCGAAGAGCTTTATCGATCCTTACATACCATCCACGGCGCATCGCGCACCGCCGATATCAGCAGCATCGGAGAATTGGCCAGCCTGTTGGAAAACCCGCTTAAATTTGTTTTAGAGCACGGAGAAGGTCTGGACCTCGAAGTGCTCGAGCTATACCAGCGAGGCTCTCAGGCTCTCAGCGAGATGACAGAAGAACTGGTGCGACAGCGCCGCATGCCGAATATCCCGCAAGACCTGACTGCCGATCTGAAAACCCTGATGGAGCAAATGGATTCCCATACGGTTGAACTGCCGGTTCAGGAAGGTGAATCCTCCAACCAGTTTATCGACACGCTGACCATGATGAATGAAAGTGTCACCGCTGATTACGATGATGAACTGGTGGATATCTTCATCGAGGAAGCGGTGGAATTGCTCGACATGAGTGATATGACGTTGCAATCATGGGTGGATCAGAATGACGAGGATGATGGAACCGATTTCAATCTGGTGATGGAACTGCAGCGCTACCTGCATACGCTCAAAGGCGGGGCGAAGATGGCCGACTTCAGTGCCATCAGCAATCTCAGCCATGAGTTGGAATCCCTGTTTATCGCGGTTATCGACAACCGGGTAGAAAAAACGGAAGAACTGGTAGATCTGCTGCATGAAAGCTTTGACTTGCTCAGTAGTCAGGTCGAGCAAGCTCGGCAACACCAGCCCGTCGATCAGCCAGAAGATTTAATCCTCCGGCTAAAGGCCATCCGGCAGGGTGAAACCGAGTTGTCGGAAGCATCCCTTTCCGACCAGATATCGGCAGCAGAAAGTGCAGCCGAGCTCGAAAACCAGCAGCAGGAAGATGCCGGGCAGTCACCTGAAATGGCCGAGCCACAATCTGCTGCAGAAAAACAAGATACCGCCAGAGACGGAGAGAGCGAGGATCAGCAGCGGCGGCAAAGCGAACGCGAAGTAGTCAGGGTACGGTCCGATCTGCTTGACAATCTGGTCAGTTCGGCGGGTGAAGTCAGTATTTATCGCGCCCGAATGGAGCAACAAGTCTCCTCTTTCGGTGCCAATCTTGGTGAACTCGGTTCGACCATCGCACGCTTGAAAAATCAGCTGCGAAAACTGGAAGCGGAAACCGATGCACAAATTCACTACAGCCACAAAGAGCAAGAAAAGGCCGATAATTTCGATCCACTGGAAATGGACCGCTATACCCAGATTCAGGAACTGTCGAAATCGCTGAGTGAATCGGTCGACGACTTGTCGAGCCTGCAATCCATCCTTGGTGATCAGGTCAAAGATTCAGAAACCTTGCTGTTGCAGCAATCGCGCATCAACACTGATTTGCAAGACGGTTTGATCCGTAGCCGCATGGTGCGCTTTTCCGGTTTGACTTCAAGGTTACGCCGGCTGGTTCGAAAAACTGCTGGTGAACTGGCGAAAAAGGCTGAACTGGTCGTGCAGGGAGAAGACCATGAAATCGATATCAAGGTGCTGGATCGTATGATGGCGCCGATCGAACATATTCTTCGTAACTCGATCACGCACGGAATCGAAAACCCGATCGAACGATTGGATAAAGGCAAGCCCGAAGCCGGTAAAATCCGCATCGATATCAATCGTGACGGTTCGGACATCGTGCTCAGCATCAGTGATGACGGCGCTGGCGTCAATGTTGCCAAGGTACATGCCCGCGCGATCGAACTGGGTTTGATCCAGGCCGATGAAGAAATGGATGATAATGATGTAATTCAATTCATTCTGGAACCCGGATTCAGCACGGCCGAACAGGTAACCCAGATTGCAGGTCGCGGCGTCGGTATGGATGTGGTGGCCAGCAATATCAGGCAACTGGGCGGAACCCTGCAAATCGAAACCAGTGCCGAAGGCACCCGCTTTACCGCCCGTTTGCCGTTCACCTTGTCGATCAACCAGGCCATACTGGTTCAAGTCGGCGAAGAATCCTATGCCTTGCCGCTGATCAATATCGAAGGTATCACGCGTATCGAAGCGGATCAGATGGCCGAACTTTATCAACAGGAAAAACCGGTGCTGGATTATGCCGGCCAGCAATATCAATTGCATTACCTGTCATCCCTGCTCGAAGCCGGGTCACGCTTTCGTGTGGTCAATGAGTTGGAGAAAGTTCCGGTTATCCTGTTACGTTCCGGTGAACTACGGGTGGCACTGCATATCGATGAATTACTGGGAAATCGGGAAATCGTGGTCAAGCCTTTGGGGCAGTTGTTGAGTCAGGTCAAAGGGATATCAGGAGCCAGCATCCTCGCCGATGGGCGTGTGGTACTGATTCTGGATATCAGCGGACTGATTCGACATGGTGTCGCTTCGGTGGCCATTACCGACAGCCATGAAAACGAAGAAGAAAGTGAGCAGATTGCCCGCAAGGTGGTGATGGTGGTCGACGATTCGATCACCATGCGCCGCGTGGCCAGCAAGCTGTTGACGCGTAATCACTACGATGTCGTCACCGCCAAAGATGGCGTCGATGCGCTGGCGCAACTGGAAGGGGTTAACCCGGATGTAATGCTGCTGGATATCGAAATGCCCCGCATGGATGGTTTCGAGCTGGCCATGCACATGAAAAATGAACCGGCTTATCGCAATATTCCCATCATCATGATCACCTCGCGAACCGGCGAAAAGCATCGTGAACACGCCATGAAAATCGGTGTGAATCAGTATATGGGCAAGCCCTATCAGGAAGAAGAATTGATCCATAATATCGCCGCGCTGGTGGAGCACTAAGCGTGGCAGCTTCATCGAGACATTATCATGGCTGAACAGGAATCCATTCGCTGCATCCAATTGCCACTGCTCAACCGATTTTTGCTGTTACCTAACTCGGTGGTTGCAGAAATTATATCTTACGTGCGTCCGGAGCGCGCCGGCAGTGACTGGCTGGACGGCATTATGATTTGGCGCGGTGTCAGTGTGCCGGTTATTTCGGTTGAAAAGATGTGCCAGCAAAGCCATACAGAGCCAGGTGTGCGTAGCCGAATCGCGGTAATCTACAATCTCGATAAGGATGATGACCTGCCCTATCTGGGCATAATCCTGCAGGATATTCCGCGCGCCTATCTGGCCGAGCAAGACCGCATGCCCGCGCAAACCTTCGATTCTGACTGCCGCTACCTGTACGGCCGCGCCGATGTGATGAACAGTGAACTGGTGATTCCGGACCTGGATGCGATCACGCAATCGACCCGAGAAAAACTGAATTCGCTGGGCTAGCGCCAATCGATCTTTGAAACCGGTATTCCCTCGCGTTTTGCCGGATCCTTCTTCGTCCGTCGCTAAATATCTCCATATCGCTGCTGCAGCAGACTGGCGACCGTGATTGCGGCTGTTTCCATGCGTAACACACGCGGCCCCAGATAGAGCCGGTCAAATCCTGCTGACTCAGCTTGCAGGATTTCATCGTTTGAAAGCCCGCCCTCCGGGCCAATCAGACACAAAAATCGCTTGCTGCTATCCTGCGTCTGAAAGTTCTGCAATGATTGACCTGCGAAATCCAGCATCAGGCGTTGCCCGTCGGAGCAGTGCGACAACATCGCGGAAAAATCGGCCTGGAAGTCCAGAGCTGGAATTCGGTTACGACCGGATTGTTCACAAGCGCTGATGATGACGGCTTGCAAGTGAGCCAGCTTTTTCTGCAGACGATTAGCGCGGATCGGCGTCTGGCTGCGCTCGGCGTTGAATATCGTGAATTGCTGCACGCCGAGCTCGGTGGCTTTTTGCAAGGCCAGATCGATACGATCCGGTTTGCCTACGGCCAGCAACAAATGAATATCGAGAGGTGACTCCGTGCGTTTCTCAATAATCTCAAAAGGGGTCAGGGTCATTGTTTTGCGCTGAATATCGACAAGGGCGCGGAAATCCTGATCGTTCTGTCCATTGAACAGCATGACTTCGGCACCTTTATTCAGGCGCAACACATTGCGCATATAGTGTAGCAAAGTCTGCTCGGGTTCTAATGGTTGTGACAAGACCAGATCCTGCCCGATATAAAAGCGCGACACACGCATGTGTTTAACCGTCTAGGTTGAGATTTTTCAGAATTTGCAAACTCAGGCGGGATTGGTTCATAGTGTAGAAATGCAGCCCGGGCGCGCCATTATCGATCAGTTTTTCACACAGCCGGGTCACGATTTCCACTCCGAGTTTTTGCTGGGATTCGATGTCATCCGGGTAGTTTGCCATCGACTTCTTGATCCAGCGAGGAATCTCAGCACCGCACTGGCGCGAGAATTTCTTCAGACTGCTGAAGTTGCCGATCGGCATAATACCGGGGATGACAGGTGGTTCGATCTGTTTTTGCTGACAGGCATCGATAAAATGGAAATATCCTTCCGCATTGTAGAAATACTGGGTAATCGCAAGATCGGCTCCTGCCTTCATCTTACGGGCAAAAAAGTCGACATCGGTGGCCAGGTTTTTCGAATCCGGATGCACCTCCGGGTAGGCAGCAACGGCAATCGAGAAATAATCCGCAAAGCGATCGCGCACCAGTTCAACCAGATCAACCGCATATTTACACTCGCCCATCGCGACCATGCCAGATGGCAGATCACCGCGTAATACCACCAACCGGTGAATGCCGTGTGCACGGTATTGCTCCAGCAACTCGATGATTTCCTGATTGGTTGCGCCGACACAAGTCAGATGCGGACAGGCATCGATGCCACCTTTTTGCTGGATATCGATGACGGTTTCAAGTGTATTGTCGCGGGTTGAACCACCGGCGCCGAAGGTGACTGAATAGAATTCCGGATTAGTGGCCGCCAGCGCCTGCCGCGTCGCCACCAGTTTCTCCTTGCCGGCTTCGGTGCGCGGCGGGAAAAACTCGAAGCTCAGGTTAAAGTCTTGTTTGCTCATGCTCGGCGGCCGCTTAATAACGGTAATGTTCGGCTTTGTACGGGCCATCCACCGGTACGCTGATGTAATCCGCCTGGTCCGGTGTCAGCGTGGTTAACTTGGCGCCGATTTTTTCCAGATGCAACCGCGCGACTTCTTCATCGAGTTTCTTCGGCAGCGTGTAGACTTCATTGCGGTACTGTTCCGGTTGGCAAAACAATTCGATTTGCGCCAGTGTCTGGTTGGTGAAAGAGTTCGACATGACGAAACTCGGGTGACCGGTAGCGCAACCGAGATTGACCAGACGGCCTTCCGCCAGCAGGGTGATGCGCTTGCCATCCGGAAAGATGATGTGGTCGACCTGTGGCTTGACGTTTTCCCACTGGTACTGGCGCAGTGAAGCGACATCGATTTCATTGTCGAAGTGACCGATGTTGCAAACGATGGCTTCGTTTTTCATCTGCACCATGTGGTCATGGTTGATGACATTGAAATTACCGGTTGTGGTGACGAAAATATCCGCTTCCTTGCAAGCATCATCCATTTGCACCACGCGATAACCTTCCATTGCCGCCTGCAAAGCGCAAATCGGATCAATTTCGGTCACCCATACGGTTGCTCCGAGGCCGCGCAACGACTGTGCGCAACCCTTGCCGACATCGCCATATCCAAGCACCAGTGCAATCTTGCCCGCGATCATGACATCGGTAGCGCGTTTGATGCCATCGACCAGCGATTCACGGCAGCCATAGAGGTTGTCGAACTTGGATTTGGTGACCGAATCATTGACGTTGAAAGCGGGAAAGGGTAACTCGCCATTGGCTTGCATCTGGTATAACCGATGCACGCCGGTGGTGGTTTCTTCAGTAACACCACGGATATTGGCGAGGCGGGTAGAATACCAGTCCGGCTCGGTTTTCAGGCGTTCCCGAATCGCGCCATACAGGACGACTTCTTCTTCGCTGCCGGGGTTGTCGAGTACGCTGATGTCTATTTCAGCCTTGCTGCCGAGAATCAGTAACAGCGTGGCGTCACCACCATCGTCCAAAATCATGTTAGGTGTTCCGCCATCGGACCATTCCATGATCTTGTGCGTGTACTGCCAGTACTCTTCGAGTGTCTCTCCCTTGTAGGCGAATACCGGAATGCCGGAATCGGCAATCGCGGCGGCGGCGTGGTCCTGAGTCGAAAAGATATTGCAGGAAGCCCAACGCACTTCGGCGCCGAGCGCGATCAGAGTTTCGATCAACACGGCGGTCTGGATGGTCATGTGCAGTGAACCGGCGATGCGTGCGCCCTTCAGCGGTTGCTCGGCACCGTATTTTCCGCGCAGCGATACCAGACCGGGCATTTCGGTTTCGGCGATTTTGATTTCCTTGCGGCCCCAGTCGGCCAGAGAAAGATCGGCTATGATGGATTCGGATGGATGTGCGTTCATAAAAAGTACCTGCGTCAGGTGAAAATTTATGAGCGCCGTTGATTCAGACCGGTGCAAAGAATGTCCGGTATCAACCTGCTGCGAGCCTGGCAGAATCGAATCTGTCGCAACGCTCCTCGCGGCAAGCGCCTCGCGATGGAGGCAATCAAAAGGTGTTTATAGTCTAGCCCGAAGAAAAATCATTTGTAAAGTTCCGATTAAGTACAACCTGTCGGTGCTGGTTGATTCGGGCGCTGGGCCTTGTTGTCGGCTTGCGATAACGATGGTCGCAGGCCGATGTATCAGACGCCTCTATTCAGGCGGAGACAGAACTATAGCCCGGCCGCATCCTTCAGGGCTTCTGCACGGTCGGTTTTTTCCCAGCTGAATTCTGCTTCTTCGCGACCGAAGTGGCCATATGCCGCAGTTTGCCGGTAGATTGGCCGAACCAGGTCGAGCATTTGCTGAATGCCGTACGGAGTCAGATCGAAGTGGTGTTTGACCAGCTCTTCGATACGTGCATCCTCGATCTTGCCGGTGCCGAAGGTTTCGACCCGGATCGAGGTCGGTTCTGCCACGCCGATCGCATAAGATACCTGGATTTCACAGCGATCGGCCAGCCCGGCCGCGACTACATTCTTGGCTACATAGCGTCCGGCATAAGCGGCCGAGCGATCAACCTTGGAAGGGTCTTTGCCGGAGAATGCGCCGCCACCGTGCCGCGCCATGCCGCCATAGGTATCGACGATAATCTTGCGTCCGGTCAGACCGCAGTCGCCGACCGGCCCGCCGATAACAAATTTGCCGGTCGGGTTGATGTGAATCAGGGTGTCGGGCGTGATCCAGCTTTCCGGCATCACTGGTTTGATAATGTTTTCCAGCACGGCTTCGTACAGATGCGCCTGATCGATATCCGGGTCATGCTGGGTCGAAAGAACGATGGCTTCAGCGCCTGTCACCTGGCCGTCCTCATAGCGCAGTGTGACCTGGCTCTTGGCATCCGGGCGCAACCACGGCAAGACATGGGTTTTGCGCATTTCGGCCTGGCGCTGGACCAGACGGTGCGAAAAGGTAATCGGTGCGGGCATCAGAACATCGGTTTCATTGGACGCGTAACCGAACATCATGCCCTGATCGCCGGCACCCTGCTTTTCCGGTGCTTCGCGATCGACGCCCTGGGCAATATCGCTGGATTGCTTGCCGATCAACGAGATCACCGCGCAGGTCGAGCCGTCAAAACCGACATCCGAACTGGTGTAACCGATATCACATATCACTTCGCGCACCAGGTCATCCAGATCGACCCAGGCTTCCGTGGTGATTTCACCGGCAACGATAGCCGCACCGGTCTTGACCATGGTTTCGCAAGCGACTCGGGCATGTTCCGGGTTCGGATCCTTGGACAGGATGGCATCGAGGATGGCGTCGGAAATCTGATCGGCGACCTTGTCAGGGTGGCCTTCCGAAACGGATTCCGAGGTGAACAGAGTGCTGTCAGACATAATGCAAAACCGGGAGATAAATTTGGGGGGGACATTATATAGGCCAAGCGAGTTGCTTGCGCAACCCAATCGGTTTGTTCATTAAAAAAATTTCACTGGCTATAGCCTGAATTGATACCGCGATAATCAATTTAAGTTGCTGAAAATCGGTTTCTGCGCGAGAATAGCGCGCCTTTAGTCTTGTCCAGGGTCGGTTTTAGAATATTTTGTTCTGAACTTATCCTCGCCAAGTATTTGATTTTTTTATTGTTTTTCAGCTCGGCCACGGTTTTTCGGGCGACTGGAAGCCATTTTTTATTGTTAGGAGAAAGCTATGCCATCTCGTCGAGATCTTGCAAATGCTATTCGTGCGCTGAGTATGGACGCTGTCCAGAAAGCGAATTCAGGTCACCCCGGTGCCCCTATGGGTATGGCTGACATTGCAGAAGTTTTGTGGAACGACCATTTGAAACATAACCCGGCCAATCCCAAATGGTATGATCGCGACCGCTTTGTCCTGTCAAACGGACATGGCTCCATGCTGATTTACTCTTTGTTGCATCTCAGCGGCTATGACCTCAGCATTGATGATCTGAAAAACTTCCGTCAGTTGCATTCCAAGACACCGGGCCACCCGGAGTATGGCTACACACCGGGTGTTGAAACCACTACCGGCCCGCTCGGACAAGGTATCACCAATGGTGTTGGCATGGCGATTGCCGAGCGCGCACTGGCTGCGCAATTCAATAAAGACGGCCACAATATCGTCGATCACAAGACTTATGTTTTCCTCGGTGATGGATGCCTGATGGAGGGCATTTCGCA
>JANTFI010000017.1 GCA_024763505.1 Gammaproteobacteria bacterium
GCCCCTGCTTTTTCTGCTGGCCTTGCTGTGGTTTATTCTTTTTCGATTGGCCAGATTTCGACTGTTCAGGTTTCTGATTTTTATTTTGCTGATTCTTTTTCTGTTGTTGCTTCTTTTTCTTTTCCTGCTGCTGTTTTTTCAACAAATCTTGTACGCGCTTTTTATTGATTTTGGCATCGCGCAGATTCGGATTTTTCTTCAACGCGGCATCATAGGCGGCGATGGCTTGCGGGTATTCTTTCAGGCGCGCCAGTGCATTACCCTTGTTGTAAAGGGCATCGGCGCTATCCGATTTTGAAAAAGCCTGCAGTGCTTTTTCATAGTCGCCCTGTTTGTAGGCGGCGCTGCCGAGACGCAGCGGATCTTTCGCCAGTTTTTCTGCCTGTTTGAAGGCTCCCTGATGAAGCGCCTTGTCGGCTTGCTGATCCGGACGTTGCCACAGGCTATCCCAGCTTGAGGATGCCATCACCGGCTCAGGCGTAGACACTGTAATCAGCGCAACCATGCCGATAGATAATAGCCAGCCGCGGCGAAACGCCAGCGCAGCCAGCGGCAATATCAGCAACACCAGCAATGGTCCGTGAGTTTTCCACTGCTGGCTTTGCAGATCGGACTGCTTGGCGGATTGATCCATTTGCATGTCTTGAGTCGCTTGCAACAATTCCTGCACATCGCGATCGGTCGGAGTGATATAGCGATACAGCCCATGCCCAGCGCTGGCGACGGCGTGCAAAGCTGGTTGCTGCAGTTTGACGATCACGGGCTTGCCCTGACGGTCGCGCACGCCGGGAATCGGGCCACCGTTTGCGCTGCCCACACCGAGAACCGAAACGCTGTAGCCGTCTTTCGCTAATCTGGCGGCTGCCGCTTTGGCCAGACTGGCATCCGGGCGATCCACACCATCGGCAATCAGGATGACTTGGCCATGGCTGAGGCCAGCTTGTTGCAACAGTTCTCCTGCCTTTTGCAAACCGAGATCGGCGCGGCTACCCTGGCTCGGCATGAGTTCAGGCGTGAGCGAAGGCAGCAGTGCACGGATGGTGTCGGCATCGCGCGTCAATGGTGTGACGGTGAAGGCATCGCCCGCAAACACCACCAGACCGAGTTGGCCTTCTTCATCGCGCGCCAGAATGTCGTTGATCTTGAAGCGCGCGCGTTTCAGGCGCGATGGCTTCAGGTCGGCGATATCCATCGAAAGCGATAAATCCAGCACGATGACACGCGCATTGTTGCTCTGGTACACCGGTCGTGGCAGTTTTTGCCAGGTCGGGTCGGCCAGTGCCAGTACTGTAATCAACCAGGCGATGGCCAGCAGCCATAACGGCAAGCGCTGGTTTTTACCCTTGGGCAGGGTGAGCAATAGCGGTTGCAGCAAAGGGTCGATGACTTGTTTCCACGGCGAATCCTGCGTGGCAGGGCGAAACACAAACCACAGGATCAGCGCCAGTGGCAACAATGCCAATAGCCATAACGGTTGCTGAAAGTGGAAATAGATTGAGAATTGTTTAAGCACGGGGTAACTCCGAAGGGTGACGAGGCAGACGTGAACCCAGACTGCTGCCAAGGGCGATCAACAGGCTTAGCAACAGGGCGAGCGCCAGTGGCCAGTGGTAAAGTTCGGTCATCGGGCGATAGCTCAAATCGTCATTCGAGACTGGCTCAATCTTGTCCAGCACGCGATAAATGTTGGCCAGGCTGCGTACATCGCGAGCGCGAAAATAGCGTCCACCGGTTTTGCTCGCGATCGCTTGCAGCGTGCTTTCATCCAGCTCGCTGCCACTGATTTGCTGCACGCCAAACGGTGTGTTGACCAGCTGTGAATCTGCGCCCACGCCGATGGTGTAAATGCGCACGCCTTGCTGTGCGGCCAGATCGCTGGCCTTGAGCGGATCGACGCTGCCAGCGGTGTTGGCACCATCGGTGAGTAAAATCAAAACGCGGTTCTTTGCTGGAATTTTACGCAGCCGCTTGATGGCCAGACCAATCGCGTCGCCGATGGCGGTTTGCTTTCCGGCCAGACCGATCTGGGCTTCATTCAATAAAATGTTGACGGTTTTTCGGTCGAAGGTAAGCGGCGCTTGCAAATACGCCTGACTGCCGAACAGAATCAGCCCGATGCGGTCGCCCTTGCGTTTCTGGATGAAATCGCCAGCGACCTTTTTAACCGCTTGCAAGCGATCCACCATTTGACCGCCAATCTGCATATCTTCAGTTTGCATCGAGCCAGAGATATCGATCGCCATCATCAGGCTGCGCCCGCTCATCGGGATGTGAACGGTTTTGCCGATCAGGCGCGGTTGTGCCGCGGCGCTGACCAGTAGAATCCAGCTGATGATGGCCAGCATCAGCCAGCCTCTGGAAAGGGGTTTTCCCGGTTTACTCAACCCGGCCTGCAAGCCGGAAAAAAACGGCATGCGCAACGCAGCCGGCAGCGCCGTGGCGGCGCGCGGCAGTAACAGGACCACCAGTATCGGCAACGGCAACAGGGCGAAAACCCAGGGCTGGAAGAATTCGATATTCATGCCTTGACCTCACGTGTAATCCATTTCACCCAGTTTTCAACCGCGTTGCTGAAACCTTCGATATCGCTGTCTTCGGGCAAGCGGTTTTGATAAGGCGCTGTACCGAGTAATTGCCCACTGCCCTGGGTGAATTCATCGGTTTCGCCGCTGCGATCGAGAAATTTCAGCCAGTCGTGACCGGTCAGGCTGGCGACCTGTTCGCGTGGGAAAAACATCAGGGCAAGACGACGCAATAACTGGTTGATACTGGCAATGGCTTCGGGATCAGGTTGTTGCGCAAAATCCTGCTGCAAAACCTGCAATACATTCAAAATGTACTGGTGTTGCTGGCGAATTTTTCGGTAGCGATAAGCGCGTCGGGCGATAAACCCGATCACGCCGAGCAATAACGCCAAAGCGATCCACCAGCCGGGGGCCGGTGGCCACAACGAAGGCGTTGCCGGCAAGTGGATATCTTCCAGTTGCAGGGTTTGTTGTGCGGCTTGCACGGGGGCTGTGTTGTGCAACGTTGGGGTGCTGGCTTGAGTCATCAGGCGGCTTTCTCCTTGACGGACAGGCGTTGCTTGCCGCCGGCAAAATGGGTTTGCATCACGGCGCTGACATCATCGGCAGTGGACATCTGCAGCAGCGGAATATTCAACGGCTGTAACAGGGCTTGCAGTGCCTGATGATGTTGCTGAAAAAACTGGTTATAGAATTGCACGCCGTGCTGGGAACGGGTATCGAGAATGCCGCTGCGCTCACCATCGGTCACGGCATAGCGCGCCGGTGGTGGTGCCTGCATTTCGAGTGGGTCGGTAACCTGGATTGCCACCACGTCGACATGACGTTTCAGGCGCAGCAACAGGTCGCGTGTTTGTTCGTCAATGCCATAAAAATCGCTGATCAGAAATACCAGTGAGCCGGGGCGGGCGAGTCGTCGCAGGCGACGTAATTCATCATTCAGCGACACGCTATCCTGCGCCTGCAGCATGCCCTTGCGCGGATCGCCCAGATTGACCAGCGTGCGGATAATAGCCAGCACGCCCGCCTTGCCCATTTTCGGGCGTAATTCCTGATGTTCGCCATTGAATAACAATCCACCCACGCGATCGCCCTGTTTGGCGGCGGCCCAGGCCAGCATTGCAGCGATGCGCGCGACCACCACCGATTTCAGCGCGCGTTGCGATCCAAAAAACAGGGTTGGCCCAAAGTCGGCCATGATGACGACCGGGCGTTCGCGCTCTTCCTGATACAGTTTGGTATGCGGTTTGCCGGCGCGCGCGGTGACGCGCCAGTCCATGTTGCGAATGTCGTCGCCGGCCTGGTAAATGCGCGATTCCTGATAATCCATGCCGCGCCCGCGAAAGCGCGACAAATGCTGACCGGCACCGATTGCCAGCGGCGGGCTGTTGCGCTTGATGTCGAGTTTGCTGGCCGCTTGCTGCAACAGAATCAGCGATTCCGTGTCGGCAAAGGTGGCGGCATTCAGCGGCACTTGCGGTGCAGGCTGGGTTGCTGCATCAGCGGGCACCGAGTCAGCTCGACCGCGCAGGGCGTTCAGCATGCTCATCAGGCCACCGGCACCAACTGGATGAGTTGACGGATGAAGTCATCGCTGCTGATGCCTTCGGCCTCGGCTTCATAAGAAATCAGAATACGGTGACGTAGCACTTCGTAAGCCACGGCTTGCACATCCTGCGGCGAAACATAGTCATTGCCGTTAAGCCAGGCGTGCGCGCGGGCGCAGCGGTCGAGCGCGATGGTGGCGCGCGGGCTGCCGCCAAAACTGACCAATCGCGCCAGCTTGTCGCTGTAGGCGGCCGGGTCACGGCTGGCCAGCACCAGTTGCACCAGGTATTCCTGCACCGGCGCTGCCATGTGGATATTCAGCACTTCTTTCTGTGCCTGTTCGACTTGCTGGTTACTCAGCATCAAAGAGGTAGGTTCGCTACTGGCGAGTTCCTGCAGCGCTTGTTTGCGCGCCAGTTCGAGAATGTCGTTTTCCATTTCGGCATCGGGGTAACCGATAAAGATATGCATCAAAAAACGATCCAGTTGCGCTTCCGGCAATGGGTAAGTGCCTTCTTGCTCGATCGGGTTTTGTGTCGCCATTACCATGAACGGGTGTGGCAATTTGTAGGTTTTATGGCCGACGGTAATTTGGCGTTCGCCCATTGCTTCGAGCAAGGCCGATTGCACCTTGGCCGGTGCGCGGTTGATTTCATCCGCCAGAATCAGGTTGTGAAACAGCGGGCCTTGCTGGAATGCAAAGCTGCCGGTTTCCGGTCGATACACATCGGTGCCGGTCAAATCGCCGGGTAATAAATCGGGGGTGAATTGCAGGCGGTGAAAATCGCCTTCGAGAATATTCGCCAGTTCCTTGATGGCCGTGGTCTTGGCCAGCCCCGGTGCGCCTTCCACCAGAATATGGCCATTCGCCAGCAAGGCGATGAGCATGCGATCAACCAGTACTTGCTGGCCGATAATGCGGCTTTGTAAATGTTTTCGTGCCTGCAAAAATTGCTCATGCAAGCTGGTATTGTTGAGTGGCTGTACTGCGGCTGTGGTCGTCATCATCTTAGCTTCCTGTGATCGAGTGTTTTCTGGATGAGTGCGACTATAGCGAGGTCAACCTTACAGGCAGGTTATGGAAACATTAAAGATTTGTAACTTTTCAGCGAGGGTGATTTGCGTTCATAATATTTTTCAGGAATGCATGGTTCGACTGTCATCTGGGTTACTTTAATTGTCGTGTGGCGAGAGTAGACTGGGCGAAACGATAAACGGAGAGCAGACATGGGAAAGATGAAACAGAAGATGCAACAAGTCAGTGAATTAACTCATCGGTTGCAACAGGATCACCCGGTAGAAACGGCCGGATTCCTGAGTTTTCTCAAACATGCGGAAGAAGGTCAGGCACTCACGATCAAACATAAAGAATTGATCAATGTGGCGCTGGCGATTGCGGCACAATGCGAATGGTGTATCGCGTTTCATGTAGAAGGGGCAGTCAAGGCGGGTGCGATGCGAGATGAAATCGTCGAAGCCGGTTACATGGCCATCATCATGCACGGCGGCCCGGCTTATATGTACATGACTCCATTGCTGCAAGCACTGGATGAATTCCTGCCGGAAACTGCACAGGCATGAGTGCAAGTCAATCCAGTGATGTGCCGGCGGATGCGCCAGTAAAAGCCTGCCCGCGGCTGAATCAATTTATCGAACAGGCGCGACAATACCCGCCGATTCGGGTTGCCGTTATCGATGCCGGCGAAAGCCATGTGTTGCAAGGCATGATGGAAGCGCGCGATGACGGGTTGGTCGAACCGATTTTGATCGGCAAACGGCACAAGATTGAGCGTTTATGCCAGCAACTCGGATTTGATCTTGCCGAAATCCGGTTAATCGATGCCGAAACCGAAGCACATGCGATCGCGGCGGGTATCGAACTGGTCAAACAGCAGCAGGCCGATGCACTGGCCAAAGGCTGGATTCACACCGATACGCTGATGCATCCGGTGCTAAAGGAACTGGGCAACGGGCGACGCGTGAGCCATGTTTTCGTGGCTGAAATGCCGACTTATCACAAATTGCTGTTCATCACCGATGCCGCGATCAATATTGCGCCCGATCTGCAAATCAAGGCCGATATCGTCGAGAATGCCATTTATCTTGCACGCCAGTTGGGCGTGCAAACACCGAAAGTGGCGGCGCTGTCGGCAGTGGAAGTGGTCAAGCCTGCCATCGTTTCGACCATCGATGCGGCTTGCCTGAGTAAAATGGCACAAAGAGGGCAGATCAAGCACGCCATTATCGATGGCCCGCTGGCGTTTGATAATGCCATTTCGGCGGAAGCGGCCAGCATCAAAAAGATTCAAAGCCCGGTGGCCGGTGATGTGGATATCTTGCTCGCCCCCGATTTGAATGCGGCCAATATTCTGGCGAAAGATCTGGAATACCTCGCTTCCGCCACGCTGGCCGGGCTGGTCATCGGCACACGCGTACCCATTTTATTGCCATCGCGCTCCGATCCGCCACAGGCGCGCCGGGTCGCGGTGGCACTGGCTTCGATTATCCATGCGACTCACTCGCAGCCAGCGCAAACAACATAACATTTTCCCGATGCGGGAGCGAAGGAGATAACAATGGATCGTCAATTATTCCATGGCATGCTGAAAGATATGTTGCTGGCGCGTAGTTTTGAAGAACGCGCAGCGCAGGAATACAGCGCCGGCAATATCGCCGGGTTTTTGCACCTGTATCCGGGCGAAGAAGCGGTCGCCGTGGGCGTGATTCATGCGGCCGATCAATCCGACTACATTGTCAGCACTTATCGTGAGCATGTGCATGCGATGGTGCGCGGCGTGCCACCGCGAGCAGTAATGGCCGAATTATTCGGCAAGCTCGATGGTTGCAGCAAGGGCATGGGTGGCTCGATGCACCTGTTCGATCGCGAACGTCGCTTCATGGGGGGTTATGCCATCGTCGGTGAAACCTATCCGGTCGCCATCGGGCTGGGTTATGCCATCGCCATGCAGCGTTTACCCGAAGCCGTGATCTGTTTTTTCGGCGATGGCGCCGTGAATCAAGGCACGTTCCATGAATCGCTCAACATGGCGGCGCTGTGGAAATTGCCGGTGCTGTTCGTGTGTGAAAACAATCATTACCAGATCGGCACGGAAATCCATCGACACTCTGCCGTCAGCGATGTCTATCAACGCGCCTGCGGCTATGATATTCCGGCGCACAAGGTGAATGGCATGGATGTGCTGGAAGTGCATGCGAAAACGGGCGAAGCCTTGCAACGCATCCGCGAAGGCACCGGCCCGCAATTGCTGGAAATGGAAACCTACCGCTTTCGCGGGCACTCGGTGTCTGACCCCGGCAGTTACCGCCCGCGGGTCGAAGTCGATGCCTTCCGCCAGCGTGACCCGATCAAGCAGGCCGAGCGTGAAGCGCAAAGCCTGTATCCCGATGCACAACAATTGAGCGCTGTGGGCGCAGATCATATTCAACTATTCAGCGCGCATCTGCAGCAGCAGGATTTGATCAACGAACAGGAAATTGTGAAGCTTCAGCAACAGGTCGATTCCATCGTCGAAGACGCAGTGCAATTTGCGCAGCAAAGCCCGCAACCCGACATGCAGCAGGCGTGGGATGCGCTGAACTGTAACCGCGCCGACGAGGTATTGATCTGATGGTTGAACAAGTCACTTATTATCAGGCGCTCAACCGCGCACTGGATGAAGCCATGGCGGTCGATGACACAGTTTTCACGCTGGGCGAAGATGTCGGCCTGTATGGCGGCAGTTATCGTGTGACCGAAGGATTGTATGCGCGTTACGGTGCCTGGCGCGTGCGCGATACGCCGATTTCGGAAGGCAGCTTCACCGGCCTCGGTGTCGGCGCAGCACTGATCGGCATGCGCCCGGTGGTGGAAATCATGACCGTCAATTTTGCATTGCTGGCGCTCGATGCCATCATCAATATGGCGGCCAAGATTCCGTTTATGTCGGGCGGTCAATTCCCCATGCCGCTGGTGGTGCGCATGCCCGGAGGCGTGGCCAAACAATTGGCGGCGCAGCATTCGCAACGCCTCGAGCACACTTTGATGAATGTCGCCGGCATCCGCATCGCCGTGCCATCCACACCGCAGGATGCCTACTGGCAATTGCAGCAGGCGATTCGCTCGAATGAGCCGATCGTGCTGCTGGAACATGAATTGCTGTATTTCAGCAAAGCAGAACTGGATACGGTGCAGCCGGCGATTCCGATGCATCGCGCCGTGGTGCGCCGCAGTGGCTCGGATATCACGCTGATCAGTTATTCACGCACAGCCATTCTGGCGCAACAGGCCGCGCAGCAATTGGCCGAGCAGGGCATCGACGCCGAAGTGATCGACCTGCGCAGCCTGCGTCCGATAGATTGGCAAACCTGTATCGACTCGGTCAACAAAACCCATCATGTGCTGATTATCGAAGAAGACAGCGTGTATGCCGGCGCGGGTGCCGAAATTGCCGCCCAGCTCGCCGAGCGATGTTTTTATATTCTCGATGCGCCAGTGGCGCGCCATGGCGGGTTGGACATGCCAACACCTTACAATGGGCAACTAGAAGCGTTGAGCATCCCCACGCTTGACAGCATTGCGCAAGCCGCCAGCAAAGTGCTGGAAGGAGAAGCCGAATGAGTACACAAGAGTTCACCATGCCGGGGCTGTCTGACACCATGCAAAGCGGCCATCTGGTGCGCTGGCTGAAACAGCCGGGCGATAAAATCAACAAGGGCGATGTCATTGCTGAAGTCGAATCCGACAAGGCGATAATGGATGTCGAGGCTTTCGGCTCAGGCTATCTGACCGGGCCGCTGGCGCAGGAAAACAGCGATTACCCGGTGGGCGCAGTGCTGGCTTACCTGAGCGATGAGGCCGGCGTGGCCGATCAACAAACGTCACAGAAAGAATCAACAGCCACCGAAATCGATGCTCAATTGAGTTCCGCTGCGACGACAGCTCAGTCGGCGAGTGATCCTGCACCGACGCATGAAGCAGCCGATGCGTCTGCGCAATCTTCAGCGCGCCCAGCACCGCATCCTGCATCACATCATGCTTCCGGCAAGCACCGCGTATCGCCTTTCGCGCGCGGGCTGGCGCAAGAACTGGGAATCGATCTGGCGAGTGTTCCGGCCAATGCCATGGGCATCATCAAAAGCCCGCAAGTGATTGCCGCCGCATTGCGTGGCCCGCAGCCGGATCTCGATGCCGGGCCACCCTGGCGTTATAAATTATTCACCCCGATGCACCGCGCCGTTGCCGATCACATGCAAGCCACCGTGAGCACACCGAGCTTCCACGTCAGCGCCAATATCGGCATCGAGGCGCTGCATCAATTGGCGCAGCAAAAGCATTTGTCATTCACCTTGTTGCTGGCGCGCGTGCTGGCGCTGACCACGCTGGAACACCCGAACTTCAATGCCGCTTACACGCCTTTCGGGCTGGCCTTGCGCGATCGCGTCGATGTCGGTATCGCCGTCGATATGCCCGCAGGACTGGTGACACCGGTGTTGCGCGATATGGCTCAGCGTCCGCTGGATGAGTTGGCCAAAGAGTGGTCGGCCCTGAAAAAGAAAGTGCTGCGCCAGCGTCTGCAACCACAGGATTATCAGGGTGCCACCATTTACCTGTCGAACCTCGGCATGTTCGAAGGCATTACGCGTTTTGATGCCATCGTACCTTCCGGTGCAAGCGCGATATTGGCGTTAGGGGCCGCTCATGATGGCATTGCCGATGCCACTATCACGGCCGACCACCGTGTCGTGTATGGAGCCGATGCCGCGCGTTTTTTGCAAACGCTGAATAAAAAGCTGGCATTAGCCAGCGGCAGCCCTGAAGCTATCATTTCGCCTTAATTACTTCGGTATAAAAAAATTACCGCAAAGGGCGCTAAGGTTCGCGAAGGTTTTTTTTGTTTGGGAGCATCTGATCCGGAAGCGGCAAAGATTCGGCCGGAATACTTTGAATACAACACAGAAACGAGCACCATGAATTACCCGCTACTGTTCATTCAACCTTTGCGTAACTTTGCGGTTAATTTATTCATTGTTGATGACGCATTGGTGGTAACAGACTGAACCTCATGCATATTTTACTGGTTGAAGACGATCACGATACGGCGGAATTTATCCGCAAGGGCATGTTGCAGCATGGCCATCAGATCGATATCGCCGACAATGGCGACGATGGTTTGCATCTGGCGCTGACCGGGCATTTCGATGCCATGGTCATCGATCGCATGTTGCCGGGGCGTGATGGCCTGTCGATCGTGCAGGCAATTCGCCAGCTCGATATCCATACCCCGGTGCTGATTCTGAGTGCGCTGGGCGAAGTCGATCATCGTGTCGAGGGCCTGCAGGCGGGCGGTGATGATTATCTGGTCAAGCCTTATGCCTTCAGCGAATTGCTGGCGCGGCTGCAAGCGCTGTTGCGGCGCAGTCAGCCTGATCAAACTCAAACCGTTCTCAAGGTGCGCGATCTGGAAATGGATTTGCTCAAGCATCAGGTTACGCGCGCGAGCAAGGTCATCGACTTGTTGCCGCGCGAATTCACCTTGCTGGAAGTATTGATGCGCCACGCCGAGCAAGTGGTCACGCGTACCATGCTACTGGAAAAGGTGTGGGATTATCACTTCGATCCGCAAACCAACATCATCGATGTTTACATCAGTCGCTTGCGCAACAAGATCGACAAGGGATTCGATGTGCCGCTGCTCAGCACCGTGCGCGGTGCGGGATATATGCTGCATGATCCGGGTTAGTCACACCACGGCGTTTCGCCTGTCGCTGATTTATGCCTTGTTGTTCAGCCTGATTGCGGCTGCTGTGCTGGCGCTGGCCTACCAATCTGCCTCGCGCGAGATCCGCCAGCAAACCGATGACCGGCTGCAACTGGAAACCAATATCTTGCTGAGCCGTTATTTTTCTGGTTCGTTTGAAGATCTCAGCCGCATGGTGGCGCATCGCATGAGCAAGGATTCCTCGCGCTTTTTTGTTTATTCGCTGGTGAATCGCGCTCAGCATGATTTCAATCAGGATGTCGCGCCCGATAAAAAACTGATATTGGGGCAGGGCGGGCAACCCGACCTGAAACCGCTGTCAGCCGTTTTCGCCACCCTGCCATTGAGCCGACTGGGGCCATTTATCCCATCCTCGCATCGGCACATGCAGACGCGTGTGCTGATTACCCGTTTGCCCAACGATACTCAATTGCTGGTGGGCAGCGATCTGGGTGAGCAGGAACTATTATTACAGCACATTACCCGGGTGCTGCTGCTGGCGGTGCTGGTTATTTTCGCTGCGGCACTTCTGGGTGGCACATTACTTGGTCTCAGCAGCTTGCGGCACATCGAAAATATTCGCCTCAAGGCACTGGAAATCATGCAGGGTGATCTGAGCCAACGCATGCCACTGCGTCGCAAGCGTCGTTTTAGCCTGTTGTCTCGAGACGATGAATACGACCGCTTGAGCCGCGTCATCAATAATATGCTCGAGCGCATCGAAATCCTGATGCACAGCACCCGCAATGTGAGCAATAATCTGGCGCATGATTTACGCAATCCGCTGAATCGCTTGCGTCACCGTCTGGAAGCACTGCGCGCGCAATTGCCGCCCGGCGAATCACAGCAGGAAGTGGGGCAGGCAGTGGAAGATGTCGATGCGCTGGTCGCGACCTTCAATGCGATTTTGAATATCGCGCAGATCGAAGCGCGTGTGCAGCGCGAGCACTGGGAAACAATCGATGTCAGCGCCATGCTGGATGAACTGGGCGAAATGTATTCGGTGGTGGCAGAGGAAGCCGGGCTGGCATTCGAGCAGGATGTCGAGCCGGGGTTATCGCTGCGCAGCGATAGACAGCTACTGGCGCAGGGGCTGACCAACCTGCTCGATAATGCCGTCAAATACACGCCACGCGGAGGCAATATTCAACTGCGTGGTCATCGATCTGATCATCATTTAATGCTAACGGTTGCCGATAATGGCCCCGGCATTGCGCTAGCCGACAGAGAGAACGTTTTTGAGCATTTTACTCGACTCGACAGTGCGCGCAGCCAGCCTGGAAATGGTCTGGGCCTGAGTCTGGTGCAAGCGATAATGAATCTGCACCAGGGCAGCGAAATTAAATTGCTGGATAATCACCCCGGCCTGATTGTGCAACTGATTTTCGCGTTGTCAGAAGATTGAATCGGATCGATCCTCACACCAAAACTGTCCGATTCAGAATTTGAAAAGAGCATATACTGGGAATCCAAGCTGAAATCTGAAATTCACAAAATGTCGCCTGTTTTTAATTGCTGTGAAATTTAAAGGAAGAAATCATGAAATCTGCAAAAAATACCAACCCAAAAGATTCTAAAGTCTATCTGGTCGGCAGTGGCATCGCATCACTGGCCAGCGCCACGTATTTGATAAAAGATGCCGGAGTGCCCGGCGAAAATATCCACATTCTGGAACAGGACGATATCGCCGGTGGCGCTTGTGACGGCGCAGGCTCGACACAGCAAGGCTATGTGGTGCGTGGCGGACGCATGCATGAAAAGCATTATGAATGCTACTGGGATTTTTTATCCAACATTCCATCCTACGATGACCCCGATATTTCCGTCCGGGATGAATCTTTCGAGTTTAACAGCCGTTTCGTTTCTAACGCACAGGCGCGCCTGCTGAAAGATGGTAAAAAAGTCGATGTATCGACCTATGGACTGTCTTTGCAGGATCAGGCAGAGCTGATCAAACTCACCTTTGTTTCTGAGCGCTCGCTCGATAATTTGCGTATCGAAGACTGGTTCAATCAGGCTTTCTTCGACACCAATTTCTGGCATATCTGGACGTCCATGTTTGCATTTCAGAAATGGAGTAGCGTGGCTGAAATGCGTCGCTACATGAAGCGTTTCATCCATCTGGTTGATGGTCTGTATAAAATTGGTGGCATCATGCGCACCAAATACAACCAATATCACTCGGTGGTTTTGCCAACCCAGCGTTATTTGCAGCAAAGAGGCGTGCATTTTGATATGAACACTCAGGTGATGGATATCGATTTCAACCTGTCGGCCGATAAGAAAACGGCCACATTATTAAAGATTGTGAACCGCGATGGTATTGAGGATGAAATCGTGCTGGGTGCGAATGACTATGTCTTTATCACCAATGGCTCGATCACCGAAAGCTCCGACAATGGCTCGTGGGACAAAGCGCCGGAATTGAAACAAAAATCGACCTCCGGAGCCTGGATGCTGTGGGAGAAAATCGCAAAAAAAGACAAGGCTTTCGGCAACCCCGGTGCGTTCAGTGACCATATCGATTTACAGAAATGGTATTCATTTACCGCGACCTTAAACGATTCAACCTTCCACGATTACATGGAGAATTTTTCGGGCAATGTCGATGGAACCGGCGGGCTGGTGACCATGACGGATTCCAACTGGCTGATGTCAATCGTGATCGCTCGCCAGCCCCATTTCCCCGATCAACCCAAAGACGTCAAAATATTCTGGGGCTATGGTTTGTACCCTGATCGCAAAGGTAATTTCGTCAACAAGAAAATGTCGGAATGTACGGGCGAAGAAATTCTGCAAGAGCTTTGGTATCACCTGAAGATTCAGGATTTAATGAACCCGGTTGTGGCAGCCGGCAAGGTTATCAATTGCATTCCGGTGGCGATGCCTTTCATCGACAGCCTGTTTATGCCACGTGCGCAGGGCGATCGACCACAGGTTTTGTCGGAAGGCTCAACCAACTTTGCATTTCTGGGACAATTTTCCGAAGTGCCCATCGATTGTGTGTTTACCGTCGAATATTCGGTTCGTTGCGCCCAGATGGCGGTTTATGGCTTGTTCAAAACCGATAAAAAAGTCATTCCCGTGTATGACTCGATTCATCAGGCGAAATATCTGGTGAAGGCCATGAAAGCACTCTCGAGATAATAGGAAACGGTTGTAACAATTTACGAGTTGCTGGTTATTCGGCTAGCCAGCTTGCCGATGTAAGGGTTTCACCCGATTGAGAAATACTGCCTTCGAAGTGGTCGCGGGTGATGATTTCACCCACGCCTTTTGGTGTACCGGTCATGATGATGTCTCCATCATTCAGGGTCATGAATGTTTGCAATTCCTGAAGAATTTGCAGCGGTTGGTAAATCATTAAATCAATACTGCCCTGCTGCCGAATCTGTTCGTTGATCTTCAGTTGCAAACTCAGGTCGAGGTTGCGTTCTTCGAATGTCACGAACGGACTGAACAGAGCAGAGCCATCGAAGGCCTTGGCGCGCTCCCACGGCAAGCCCTTGGTTTTGAGCCGGCTTTGCAACTGTCGTTTGGTGATGTCCAGTCCAAAACCGACTGCAGCCAGCCTGGAATCGATCACCATGAAACAGATTTCGCCTTCGTAGTGCAGAGGCTCCTGTGGATCAGCCCGCAAATGGTTGCTGATCGCCGAGTTGGGTTTGATAAAGACAACCATATCGTCCGGGATTTCATTGCCGAGTTCGTGAATATGTTCGACATAGTTTCGACCAATGCAGACGATTTTACCAGGTGCGACCGGCTTGCCATCGAGCAACACGGTATTGGGTAGATTATTCATGAGTATTTTTAGCCAGAAAGCGGTCAAGATGATTGGCGAATTGTTGACGGTCCGATTGATTCAGTGGCGGTGGCCCGCCGGTATTGACGCCACTGGCGCGCATTGATTCCATGAAGTCGCGCATGTTCAGCCGCGAGCGGATATTTTCCAACGTATAAAGCTCACCGCGCGGGCTTAATGCTGTTGCGCCTTTTTCGATCGCTTCCGCGGCCAATGGAATATCGCTGGTAATGACCAGATCACCGGCTTGCAGACGTTTCACGATTTCATTGTCGGCAACATCAAAACCGGAAGCCACACGCAAGCTGCGAATATATTTTGAATTCGGTACCTGAACCGACTGATTGGCTACCAGTGTCAACCCGGTTTGCGTACGGTTTGCCGCTTTGAACAGAATTTCCTTGATGACGACCGGACAGGCATCGGCATCACACCAGATTTGCATCAATATTTCCTCGAGAGTTGCTTTTGGAATAGTAACCGATGCCCCGGCATTTCGGGTAAATAATTGGCTTGTTTTGAGAGCATTTTCGTTTCAGACTAGAGCTTCCCCGGCCTCTGGAGAAAGCCTGTGAACCAACTTACCCGCCAAATCTTGCCGAGCCTGTTTTTTGCCCTGATCAGTTCGCTTTTACTGCAAGCCTGCACACCTTCCGAACAAAATGAGGAAGACGGTTTTCGTTATCGCAGCGCGCTCCAACCCTTTACCAGTTGTGATGAATTGACTGATTACCTGATCGAAACAGCGCAGCAGGAAAGCAAACTGGTTGATTATTATTATGCGTTACCAGTGGTAGTTGATAGCCGGGTGATGGATGGAGTTTTGTCCGATGCAAGCAACAATGAAGCAGCGGGTACAGCGTCAGCAGAGGATTCTTCAGCGCAAGCCACAACCGCTATCGATCAATTTACCGGCACCAATAATCAGGTGAGCGGGGTCGATGAGGGGGATTTCGTCAAAACCGATGGCGAGTACAGTTATCTTCTCAGTGGCGGTTATCTGGTTATCATCGATAGCTGGCCTGCCGATCAGACCCATGAAGTATCCCGACTCAAACTCGAAGGAAGTCCGCAGGCGCTGTTCGTAAAAGACGATCTGCTATGGGTGGTGAGCCAGCTGTATCGTTACCGCGACAGTGAGCCGGTGCAGCCGATGCAATTCGTTTCCCGCAGTGAGCAGTGGGCGCAGGTGACAATGCTCGATATCAGTCAGAGAGATGCACCGGTGGTGGTTCGGAAGGTGGATTTTGAAGGCAATTACCTGGACGCCCGGCGTATCGATAATCAGGTTTATATGGTGTCAACCGCCCGACTGGATTTGTCGTCCTATCTGGATGCCAGCGGCGAGCTGGACATGGAAACCCTGTTACCGGTGTTTGAAGATACAAAAATATCAGGCGATTCAGCACAGCGAAGCCGCCACCTGATCAGTAAATGTGGTCAGATTTTTCGACCGGAAACTGCCAACGGCACAGGCACGTTATCGTTGATCAGCTTTGATCTGGCTGACCCTTATGCCGAGTTACAGCGACAAAGTATCATCAGTGATGGTGGACAGGTGTATGCCAATCGTGATCATTTGTATCTCGCGATGATGGAAAATGAATTCTGGCGCTGGCAGCCGGTCATGCAGGAGCAGGCGGAACAACCGATACCCGGCACCACGCTGCACAAGTTTTCCCTGTCCGGGCAACCGCAATATCTCGCCAGCGGACGTGTTGATGGGTATATGCTGAATCAGTTTTCGATGGATGAACAAGACGACCTGCTGCGTATCGTCACCACCAGCGATGCCTGGTGGAGTGATGAGCCACCACAGAACAGCCTGTTCATTCTGCAACAGAATGGCGGGGAGTTGACTGTTCGCAGCAAGCTCGGCGGCCTCGGCAAGCCCGGCGAGCGTATTTATTCTGCACGATTTATCGGCGATCAAGCCTTTGTCGTGACCTTCGAACAGATCGACCCGCTGTACACATTGGATTTATCAGATCCCGATGCGCCACGGGTGGCCGGAGAACTCGAAGTGCCGGGGTTTTCCACCTATCTGCACCCGATCGGGGATGACTTGCTGCTTGCCATCGGCCGCAACCCCGAGTCTGGCTCGGTCAAGCTGAGTCTGTTTGACACCCACATTTTTGACCAGCCGGAATTACTGCATAGTGAAGAACTGGGGCAGGGCAGTAATTCGGAAGCCGAATACAGCCACAAGGCATTCAGCTGGTTTGCCGCCGAGCAGACACTGGCGCTGCCGGTTTCCCGCTGGCGATCTGTGCTTGCCGGTGATGCTTATCAATACGATGTCTTCAACGGCTTGCAACTTTATCAGGTCGATCGTGATACTGGATTCCAACTGCGCGGCAGTATCGATCACAGCAGTTTTTATCAGGATGATGAAACCCGGCGGTGGTTTTACCCGGAAGGGATACGCCGAAGCTTTTTCATCATGGACGAGCTACAGAACAGCTTTGTTTACTCGATCAGTGCCCGCGGGCTGAAAGTCAATGCGCTGGATGACCTGAATACTGATCTGGCCGCGGTTTCTCTGCCCGCGTATGATTGGCAGAATATTTTTCTGGAGGATTAACCCCGTGGGTTTGAGCCGCATATTTGCTCTGTCACTATTCGTAACCAGTTTGTCGGGCTGTACTACTGGCAGCACGGTTGTCAATGGACCAGTTACCGAAGCCATCGAGACCGCCGAGGTCAGTGTTCATTACCAGGCACCACCCTGTGCGTTTGAACCGGTTGCCGATATCGAATTGAATGGAGGCTATTTTTCGCGTGCTGCATTGCTTGATGGTTTCCGCGAAAAGGCGGCCCAACTCGGCGCTAATGTGGTTCAGGTGACTTATCTGAAGAAGATCGGCAGCAATGAATACTACGGTAGTGCGCGGGCATTGCGCTGCCATTAGAATAAATGAATCGCGTAAGTGAATCGCGGGCCCGGAGGCCAACCGGCAACACCAAAAAAGGAGGGAATCATGAACATCAAACCAATACTCATCGTTTTATTTAGTGCCAGCCTGTTCGCTGGCACTGCTCAGGCAGACTTGTCATCATGGTTCAAGGAGTGGGCGCAAAACAAGACGGCCCGATTACCTGCTGCTGCGTTAAACCAAAACCGCGCTTCAGATGAGCCAGAACATCGCGCTAAATCCCGCCATTCGATTAGGAGCTGGTTTCGTAGTCGATTCTGGATACGCAATCCTGTACGCACATCCAGCCATCAGTGGCATTCCTCTTCAGATGATTCAGATGATTCAGATGATTCGGATGATGATGATTCATCTGACAATGAACATGGTAACCAGCGAATTCATGCAGCTGTATTTGGTCGGCTGGCCGACTTGCAGCGCCAGATCAATGCAATTGAATTAACACCCGGACCGCAAGGCGAGACCGGCCCCCCAGGTCCGGCTGGAGGCAACAGTCGCCTCGATGCGGTTGCTTCGCTGTTACCGACTGGTCAACTTCTGGCCGGTTTTCCGGCACAGACCTTTAATGCCTATCAATGCACGCAAAACAGTGGCAACGACATGAGCGTAAACATCGGCAGCAATCAGTATCGAGGCATTGCCTTTGCCGGCAAGGATGAAATCTCGCAGTTGCCGGTGTATTACGCCGCGTTTGAAACCAGCGAAGCCTTGCCCGCCAATAGTCTGATCGGAGCAGCTGCCAATGTCGCGCTGCAAATCGGTCAGCGCAGCTCGGCTTTCGGCGGGCTGGTAAGCGCAGCCGGGGTCGCCTCAGTCGATAATGGGCAAGTGATCATGGCTGTGAAAATCAAAAGTACACTGGCCCTTCTGGCCAGAAATCAGGCCAATCATGCCTATCAGGGGAACACAGTGCCGTCACTGCTGGAGTATATTCTGCAAGCCAATGGTATCGATTTCAGCCTGTCACTGAACAATACCTATTCTGAGGAAGATTTCATTCTGCAGTATCAGCAAACCGATTTACAATTTGTATACAGATTATTAAGCGACAATGGAATGCTTTATCACTTTGCCGACGATGGTGAATTATTGATTACAGACCAGATATCCACGCAGGGTAATGCCATCGATACGCTCTACGCGGGACATTTGCAAAGCGGGCTGGACAATGCCCTGGCCACGTTGCGGCTGGCCGGAGCTTCCGGCAGCGCTGCTTTTAATGTCAGCGGTTTCAATTATCAGCAGGCAGGCACGCCATTATCGGCCAGCGAAACTGCGGACGGCTTTGGCACGATCGATGTTTTCAGCCAGTCTCTGGATAGTGCATCTGCGGTGCAGTCATTGGCCCTGTTACTGAAAAACCGGGATTTATCGACCCGCAGCCGCACCCTCGGTAGTGGCTATTACCCGGAATTTCGCGCCGGCAAGCGGATTAGCATCAGCGATCAATCGGCCTCGGCTGCATCCACTCAGTGGCTGCTTACTGGTGTGCGTCATGTCGCATTGCGCGATGCCGACAATGATTGCATCAATTACGCCAACCAGTTTACTGCTTCCGGCAAGATCTCAGGCTATCAGCCCATACCGAAACAGCCTGACCAGAAAATCGCCGGGGTGATCACTGCCACGGTGACCGGTCCTGCAGGTGAGCGTTATCACACGGATGAACTTGGGCGGGTTCAGGTTCGCTTCCATTGGGGTGATGATTCGGTCTGGCTGCGCGTGATGATGCCAGCCGGAAGGCTCGAGGACAGTAATGTCTTTATTCCCGAAATTGGCGATGAAGTGGTGATCAGCTTTGTCGAAGGCGATCCGGATCGGCCGATCGTTATCGGAACGGTGTTCAATTCCGCCTCGCCACCCCCGATACCGCTACCGGACAGCCTCAACTAGACTTGCCAAACGTCAGACCCAATGCGCGGGATAAAGAATGCGAATCCGCTAAAGGGCTTGGTGCAAAGTATCCGTTCCTTGCCTAGCTCCCCGGTGCAGGTTTAGCGAATGATGTTTTCCTTTTCGGCCCAGTATTCGGACGCTGAAAACGGTTATAAACTGGTATCGGCGTTATTTCTGCGCGCACTGGCGGTGATTTATTGTATCGCCTTTTTTACCCTCACGTTTCAGATCAGCGGCCTCGCAGGTGAGCAGGGCATATTGCCGCTGGCGCAGTGGATCGAAAAGGCTTTGCAGACGATGGGCTGGCAAGCCTTCGTCTTTCATCCGATGCTGTTCTGGTTTGGCAGTAATGACTGGTTATTGCAGGCCGCCACCTGGTTGGGTTGTGGGTTGTCGCTGTTACTGTTTTTGAATATATGGCCGCGTGCTGTGCTGATCGCGCTGTTTGTGCTGTACCTGTCGCTGGTGACGGCGGGTGGCACTTTCATGAATTTTCAATGGGATGGCTTGCTGCTGGAAGCCGGATTTCTGGCGATATTTCTGCGCCCGGATTCGCGTGTGCTGATCTTTCTGATGCGCTGGCTGTTGTTCCGGCTGCGCTTCATGTCCGGTATTTCGAAGATCGTGATGGGCGACCCGGCCTGGACCGGTTTTACCGCGCTGTTGTTTTACTTCGAGACGCAGCCGTTGCCGCATGTCGGCTCCTGGTATTTTCACAATTTACCGCAGTGGCTGCTGATCGCGGCCACAGTGCTGGTGCTGATCATCGAAATCGTGGTGCCTTTCATGATGTTTATGTCCCGGCGTTACCGCTTTTTCGCGGCCTGGGTCACTATCATCATGCAGCTTCTGATTATCGCGTCGAGTAATCACAACTGGTTCAATCTGTTGACACTCGCGCTGTGTCTGTTTCTGTTCGATGACAAGGCGCTGCGCAGGGTGGTTCCGGCTGCGGCCGAACGCTGGTTGACAATGACCTGGCACGATCGATTGCAGCATCGCCAGCAACCGTGGTCGGTGCTAGCCAGTTATTTGCTGGCCTCTGTCATCGTCGGCACCGGGCTATTCAGCATACATCGCATGGTCACGCGGCAAAGTCTCGGTGTGTGGCCGGATCAACTGGTCGATGTTTTGCAGCAGTGGCATATCGTCAATGCCTTTCATGTGTTTCCAACGATGACGACGCAGCTGATCGAACTCAAGATCGAAGGTTCAAACGATGGCATTCACTGGAAGCGGTATCGGTTCAAATATCGGCCCGATGCACTCGATCAGCGTCCGCAAATTGTTTTACCGCATCATCCGCGACTGGACTGGATGATGTGGTTCGTGCCGTTTCATCCGCGTTTTCTGGATTGGTTCGATGATTTTCTGCTCAGTCTGTTACAGGGACGGCCACCGGTGCTGGCACTGCTGGCGGATAATCCTTTCCCGGATGCACCACCGAATCGTTTGCGCGTGCGCGCTTACCATTATCGTTTTACCACGCCGCAACAACGAGAACTCAGTGGGCACTGGTGGCAGCGACAGGATCTGGGCATTTTCAAACCGATGCCGGGGATGTATCTACCCCCGGAATATTTGCCTGCTGCGACTCAGCCTGGCCAGTAATCGGTGGCGATAGCTTCGCCAAGATCCGCCTTGATCAAGCGTTCGCGTACGGTCAGCAATTTTTCAATCAGCGCCGGTTCTGCTTGCTCGTAGGCGGCGGCATCCGGTGCGCGTTTGACCACAACGCCGAGCAATTCGGTGATCGCATTGCCAATCGAATTCTGGCTGATGGTGACGATCCACTTGCCTTCGTCATTACGATAAATCAATTGCTTGAAAGCGGGTTGCCAGCGGATCGAGTTGGCATATTTGGCATCACGGATACAGTGGTCTCGTACAATCTTGGCGGTGCTCAGAAAATCATTGTTGAACAACAGTTTTTCGATGGCCTGTTGCGGATAGTAAATATCTTTTGGCAGCGGAGAATTACGCGATGACACCTGACTGAAGAAGGTGCGATAAAAATCGATGAAGCCTTTCAAAATGGTGTCGTATTCCTGCCAGAAACGGACTTCGTGGATGGTTTCCAGACCGCCGCTGATTTCCCAGCAGGGCAACCCTTGCGGATAGCCTGTGAGGGAAAGCTGCGAAGCATCTCCGTTCATTGGTTTGAGAATCTGCAAATCCAGCGTCGAGAAAAAGGCGCGATACACTTCGTGCATGTAACTCTGGAACAGGCTGTGCTGACCGCCGTCGGTCAGGTTCGGGTTATTCTGGTCGGCCAGCTTAGCAACGCGCAGTTGTTGCATGTCGAAAGCAATAAAATGATTGTGCAACATGCGAATGCTCGGAACACCGGGCGAGGTCATCGGCCAGGTCGCATCAAGGCTGGCTTCACCGCAGAGCAATAAATGCTGCGCCGGGTCGGGGAAGGTTTCCTGCATGTAATCGATCAGAATCTGGTTCATCCGGTTCCATACATTGAGCACCGCTTGCGGCACCTGTGTTCTGCGTACCGGTCGGCCCAGCGGGTCGAGGATGATTTTCGACGTGTTGTATATGATCGAGGTGTCGAATACATTAGAATGCCCCAGCGCCTTGCGGTAAAGCAGCAGGTTTTCCGGGTTTTGCAGCAGGCCGTTATTATTGACCAGGTCGTTCAAATTTTCGGTGCTGTTGAAGAATTCGTTGGGTTTCATGCCTTCTGGCACATCCAGCGGAATGGGGCGAAACGGCGTGGTAATTTCTCTGGGACCTGTGGTCATGGTTCTTCTCTTTTTCGAATTTTCCCAAGCATATCCCATTGGCGGGTGTTTTGATGTTCAAAAAAATTTAGCCTGTTATTGATTTAGATGATTATTTCAGACAATGCGCGGGGCCTGATGCTGGCCGGTTTCGGGGTGTTTGTACTCAGTCCGGACAGCCTGCTGATTCGCCTGATCGATATCGATTTGTGGAGCCTGATGTTTTTACGCGGATTGTTTATGGGGCTGTGCATGCTGGTGTTGAACCATTTCATCAATGGCGATCAATCGTGGCGACAATTTCGCAACCTTGATCGCTATGCCTGGGGCATCATCATTCTGATGACGCTGAGTTCCTTCTTTTTCGTGGCTGCGGTACAAACCACCAGTGTCGCGCATACCTTGATTATCGTCGGTTCGGTGCCGGTTGGAGCGGCGATTCTGGGCATCCTGTTTTTGCACGAAAGGGTTTCCCGATCGACCTGGCTGACCATTTTGACGGTGGTGATCGGTCTGGCATTTGTGGTTTACGATGGCCAGCAAAGCACGCTGGAGGGAGATTTCTATGCGCTGGTGGCCTGCCTGATGTGGTCAGTCAATTTCGTGCTGGCGCGAAAAACCCGCATGCCGAACATGATCGCAGCGATGTGTGTCAGCGGTTTTCTGATGGCGCTGGCCAGTCTGCCGCTGGTGCATCTGCAAAGCCTTTCTGCCGGTCAGCTCGGCCTGAGTCTGTTACTCGGCTTAGTGGTGGGTGTGGCCTTTTCGATGATTACGCTGGCACCGCGTTATATTCCCTCGGCCGAGGTGGCGGTTTTCATGCCGCTGGAATCGGTGTTCGGCTCGTTGCTGGTGTGGTGGTTTCTGGGTGAATACCCGGGCTGGATTTCACTGACCGCTGGCAGCGTGATTATCATTGCGATTATGCTCAACAGTTATTTTCAAATCAGCAATGCTTCCAATCGCGCCTGAGCGGTTGTGATATATTTCTGCCCCGGCCAGAACCACTATCAAGAGCAAAAACATGAGCAGTCAGACACGCATAGAAAAAGACAGTATGGGCGAGCTGGAAGTCCCGGCCGATGCCCTGTATCGAGCGCAAACCCAGCGCGCGGTTAATAATTTTCCGATCAGTGGCATCACCCTGCCACGGCAGGTGATTCGCGCACTGGGCTTGATCAAGATCGCCTGCGCACGCAGTAATGCCCAACTCGGCCTGCTCGATACGCAGATCGCCAAAGCGATAGAGCAGGCGGCGCAGAAGGTGGTCGATGGCGAAGTCGATGATCAATTTCCGATTGATATCTTCCAAACAGGTTCGGGCACCAGCAGTAACATGAATACCAACGAAGTGATTTCGACGCTGGCGAGTCGTGAAGGCCTGAGCGTGCACCCGAACGATCATGTCAACATGGGACAAAGCTCGAATGATGTGTTTCCTTCGGCTTTGCATGTCAGCGCCTGTCTTGCCATTCACGAGCAATTGATTCCGGCGCTGTCGCATCTCGAACAAACCCTCAACGATAAGGCTACGCAATGTCAGGACGTGGTCAAAACCGGGCGCACCCATTTGATGGACGCCATGCCGATCACATTGGCGCAGGAGCTGGGCGGCTGGTCAACCCAGATTCGCATGGGGCTGTATCGGGTGCAGTCCAGCCTGACCCGTCTGCAGAAACTGGCGCAGGGGGGTACGGCCGTGGGTACCGGCATCAATGCCCATGAGGAATTTGCCGACAAGGTCAGCACAGAACTGGCTGCATTGACCGGCATCCGCTTCGCGCCGAAGGAAAATTTTTTTGAAGGCTTGAGCGCACAGGATGCGGCGGTCGAGATGAGTGGCCAATTGAAAACCGTGGCGACTTCGATGATGAAAATCAGCAATGATTTGCGCTGGATGAATTCTGGCCCGCTGGCCGGTATCGGTGAAATCGAATTACCGGCGCTGCAACCGGGCAGTTCGATCATGCCGGGCAAGGTCAATCCGGTGATTCCGGAAGCAGCGGCGATGGTATGCGCGCAAGTGATCGGCAATGACGCTGCCATCACCATCGGCGGACAATCCGGTAATTTCCAGCTCAATGTGATGCTGCCGATGATCGCGCATAACCTGATTCAGAGTATCGAGATTCTGGCCAATGCGGCGCGTGTACTGGCCGATAAAGCGATCGCCGGTTTTCGTGTGAATGAAGACAATATCCACAAAGCCTTGTCGGCTAACCCGATACTGGTGACAGCACTGAATCCAGTGATCGGTTATGAGCTCGGCGCCAAAATCGCCAAGACAGCCTACGCAGAAAAACGCCCTGTGCTGGATGTGGCGCTGGAAATGACGGATTTGAGCGAGTCGGAATTGAAAGAATTACTGGACCCGGCACGATTGACGCGCGGCGGCATTGCCTGAACTGGCCCAGTGAACAACGATGCAAGACCGGCATGGTGAAATCGCTTTGCAATCGGTGCAGCGCTGGTTCGAGCAAGCCGTGCTGGGTTTGAATCTGTGCCCGTTTGCACATAAACCGCAGCACGAAGGCAGGATCGAATTCATCGTCTCGGATGCCGATAGCGACGAGGCTTGCCTGAGTGAACTCTATCTGAACTGTCTGAAACTCGACCAGCATACCGAAATCGAAACCCTGGTGATGATTTGCGCGCGCCATTTGAGCCATTTCGAAGCCTATAACCGGTTTCTCGATCTGGCCGATGGGTTACTGATTCAGGAAGGCTGGGAAGGTATTTACCAGCTTGCCAGTTTTCATCCGGACTATGTGTTTACCGATACGCAGCCCGATGCTCGAGCCAACTGGACCAATCGCTCGCCTTATCCTCTGTTACACCTGATTCGCGAAGAATCGGTCACCCGCGCGGTTGAAGCGCACCCGGATGTGGACTCGATTCCACAAACCAATATCAAGATGTTAAATCAACTCAGTGAATCCCGGATGCAGCAGATTTTCCCTGGATACCGGTCATCGACAATAAAGCGCGAAACAAAAAAAATGCCGGACTGAGCCGGCATTTTTTTCACGCTTTTGTAAACTGATCAGCTTTTGACCGCTGCCAGCACATCGGCATTGGCAATCGGCGCAATGCGCTGGAAATTCATGAAATTCGGCATTTTTCTCATCAGTTCGGCGATTTGCTGTTCGCTGTCGAAGTTGCCACCATAGATCAGCGTGTACTGGTCGTCGGCGGTCTTGAAATAGCCCAGCTCTTCGGTGAAATAGCGGTTGTAGCGCTGCGCGATTTCATATAGTTCCTGCTTGTCGCTGACGGTGGCGATCTTGATGGAAAACTGGTCGGCATTCAGTTTGCTCAGCCACTCGGAACCATGAATGGTATTGTCCGAGCCAAAGTTGTAGAGCGGGGCAAGGTATTGCACCCGGCCATCCAGACTTTCCACCTGATCATTCATGCTGACCAGTTTTTCTTCAATCGCCTGGGCTTTTTGTTCGACCACCTGCTCGAGTTGCTGCGATTTTTCAACCAGTTGGGATTTGACATCAGTTAGATTCTTTTGCAGTTCAACGATGTCGGAATAAAAGACCTGGGAAGCCATTTGCTCATCTTCCACGCGCAATTGTAAATCGCTGACCTGAGCATCCACAGTCTTGTTGACTTCGCCCTGTACCGCGAGGTCGGTATCGCGCTGATATTGTCCATAAAAGAATACGCCGAGCACGGCCAGCAGTAGCAGGATACTGGCTGCGGCCATCACGTTGAAGTGTTTGCGCTCGAGTGATGCCAGCGCCAGCATGGTGCGGGTGATCGAACTGGTTTTGTTTTCCAGACCATCGATCTGGCCTTGTTGCTGTTCATTTTGCTCGGCCAGTTTGGCGGTATGATTTTCCAGCGCTTCTACATCGTCAACCAGCTTGGCTGTCAGCACATCCAGCACTTCAGTACTATCACGCAGATTCTGGCTTTCGGCAATCAATTGGTCAGAAGTTACTTCCAGTGCAGCGGTTCGTTTTTCCAGAGCTTCATCCACGCTTTGCATCAGCAGCATCTTGGCTTTCTGACTGCTGATTTCTTCGTTGCTGGAATTGATGCGCTGATCCAGTTTACTGTCGCGAGCTTGCGAGATTTGCGCGACATTCTCCAGCTCGGTAACAATGCGTGCTTCCAGTTCGGTCAGCGCCTTGTGGTTTTCCTTGATGCTTTTGCTCAACTTGGTGCTGATGGTTTTCACATTCTTTGACAGTTTCGCGGCGCGCTCGATGATATCATCCTGCTGCTGTTGCAAACCGGCGTTGACTTGCTGTTGGCTTTCAACCGCGCTGGAAAGTGCTTTCGAGGAGGATTTTTCGAAAGCTTTAATATCCTTGTTGACCTTTTTCAGATCCGAATTGAGTTGGCTGGAAGCCTGATTGAGTTGATCAAAGATTTGATCGATAACACCCAGTTGCTTGTAGGTTTCGGTAACCTTTTCGGTGATTTCAGCATCCGAATCGGTCAAACGCGAAACATCGGTCTTGATCTGTTTGTTGGTGGCATTGAGTTTTTTGGTCAATGCGGTGACGGATTTTTCCAGAGCCGTCATTTGTTTGTTGATTTCCAGCACCTGTTTTTCATTACCGTTTTCCGGCATGGAAACCAGGTTGTCGGATGGATGCTCCACTGGCTGCTCCAGCGAGGTGGAGTCTTCCGGGAAGGTGTCTCGTTGTGTATTTTGTACCATGGAATATGCCCTGAGAATTTGAATGGACAGTATATTAGCATATTCTAATATTGATTGAAACCCGCTACACGATCCGAAGATCGATTGTGTTGCCAGTCCGGTTATAATGCCGGATTATTGATGACAGGTATATTTTATGAACTTCAGTTTTTCCGGTTTTGGTTTACGTTTCTTGTTTGCAGTCATTCTGGTTTTCGCCAGCTACAACCCAGAAGGGTATTCCTATTTTGACTGGGTTTATCAGGATTTCCCGAACGTATCCATTGAACAAGCTTTTGTTGGTGTCCTGTTATTGATAGGCTGGGTGATCTATCTCCGCGCCACTTTACGTTCGCTGGGCGTGATCGGATTGAGCCTGGCGCTAGCCTTTTTCGGTTTAATGGTTGCCATGCTGGTGAAATGGGAATGGATTTCTCTGGATGCGTCTCGCCCGTTATTATACATCGTACTGATCTTGATTTCGGCGATACTGGCGGTCGGTATGTCCTGGTCGCATATCCGCAGACGGATGTCCGGGCAAGTTGATATGGACGACCTGGATGACGATTAACGAAGAGGACCGTTAGCCTTATAGGAGAGAAGACGAGTACGATTCTGATGACTGATCCGGGTACAGAATCTTACAAGCAAAAGCCGCTTGCTTATTTCAGATTCGGCTTTTAGAATGCTCTCTAACATAATGAAATTAAAGGGTTTACGTGTCTGAATCCAGACGTTTTCCAAGCACCCGATACCGCTATCTCCGTTTTATACGCAGACTCTTGCAAACCCTGTTGCCAGCCGTTTTACTGATAGCGGGATTACAGGCACAGGCCGGCATAACGTCGTTTCAACAGGAGCGCGAAATTTTCCGGCAGGCTTCACATGCACTGGAACAAAGAGACCGCCCACGCTTCGAACAATTACTGAAAGAACTGAAGCAATATCCGGCCCGGGCCTATTTACGTTTTGATGCTATCAGTCAGGATTTAGCCACGCTCGACAATAAGCAAATCCGCGAATTTCTCGAAACCTATCGAGATTATCCTTTTGCCTATCATCTGCGTACTCGCTGGCTCAGCTTGCTGGCCAAGCGCGGGCAATGGCAGTCGTATCTGACTTTTTATGATGGGCGCAGTGCGGTCAAGTTTAAATGTCTGCAACTTACCGCACGATTGAAAACCGGACAGGTCGATGACAACAAGGCATTCAACCGGGAAATCCGCAAGATCTGGTCCAGCGGTTATTCGCAGCCTGAACAATGCGATATCCCTTTCGAGCATTTTTTAAGCACTTCTGAAGATATCGATCAGGCTATCTGGCAGCGAATTGAAAAGGCTTTTGCCGCACGGCGTCCTTCACTGGCCCGTTATCTCGCCAAGAAGCTGCCTGATGAGGAGCGTGCACAGGTCGAGCAGTGGTATCAGGCGCACCAGCGCCCGGCACAGCAACTAGAGCGTATGATAGATTTGCCCGACACCGCATTGAATCGCAAGATCATCATTCACGCACTGGATCGTCTGGCACGCAGAGACAGCCCCAAAGCCAGTCAATTCTGGGAACAATACCACCCGGTGTTTGCATTTAGCCCGGCGCAAAAAAACCGCATCCAGAAACGCATTGCACTGTCAGCTTCTTTACAACATTTACCGGAATCGAAAAAATTACTGCAGCAATTGCCCGACAAACTGAAATCCGACAATGCCCATCTATGGCTGGCACGTATTCATTTACGGGATGAAGACTGGATCGGTCTGATCAAAACCATCCGCGCTATGCCCAGGCACTTGCGCAGCGAAGCTGAGTGGACGTACTGGCTGGCACGCGCCTACGAAGAAGCCGGCCAACAGGCAAAGGCCCAAATCCTGTATCAGCAATTGTCAAGACGGGGTAGTTATTACGGGTTTCTTGCAGCCGACCGGATAGGTCGGGATTATCACATCGTGCAGCAATCAGCGGTCGAGGCCAGTCCGCTGGATGAATCAAAATTACTAGAATCGAATATCCATTTGCTGCGCGCACGTGAATTGTTTTTTCTGGATCGTCCACTGGATGCGCGCCGGGAATGGTTTCAGGGCATCCGCAAGCTGGATCAGCAGCAGATCAAGCAGGCCGCGAGCATGGCATCGGGCTGGAAATGGTATGACAATGCGATCAAAACCGTGGCCAAGACGCCTCATCGCAATGATTACGATTTACGTTTTCCGATGCCGTTTCGCCAGCAAGTTACCCGCGCGGCCAGGCAAAAAGATCTGGACTTGTCGGTCGTGTACGGCTTGATGCGGCGCGAGAGCCTGTTCGACCCGCTGGCGCGCTCGCGGGTCGGGGCTCTTGGTTTGATGCAATTGATGCCGACCACGGCCCGCCATGTTGCCAAAGCACTGGGACTGAAACGCCCCCGGACGGGTGAAATTCTCAGTATCGACAAAAATATCCTGCTCGGTACCAGCTATTTTCGTTCGGTGTTAAACCGCTTCGATAACAATGTTTCACTGGCCGCTGCCGCTTATAATGCCGGGCCACGCAATGTGAGAAAATGGTTGCCCAGAGATGAATCGATCGCAGCCGATTTATGGGTCGAAACCGTGCCATTCAAGGAAACCCGTAACTATGTGCAGGCGGTGCTGGCTTATGCCACCATTTTCGACAAACATCTCGGCAAGCAAGTGCAAATCTCCAGCCGCATGGATGACGTCAAGCCGGATTATTCCAGACCGAACATCGAAAAGACCGCTATCCAAAAATGAAGTAAGTCAGGAAGGTTGGGAGCACCCCTCGTAATTCGATTCAGACCTTCCGGAATCAATGCGTCGATTAAATCCCGGAACAAACCGGGCAGTCCGGATTGCGCGGAATCTGCACCGGTTGCCATTGCATATTGATCGCATCAAACAGCAGTAGTTTGCCGACGAATTCCGCTGCATTGTCGGTCAGAATCAATACTGCCTGCAAGGCTTGCAGGGTCCCCATCACACCGACCACCGGACCGAGTATGCCTTCCATATCGCAGGTCGCGGCATTTTCGTAAGTATCGCTATACAGGCATTGATAGCAGGGGCCATCAGATTCGGGAACCACACTCATGATCTGGCCTTCCAGCCGAATCGCGGCGGCGGTGACCAACGGCGTGCGGTGTTGCACACAAAAGCGGTTGACTGCGAACCGGGTCGGGAAGTTGTCGCTGCAATCGAGCACCAGATCGGCCTTGCTGATTTGAATGGACAATTCTTCATCCTCAAGCTGATGCTCGAGGGTTTCGATCTGGCACTGGTTGTTCAGATCGAGTAGTGTTTTCTTCGCCGATTCAACCTTGAGTTGGCCGATTTGAGCCTGTCGGTGAATAATCTGCCGCTGCAGATTGGATTCTTCCACTACGTCGTAATCACTCAAAACCAGTTGACCGACACCCGCCGCGGCCAGATACATCGCCGCCGGAGAGCCGAGGCCACCCAGACCGATGATCAGAATCCGGCTGTGCAATAACTGTTGCTGACCCTCGCTACCAATCTGTGGCAGTTTGATTTGCCGGTCATAGCGCGATTCATCTTCGGGCAGCATCGGGTCAGCCTCCGCCTTTATGGAAGTACTTGAAAAATTTAGAGAAAAACTGTTCCCGACATTCTGCGCAGTCAGACAAGTCGGTAAAATGAACCTTCAGCACCGGCAGTTCGATCAACCCCAGTTTGCGTGGTGGCTGGGCTTCGATCGATATCTCGGTTTCAAATCCTTGCCCGGGATGCAACACCCGCCAGCGACCCGTATCGACTGGTCGAGATTGGTAGGGGGATTGCTCGCCGGTGAAATTTCCACCCAGAACGCGTTCAAACTCGGCCGCGCTATAGCCCATCTCAAAGGTCGTGTTGACAGGAAACATGCCCTAATCGAGTCATCCACCGGCTACCGGCGGCCAGATCGAAATGGTATCTTCTTCGCTGAGAATATGCGAAAGGCGGTCGTCTCCACACACAAACTTGCCATTGACCAGCACGATGTGTGCCTGTTCCGGCGGGATTTTGAATTGTTCGATCACCTGTTGCACCGTGCTGTTATCCGGCATCGCGATTTCACGCCGAAAACGCTGGTTGCCAGGTGGCAGTAGCGGCATCAGAGAAGCATACAGTTCGATGAACAGTTTCATGGAAGTGCTAGATCTCCTGGGTTCGCGCCATCCATGCTTCCATCAGGCAATGGGGGTCCTGCATTAGCCGGTCTTTCCATTCGCCCAGTTTGATACCGGTTTCGATCAAACCACGTAGCACACCGACATGCTGGGTCATGCCACTGCAACTGGCACCGACCAGCCGATCTTCCTCAAACTGCAGATTGATGTAGCGAAATTCATCGGCGTTATAGCGTTCGACCGAATCGCCTCCATCCACCCCCATCCATAAACCGAATGAGCAAGAGATCAATCCCAGCGTGTCGAGAATATTCATATTCATTGAGCCATGATGCTCGGTTTCTTGTCCACTCATATTCAGTGCTGCAATACGCCCGTGATCGGTGGCGGTCGGTTGAATCGCCTGCACCTGATAGTCACCGGTAGACAAGTCCAGTGCCTGCGCGACATCGCCGGCAGCATAGATGTCAGGGTCGCTGGTTTGCAGGAATTGATTGACCAGTATTCCCTGATCGGTTTTCAGGTCGGCCGCCTGTGCCAGTTGCAGATTGGCGCGCACACCGGTGGCGGTGATAACCAGTTGTGCATCGAGCTGGCTGCCATCCGACAAGGTAACCCGGGCGGCATCGGCGCTATCTTCAATCGATTCCACGCTACAGGAGGTTTTGACCTGCACGCCTTTTTGCTCGCACCAGTCTTTCAGCAGACCTCCCGCTTTTTCATCCAGCATGCGCGGCACCATGCGATCGCCGGTTTCCACAACCGTCAGTTCGACGCCTCGTTTGACCAGCGATTCGAGCACGATGCATCCAATAAAACCGGCACCGATCAATACCACGCGACTACCGGGTGTTGCCAGTTTCACGATGTTGCGGGCATCCTGCAAGGTCCAACAACTACTGACCCGCGGGTGATCACGCCCAGGTATGGGCGGAGTGAAAGGGCTGGATCCATTGGCGATCAACAGTTTGTCATAGCTGTGCGAACGACCATCTTGCGCGGTGACCGTGTGGGCGGCAGCATCGATGGCTTCGACCTGTTGTGGAATCACTTCGATATAATTTGAGGAAAAATAACTTTCCGGGTCACGCAAATACGTGCCGGTCTCACTGATTTGATCTTCCAGAAAATAGGGAATAGCCATGCGCGAATAGGGCGGTTCCGGCTCATTGCCGAACAGCGTAATGGCTGCGTCTTTATGTTGTTTTCGCAGGGTTTCTGCTGCGACGACACCCGCCGGACCGGTTCCGATAATCAGATATTGCATAGGATTCATTTCGACTATTCAGGGAAATAAAAAATCCCCGGTTGAGACCGGGGATTCTTGCTTTACAGAGACAGGCGGTTGCGAGTCTCTTCGGTGATTTCACCGTTTTCGGTCCAGCCGCGAATCTCGTAATATTTCGGCAGCATTTCACCGAGCCGATTGACTTGCCCGTCGGTCGGGCCACCGACGATTGCGGTTTCCAGCATCCGTTTCGGCAACTTGTCATCGTCCGAGGTAAAACCGGCATCGTTGTTGAACTGTCGTTCCATATTCCAGATTCGCTCACCGACTTCCAGACATTTCTCGACTGTCCAGTCGCCTTCGCAGGCCGCATCGATTTGCGGTGCGATATTATCCATGCCCCAGGCAAAGGTGGTGAACAGGCACAAACCGGAAGAGTCCACCAGCGCAGTGGCATCCTGAAAAGCCTTGACCAACTCCGGCTTGCCATCGGTATCGGTTTGTTCGGTCTTGACCGGAATCCCCAATACCTCGGAGGCGATGGTGTAGCCACGCAAGTGGCAGGCACCACGGTTGGAAGTGGCATAGTTCAGACCAATGCCCTGGATACCGCGTGGGTCATAGGCAGGGAATTCCTGCCCCTTGACCGTCATCGACAATTCGGGTTTGCCGTATTTTTCACACAGCCGCTTCGAGCCAAGCGCCAGATCTTTGCCGAAATCGGTACCGGCGACCAGGGCTTCGGCAGCGGCGGTAAAGGCCCTGGCGGATCCGAAATTCAATTCGATGCCATCGGTTTGCTCGGTGGTCAGCACGCCGTCTTCAAACAACTCCATAGCCGCAGCCAATGTGGAACCGAAGGTGATCGGGTCGAAGCCATCTTCATTACACAAAAAGTTGACATAGGTCAGGGCGTCGAGGTCGTCGACACCGGTATCCGCGCCCAGTGCCCACGCCGCTTCGTATTCGAGACCCCCGGATGCACCCCAGTATTCCGGCTTGTTTTCGACCGAGAAGTGTTGCTTGTCAACGGTGGAGATACGCCCGCAGGCGATGGTGCAGCCGAAGCAGGCAGCATTGGTGGTCAGATTGGGTTTGCCGTCGGACTTGCGCGGCTCGTGCATGGCTTCGCCGGAGATATTTTCGGCACCATCGAAACCGGCATTTTTCATGTTATAGGCGGGCAGGGCACCGACCCCGTTGATGACGTTCATCAATACCTGGGTACCGTACGCGGGTAAGCCCTGACCGGTAACCGCGTTTTCTGCCAGCACGGCTTTGCCTTCGTTAACTGCCTGCATAAAGGCTTTGACATCCTTGATATTTTCACCGACGCCTAGCGTGCCACGCACGGCAACGGCCTTTAGATTCTTCGAAGCCATTACGGTGCCAACACCGGAGCGGCCGGCTGCACGGTGTTTGTCATTCATTACCCCGGCATAAAGGCAACCTGCCTCGGCAGTGCGGCCGATGCAGGCGATACGAATCTGCGGGTCCTGATGGATCTGGTGCAGAATGTCATCGGTTTCCCAGGCAGACTTGCCCCAGATAGCATCGGCCGAACGCAGTTCCGCCTTGTCATTTTCGACCCACAGATAAACCGGTTCGGGCGATTTGCCTTCGAAGATGATCATGTCCCAACCAGCATTTTTGAATTCCTGCCCGAGAAAGCCGCCGGAATTGGAGCAGGCAATGGCGCCGGTCAACGGCCCTTTGGTAATGACTGAATAACGCCCTGCGGTGGATGCAGTGGTACCGGTCAAGGGTCCGGTCGCCATGATCATTTTATTGTCAGCTCCAAGCGGGTCACATTTTGGATCGACTTCCTCGACCAGATATTTGGAAGCCAGGCCGCGTTGCCCGAGGTATTCATTGGCCCAATCCATATTGAGTGGCTCGGCTGTGCAGCTGCCTTCAGTCAGGTTGACGCGCAGTACTTTCTTTGTCCAGGACATGATGATTTCCCCCTCAGGATGCAGCCGCTTCAGCGGCAGGTAAACTCTTG
>JANTFI010000018.1 GCA_024763505.1 Gammaproteobacteria bacterium
GTAACGCAGCCCGATCGATTGCAAGATGCGAATCGACACCAGATTGCGTGACTTGACCAAGGCTTCGCGCAGGCGTGTCGGACCGTAAAAACGTCCGGAGTAATTCTCCGGACGCCAGGCAGCTTCGAGCGAATCATCGTCGAATACTACCGGCGCATCATTGATCATGCTGGCCGGGGTAAAACCTTTCTCCAGCGCGGCCGAATAGATAAATGGCTTGAAGTTGGAACCGGGCTGACGCTTGGCCTGCACAGCCCGGTTAAATTTGTTATGAAAATAATCGAAGCCACCGACCAGTGACTGGATCGCGCCATTGGTCGGATCGAGCGATACGATGGCACCCTCCACATCCGGCACCTGCGCCAGCCACCACTGTTCATCGCGTTGCTCCAGCCAGATGATGTCCCCCGGCTTTAACACTTCGGCAGGCGACTTGATTTTAGGACCGACTCGGTTTTCATTGATATAGCTGCGCGCCCAGACGATGCCCGGGTCAAACGCAACCTCGACCTGGAGATAATCCGGCAGGGTCACGACCGCCTTATCCGTTTCCACCGCCTTGACCACGCCCTGCACCAGATTGCCGACACGGTTTTCCTCGACCAGACCTTCTTCGAACGGGTCCAGTTGAACCTTGTCCAGATCAATATGGCCGGATACACCGCGATAACCATGACGTCGGTCATAGTCCAGCAATGCCTTTCGCAGCGCACGGTTGGCGGCCGTCTGCAACTTGTCATCAATGGTGGTAAAAACCTTCATCCCGGAGCCATAGATATCCTTACCATATTCCTTATACATATCGGCGCGAACCATTTCGGTCACATACCGGGCATCGGCGCTGACTTCAGAGCCATGCAGTTCGGCGCTGACCGGTTCGCCCAGAGCAGCCTGATATTGCGCTTCATCGATATAGCCCAGTTGGCTCATGCGGCGAATCACATGATTCCGGCGAATCAGAGCCCGTTGCGGATTGATAATTGGATTGTATCGAGAAGGCGCTTTGGGCAGGCCGGCGATCATGGCAGCCTGAGCGATCGTCAATTCATCCAGTGTCTTGCCATAATAGACCTGTGCCGCTGCCACAATGCCATAGGCACGATTGCCCAGATAAATCTTGTTCAGGTATAGCTCGAGAATCTTTTCCTTACTTAACTCCCGCTCAATCTTCAGCGCCAGAAGAATTTCATTCAGCTTGCGTGAATAGGTCTTTTTCTTGCTCAGAAAAAAATTACGGGCAACCTGCATGGTAATGGTGCTGCCACCACGCGTTTTGCGGCCGGTTGTAACCAATTCATAAACGGCCGCGCCCAGCGCCAGCGGGTCTACGCCATAATGGTTATAAAACTGATCATCTTCGGCTGCCAGAAAAGCTTGCTTGACCTTTTCAGGGATATCCGCATGCTTGACCGGAATACGCCGGTGCTCGCCATATTCCGCGAGCAGAAACTGATTCTTGTCATATACTCGTAACGGAACCTGGTACCGGGTATCTTCAAGCTTGTCGACATCGGGCAACTGCGGCACCAGTTGCCAATAGACATACAATCCTGCCAGCAGCCCGATCAAAAGCCCTGCCGCAAGTATCGCAGAGATAATTTTTACTATTCTTTTCATTAAGTTAGGGTATATTTATAAAGAAATACATGAAAAGTATCGACAAGAAGAAAATCTTGAACTAGACTTTGGCATGAGATTAAGAATTATTTAACAATAAACAAATAAAATATATACTTACAAGTGGATGTTAATGTAAATTATTACAAAAAGTAATTAAGTTACCATCTTCGAACACAGTCACAACTGAGGGACTCCTGTGTTTTTAACACCTAAAAAGCCAACACTGATCGGACTGGATATCAGCTCGACATCAGTCAAATTGCTGGAACTCAGCAAATCGGGCTCAAGTTATCGCATTGAATCTATCGCTGTTGAGCCATTGCCCGCAAACTCGATGGTGGAAAAGAATGTTGCAGAAGTCGAAGCAGTCGGCGAGAGTGTAAAGCGTGCGCTGAACAAGTCAAAAACAAAATCCAAATATTGTGCGATAGCCGTTGCCGGCTCTTCTGTAATCACCAAAAAAATTACCATGCCATCCAACCTGACAGAAGAGGAAATGGAAGGCCAGATTCAACTCGAAGCCGATCAATACATCCCCTACCCGCTGGAAGAAGTCAATCTTGACTTTCAGATTCTCGGTGAAACCGAAGGCAACCCGGAAACCGTCGATGTCCTGCTGGCAGCATGCCGAAGTGAAAATGTGGATGACCGAATCGCCGCAGTTGAGCTGGCTGGGTTGACCGCAAAAATCGTCGACATCGAAGCCTACACCATCGAAACCGCTTTTCAGACCATGGCGCCACATATACCGGATGAAGGGATCGACAAGACCGTCGCCATTGTCGATATTGGCGCGACCATGACCAGCCTCAGCGTGATCCACAATCACCAGCTGATTTATACCCGCGAACAAAACTTCGGTGGCAAACAATTGACCGAAGAAATCATGCGTCGATATGGCTTGTCTTATGAAGAAGCCGGGCTGGCCAAACGTCAGGGTGGTCTGCCGGACAATTACGAACCTGAGGTGCTGGAACCATTCAAGGAAACCACAGCCCAGCAGGTCAGTCGCTTTCTGCAATTTTTTTATTCAGCCGGTGGCGAAGTCAGCAATATCGACCACCTGATTCTCGGTGGCGGCACGGCGGCCTTGCCGAATCTGGCCGAATTGACCGAATCCCATATCGGCATTCCCACCACCATCGCCAACCCGTTCGAAGACATGTCTGCGACTGGAAAAATCAGCAAATCCAACCTTCAGGCTGACGGACCATCCTTTATCATTGCTGCTGGACTGGCAATCCGGGGGACGGAACATTTATGACCCGTATAAACCTATTACCCTGGCGCGAAGAACTGCGTCAGGAGCGACAAAAGCAATTCATGACCTTGCTGGTGTTGACTATTCTTCTGGCTGGCGCGATCGTGGGTTTGATTCATTTCCAGATCAACAGCAAGATTGAATACCAGAACAGCCGCAACGCCTACCTGAAATCTGAAATTTCCAAGCTGGATAATGAAATCAAGGAAATCGCTGAACTGCAAAAGGTTCGCAAAAGCCTGATTGAACGTATGGACATCATCCAGGATTTGCAGTCCAGTCGGCCTTCAATCGTCCATCTTTTCACCGAACTGGTCACCTCGGTCCCCAATGGTGTATTCCTGCAGACGCTGGAACAAAAAGGTGACACGTTGATTATTACCGGCGAAGCCGAATCAAACGCCCGGGTGTCCAGCTATATGCGCAATCTCAGCAATTCCGAATGGCTGGCAGAACCCAATCTTGACATCATCGAGATTCAGGACAAGAAAGTGACTCGTATCAGCTCATTCACGCTGACCATCAAGCAAACCTCTCCCAACAAGAAAGACGAAGACATCGTGGGAGGCGCACAATGAGCCTGCAAGACGAACTCAATAATCTCGACATCAACAATCTCGGGAATGCCTCTAACCCGATCAAATACGGCGCACTGTTGATTGCTTTCGTGCTGATCATCGCGGCTGGTATTTATTTCGACACCATGGACCAGCTCGCCGAACTGGATCGGGTAGAAGCCAAGGAGCCGAAGCTCAAGAAAGAGTTCTCCGACAAGGCCAACAAGGCCGCCAAGCTGGATCTTTACAAAGATCAACTGGCCGAAATGAAGGCGTCTTTCCAGGCCATTCTGCGACAATTGCCGGAAGAAACCGATGTTGAATCGCTACTGGTCGATGTTTCACAAACGGCGCTGGCCAATGGCCTTGAAATCAAGAAATTTCAGCCCAGCCAGGAAGAGAAAAAAGGTTTCTACGCTGAACTACCGATTGCTCTGGAAGTGTCCGGCAGTTTTCACGACTTGGCATCCTTTATCAGTGGTGTTGCCGCACTGCCAAGAATCGTCACCATGCATGACTTGAAACTGGAAATTGAAAAGCCGGTTGAAGGTAAACCGCAGACCGGTGTTCGTCTTCACATGACTGCGATCGCCAAAACCTACCGTTACCTGAAGGAGGATGAGCAATAATGTTATCGCCAAAAACTCCTTTCAGGCTTGGAATGGCTTTGACTTCCCTGCTTTTGCTAGCCGGCTGCTCAGGCAATCTCGATGACTTGAGACAATTTGTCAACGAAACCAAGGCGAAACCACCGGGCCGGGTCGAACCGATTCCACCGTTTATTCCATACCAGAATTTTGAATACACCTCTCAGGACCTGCGGGATCCATTCAAGAAAGTGGATTTTGGTCGGGGCGAGCAGGAATCCGAAGTCATCAATGAATCCTCCACCGGTCCGCATCCTGATCGTGACCGCGTCAGGGAACCGCTTGAAGACTTCCCGCTGGATACCTTACGTTTCAAGGGAACCGTGACTCAAAACGGAACCAAATGGGGGCTTATCTTCGCACCGGACAACACCATACACCGGGTGCTGGTCGGCAACTATATGGGCCAGAATCATGGCCGCATTATCGCCTTGTCCGACACCTCGATCGACTTGACAGAAATCGTACCGGATGGACTCGGCAATTACATCGAGCGTTCGGCATCGCTTGCGCTGATTGATTAGCGAAGGGGGCATAACCAATGAATAACTGGCAACAACAAAACGTGGAATTCAAATCAATGAAAGCGAGAATACTGATAAAGGTCCTGATTAGTCTTGCCTCCCTGATCTATCTTGGGCAAGCCCAGGCGCGAGAGCTGATCGGACTAGATTACTCCGTAATGACCGGCAACGCCATTCAACTGGTTTTTACATTTGATGAAGCCGCGGTAGAACCTCGCTCGTTCACCATTGAACAACCAGCACGCATCTCACTGGATTTTGCTGATACCACCAACAAATTGAAGCAACGCGCGATGCGGGTCGGTATCGGCGCCCTGCAAAGCATTCTGTCGGCTTCGTCCAAGAACCGGACTCGGGTCGTTTTAAATCTGTCTCGCCCCAGCCAGTACACCACTTCAGTGGATGGCAATCAGGTCATCGTAGTACTTGCCGGTGCGGATGCGATCGAAAACATGGCTGATCAATCCGAAATGATTGAAACCACGACCGCCGAAGCACCGGTCGCTACCAGCGAACCCGGGAAACCAATCGATGCCAAAGGCATCACCAATATTGATTTCAAACGCGGCCCCAATGGTGAAGGTCGCGTAATCATAGACTTGACCAGCACCTCGATTTCCACCGATGTATGGCGCGACAATAACACCATCATGGTTGAATTCATTGGCTCGGAACTGCCGGAAGCATTGCAGCGACGCCTTGATGTCAGTGACTTTGCCACTCCCATCAGTACCATCGATGCCGTTCAGGACGGTGCAAACATCAAGGTCAGCATTGCTGCCAACGGCGAGTTTGAACATCTGGCTTATCAGACGGACAAGGTTTATACCGTCGAAGTCGCCAAGATTTCCAAAGAGGAAGAAGAAAAGCGCCGTAAGAATAAATTTGGCTACACCGGCGAGCGCCTGTCTCTGAACTTTCAGGACATCGAAATCCGCTCTGTATTGCAATTACTGGCTGATTTCACTGGCCTCAATCTGGTTGTATCCGACTCAGTGGAAGGCAACCTGACCCTGCGACTGAAGAATGTTCCGTGGGATCAAGCCATGGATATCATCCTCAAAACCAAGGGACTAGCACAGCGCCGCGCCGGCAATGTCATCCTGGTCGCTCCGACCGATGAAATTGCCGCACGAGAAAAGCTCGAACTGGAAGCTCGCAAACAGGTAGAAGAACTGGAACAACTGCGTACCGAGTTTGTCAAGGTCAACTACGCCAAAGCCGAAGACATTGCCGACCTGTTAAAACTCGAAGATAACGCCATCCTGTCGCCCCGTGGCTCTGTCAGTGTCGACGCCAGAACCAATACCCTGCTGGTCAAGGATACCAACACCAGCCTCTCCAACGTACGGCAATTACTGCTCGAACTCGACATTCCGGTCCGTCAGGTGTTGATCGAATCCCGCGTCGTCATCGCCAACGACGACTTTAGCAAAGAACTCGGCGTCCGCTTTGGCGTCAGCAATGACAGTACTAACGTTGGCGGGACAACAAACGCGGCATCGACTGCTGGTAACCTTGTTAATTCAACAGCAAATCAACAGGCATTATCGAATGGTGTATTAACCGGGTCTGTAACCGATGGCCTGAATGTCAACATGCCATTACAGAACCCCGCCGGTTCCATTGCGCTGGCCTTGACCAAACTACCACTTGGAACCCTGCTGGAACTGGAGCTCTCCGCAGCCCAGACCGAAGGACGTGGCGAAGTCGTCTCCAGCCCACGAGTCATTACGGCCGATTCGCACACCGCCCGCATCGAACAAGGTGTTGAAGTTCCGTATCTGGAACTGAACAATGGCCGTGCTACCTTAAAATTCAGAAAAGCCGTTTTATCACTGGAAACCACACCACAAATCACGCCAGATGAACACATCATCATGGACATAGAAGTTCACAAGGATTCTCGTGGTGAAGATGTATCTTTCGGCGAAGGCTTGCTGGCACCGACCATCAATACGCGAGAAGTTCAATCTCAGGTTCTGGTGGAAAATGGCCAGACCGTGGTTCTCGGTGGCATCTACGAAACCACACAATCCACCCAATTGACCCGGGTACCTTTCTTCAGCGATTTACCATTGATTGGCAATCTGTTCAAATCCACGATCGCTCGTGATGATCGCTCGGAACTACTGATCTTTGTCACTCCAAAAATCCTGCAAGGCGCTAATCTCGACTTACCCTGATCCCACCTTGCTCCCCCGTACCCCATCGGGGGAGCTTGTCAAAGCTGTCTTGCAAACCTAGAATCCCATGCTGATTTTAATTTGACTTTTGCATGAGCACTCAAAATATCATCCTGGTTGGCCCAATGGGTTCAGGAAAGTCCACCATCGGGCAATTACTCGCCAGCCGTCTCAACCGGGACTTTTTTGATAGTGATTATTACATCGAAGAAAAAACCGGTGTCGATATACCGCGCATTTTCGATATCGAAGGTGAAGAAGGGTTTCGCCTGCGCGAAACGAGGGCACTGCGAGAATTGACTACAAAATCCGGGCTCGTCATTGCCACCGGCGGAGGCTCGGTTACCCGGGAAGAAAATCGCGAACTGCTGCGCAACAAGGGCTATATCATTTTTCTTGACACTTCGGTCAATCAGCAAATGTTGCGTCTGAAAAGCGACAAGAAACGACCGCTGCTACAAACCGACAACCCGCGTGAGCGACTGGAAAAACTGTTTAACGAACGTAAGCCTCTGTATCTTGAACTGGCGGACATGCATGTCCGGACAGACCGTAAATTTGCGCGCAAGGTCGCTTCCGAGATCATTCCAAAATTACCGAGTTCCCTGCTTTAGCAACTGCCATGAAGCCATTACATACCCTTAACGTCGATCTCGCAGATCGTAGTTACCCGATCTACATCGGCCATCATCTACTCGATAACCCGGCGTTGATCAACGATCACATACAGGGGAGCAGTGCAGTCATCGTTTCCAATACAACCGTCGCACCACTGTACCTTGACAAGGTCGAGAATTCGCTACAAAGCGCTGAAATTCGATTCGACACTGTAATTCTCGAAGATGGCGAAGCCTACAAAACGCTGCGCTCGGTCGAACAGATTATCGACACCCTGATTTCACAGCGACACGACCGCAAAACGACGCTTATTGCACTCGGCGGAGGCGTAGTCGGTGACATCACCGGGTTTGCCGCAGCCATTTACCAGCGCGGCATCAACTTCATACAGATTCCGACCACACTGTTGTCGCAGGTCGATTCCTCGGTCGGCGGTAAAACCGGGGTCAACCACCCGGCCGGAAAAAACATGATCGGCGCCTTCTATCAACCGCAATGCGTCATCGCAGATACCGCCACGCTGCAAACCCTGCCCGATCGAGAACTGTCTGCCGGCATGGCCGAAGTGATTAAATACGGGCTGATCCATGATGCAGATTTTTTTGCCTGGCTGGAACATAATATCGACGCCCTGATGCAACGCGATATCGCTCTGCTCAGTGAAGCGATACTGATATCATGCCGCACCAAGGCCGAAATCGTGGCCATCGACGAAAAGGAATCCGGCATCCGCGCCATTCTTAATCTGGGCCACACCTTCGGTCATGCGATCGAATCGGCCATGGGCTATGGCAACTGGCTGCACGGCGAAGCCGTCGCCACTGGCATGGTGATGGCGGCAGACTTGTCACAACGCCACGGCTGGATTCCCCTCGACATCAAACAGCGAAGCGTCGCACTATTGCAAAAAGCCCGACTGCCGGTCCAATCTCCAGAAAAAATGACGGTCGAGCAATATATGGACATCATGGCCATTGACAAAAAAGTCGACCGCGGCGTGATCAAGTTTGTGCTGCTCAAGGCACTGGGTGAAGCCATTGTGACCAGTGACTACGACCCGAGCAAACTGAAGCAAACCCTGACCAACTGCTGACCTTCAGGCTGAACTGTGAGCTTGCCAAAACCCGCATGGAAAAAATTGCTGACGCAAGCCTTGCTCGATAACGCCATGCCACCTGTCCGGCATCGTTTCGACCGATTGTTGCAAACCCACCGCTTTGTTTATCGCGCGCTGCAACAGTCCGGTATCGAAAACCGCTCTCCTTTTTCGCTATGGGATATCTTCCGCATCCAGTGGCAAAGCCGCGGCCAGACTTCGAAAATCCGACGCCTGAGCATCGAACGTCTTGAACAACTGGACAGCCCGTCTCCCTATTTCAGCCTGCGCGCTTCCGGATTCGGCCAACTCTTGCTTGCGGCACTGTTTGTAAGCAGCCTGTTACCGCAAACCGCCAGCACCTATCGTGCGGAACAACCCAGACAAACGATCCTGAAGATAGCCGAACTCGGCTTTGGCGACCTCGATCAGGATCGCATGGTATTGCCAACAGTCAGCGATTATCAGCAAGCCGCGTTCGAACCTTCGCGTCAGCGGCCGGCAGATTCGATGAAATCCTTATCCGGCCGTGACTGGATCAAACGCCAACCCGACCAGGGCTATACCCTGCAATTACTGTCGGTCAGCGACCCGGCAAACCTGCGGCAATTCTGTCAACAGTACAAAATCTGTAACCGGTCGGCTATCTACACCACCACAACCAAGGGCCAGCCAATCACCCGCCTGTTACTCGGCAGTTTCCGCAACCATCGGCAAGCCAGACAAGCGCTTGAGAATCTGCCATCCGGTCTCAGCGGCTGGGCCAGATCGTTTCAACAAGTCAAAGAACAGCTGTAAGCCCGCCGGCTCAGCCTGCTTTTCATCGCTGCCATTGCTGAGTATAATACTCGGCCTTTTGCCCGCCGACGGTGCCAACACCAGGCTATCATAGCCTGCCGTCATCGCAATTCTGATATCGGAAAGTATTATGAGCGCACAAAAAACTCTCAAGGGTCTGTATCGCCCCAGCTTTGAAAAAGACAGCTGCGGCTTCGGACTGATTGCCAATATCGACAACCAGCCGAGCCACTGGCTGATCGAAACCTCGATTTCGGCGCTGGCTCGCCTGACCCATCGTGGTGCCATTGCGGCCGATGGCAAAACCGGTGATGGCTGCGGATTGCTGCTGCAAAAACCCGATTCCTTCTTCCGCGCCAAGGCCGCCGAACTGAATATCGAGCTGGCCGGGCAATACGCCGTGGCAATGATTTTCATGCGACCGGATGCGGACAGCATCGCGGCCGAAAAAGCACTGTTTGAAGATAAAGTCGCGGCACAGGGATTGCAATTTGCCGGCTGGCGAGAGGTACCAACCGATTCCTCTGCCTGCGGCGAAGAAGCGCTGAGCACCCAACCGGCCATCTTCCAGGCCTTTATCAACCCGGTCGGCGAATGTGCCACCGAGGATTTCGAGCGCTCACTGTTCATCGCGCGCCGCCAGATCGAAAAAGCACATGCCGAAGACGATGAATATTTTTACATCCCCAGCATGTCCTCCAAAGTCACGTCATACAAAGGATTGGTCATGCCGGCCAATCTGCCGGTGTTTTACCCCGATCTTCACGATCCGGCGATGACCAGCGCGATCTGCGTCTTCCATCAGCGTTTTTCGACTAACACCTGGCCGCAGTGGAAACTGGCACAGCCTTTTCGCTATCTCGCGCACAATGGCGAAATCAATACCATTCAGGGCAACCGCAACTGGGCCAATGCACGCGCCTCGAAATTCAATTCCGCGCTGATTCCCGACATGGAAGCGGTCAAGCCGCTGGTCAATATGTCCGGCTCCGATTCCAGCTCGATGGACAATATGCTCGATGTGTTGCTTTCTGGCGGTATCGATGTTTTCCGCGCCATGCGCCTGCTGGTGCCGCCGGCTTGGCAGAATGTCGACCACATGGATTCCGCTCTGAAAGCCTTTTACGAATACAACTCCATGCACATGGAACCGTGGGATGGCCCGGCCGGCATCGTGCTGACCGAAGGCCGCTATGCCTGCTGCGTCACCGATCGTAACGGCTTGCGCCCGGCGCGCTGGATTCGTACCAAAGATCGCCACATCACGCTTGCCTCGGAGGTTGGTGTGTATGACTACGAACCCGATGAAGTGCTCGCCAAGGGCCGCCTCAAGCCGGGGCAAATGCTCGCCATCGACACCCAGACCGGGCAATTGTTACTTTCGGGCGACATCGATGAAATGCTGGCCGAGCGCCACCCCTATGGGCAATGGTTGCACAAGGGTCTGAGCCATCTCAAGGCCGATCCGCGCAATGCACCATTGTCGGCCGAATCGATGGATGAAGCTACCCTGAAGCGCTTCGAAAAGCTTTTTCAGGTCAGCTTTGAAGAACGCGATCAGGTATTACGACCGTTGGCCGGGGATGGACAGGAAGCGACCGGGTCGATGGGCGACGACACACCGCTTCCGGTGTTGTCGAAAAAAGTGCGCTCGCTGTACGATAACTTCCGCCAGTCTTTCGCCCAGGTTACCAACCCGCCGATCGACCCGCTGCGCGAAAAAATCGTCATGTCACTGGAAACCAGTTTCGGCCGTGAACACAATCTGTTCAAGGAAACCGCCGAGCATGCCAGCCGGCTGGTCGCCAATTCTCCAATCCTGTCCGATCACAAATTCCATACCCTGCTTTCTTACCCTGACCCGCAACGCTATGGGCACCAGCGCATCGAATTACATTACGACCCCGAAAAAACCGACTTGAAACAGGCGATTGAACACATCGCCGATACGGCCGAACAAGCGATCCGTAACGGCAAGGTTATTCTGGTACTGAGTGACCACCATGCCGAAGCCAATCACTTGCTGGTGCACGCCGCTCTGGCCACCGGTGCGGTGCATCACCGCCTGTGTCAAACCGGCCTGCGCTGCGATGCCAACATCGTGGTCGAAACCGGCACCGCGCGCGACTCGCACCACATGGCCGTGCTGCTCGGTTATGGTGCCACGGCGATCTACCCGTACCTCGCCTACGCCAGCCTGCTCGGTATGGTACAAAATGGAGAAATCAAAGATATCGATTTCTCCCGCATCGGTGCCAACTACCGCAAGGGCATCAACAAGGGTATTTACAAAATCATTTCCAAGATGGGGATATCCACCATCGCCAGTTACCGCGGTTCGCAACTGTTCGAGATCGTCGGCCTGCATCAAGACGTGGTCGATCTGTGCTTCACCGACACTACATGCCGCATCGATGGCATCCATTTCGATGACTTGCAAGACGATGCGCGCAAGCTCAACAAGCTGGCGTGGAATCCGCGCAAGGACATCACCCAGGGCGGCCTGCTGAAATACGTTCATGGCGGCGAATACCACGCCTACAATCCCGATGTGGTACAAACCCTGCAACAGGCGGTCGGCAGTGGCGACTACAACGACTGGAAGCAATATGCCAATCTGGTCAACCATCGCCCTTCAGCCGCTTTACGCGACTTGCTTGCACTGAAACCCTCTGGACAGTCCATCGACGTTGAAGACGTAGAACCACTGCAAGACATTCTGATGCGTTTCGACTCCGCCGGCATGTCACTCGGCGCATTGTCGCCTGAAGCGCATGAAACACTGGCGCAGGCGATGAACCAACTCGGTGGTCGCTCCAACTCCGGTGAAGGCGGCGAAGACAAGGCACGCTACGGAACCGACAAGATGTCCAAGATCAAGCAGATCGCTTCTGGCCGTTTCGGGGTCACGCCGCATTACTTGGTTAATGCCGAAGTACTGCAGATCAAGGTCGCGCAGGGTGCCAAGCCCGGCGAAGGTGGCCAGTTGCCCGGCAAGAAAGTCAACAAACTGATCGCCACGCTGCGCCATTCCACCCCGGGCGTAACACTGATTTCACCACCGCCGCATCACGATATCTACTCGATTGAAGATTTGGCGCAATTGATTTTCGACCTCAAGCAAGTCAATCCCGACGCACTGGTTTCCGTCAAGCTGGTAGCAGAAGCCGGTGTCGGCACCATCGCTGCCGGTGTGGCCAAGGCTTACGCCGATTTGATCACCATCGCCGGTTACGATGGCGGCACTGGTGCCAGCCCGCTGACCTCAGTCAAATACGCCGGATCTCCGTGGGAACTAGGCCTGACCGAAACCCATCAGGTGCTGCGCGCCAACAATTTACGCGACAAGGTGCGGGTGCAAACCGACGGTGGTCTGAAAACCGGCCTCGACGTAGTCAAGGCCGCCATCCTTGGTGCCGAAAGTTTCGGTTTTGGCACCGGACCGATGATCGCGATGGGCTGCAAGTATTTGCGGATTTGTCATCTGAATAACTGCGCCACCGGTGTCGCTACCCAGAACTCGGTGCTGCGTGAAATGCATTTCAACGGCAACGTCGAAAAGGTCAAAAACTATTTTCGCTTCATCGCGCAGGATGTACGTGAAATTCTTGCTTCGCTCGGTGTCAGCAAACTAGCCGATATCATCGGTCGCACCGACTTGCTGGAAATCATCGAAGGCGATTCGGCGCGCAAGAACAAGCTCAACCTGCAACCATTGCTGTCTGACGGCGGTCTGTCCAAAGACTTGCCGCAATACTGCGTGCAGCCGCATAACGAACCCTTCGACAAGGGGGAGATGGCCGAACAAATGGTCAGCGATTGCCGCGATGCGATACAGAACAAGAGTGGCGGCCGCTTCAGTTATCACTTGAAGAATATCCACCGTTCCATTGGCGCACGGCTGTCTGGTGAAATCGCCAAGGCACACGGTGCAGAAGGCATGGCCGACCATCCGATCGAACTGAATCTTACTGGATCGGCCGGGCAAAGTTTCGGCGTATGGAATGCACCCGGCTTGCACATGACGCTGATAGGCGATGCCAATGACTATGTGTGTAAAGGAATGGCCGGTGGCCGAGTGGTGCTGGCACCGCCTGACAACAGCCATTACAAATCGCAGGAAGCCACCATCATCGGCAACACTTGCCTGTATGGCGCGACCGGCGGCCGCCTGTTCGCCGCAGGGCTGGCTGGCGAGCGCTTCGCGGTGCGCAATTCCGGCGCGCAAGCGGTGGTCGAAGGTATCGGTGATCACGGTTGCGAATACATGACCGGCGGCATCATCACCGTGCTCGGGCGCGCCGGACTCAACTTTGGCGCAGGCATGACAGGCGGTTTCGCCTATGTGCTGGATCTGGACAAGGATTTTGTTGATCGCATCAATCACGAGTTGATCGATATCCATCGTATTTCCTCCGAACACATGGAAGCCTACCGCTTTCATCTACAGGAAATCATCCATCAGCACGTCGAATTCACCGGCAGTGCATGGGGTCAGTATATTCTCGATAATTACCCGCATTACCTGCGAAAATTCTGGCTGGTCAAACCGAAAGCTGCCGATATCGGTTCGCTACTGGACACTCTGGAACAGGAAGCCGCCTGATGCTTTGGCAGGGTAAACCGCCGCACCGGTTGTTGCCCTGTCTGTTTCAAAAATAAACGTAATCCGCATGGCTGGCAGTATTCCCCGATCATTCATCGATGACTTGCTCAATCGCATCGATATCGTCGAAATCATCGATGCGCGCGTACCGCTGAAAAAAAAAGGCCGCGAATACTGGGCCTGCTGCCCTTTCCATAACGAAAAGTCCCCGTCTTTTTCAGTCAGCCAGAACAAACAGTTTTACCATTGCTTCGGCTGTCAACAGCACGGCAATGCGATCAGTTTTCTGATGGACTATGATCATATGGAATTCGTCGAAGCGATCGAAACACTGGCGCAGCACATCGGCGTCGAAGTGCCTTACGAAAAAGGCCGCCACCAGGCTTACTCCCGCAAAAACACCCCGCATTCCGAACAATTGCTACAAACCTTGCAGCAATGCAGCGACTTTTTCATGCAGCAACTGCGCGATAACCAGACTGCCATCGACTATCTGAAACAACGCGGCATCAGTGGCCAAACGAGCCAAATCTTCGGTATCGGCTATGCTCCTGCGGGCTGGAACAATCTGCAAGGCGATGTCAAATTGCTGGTCGAATCCGGCATGATGATCGAAAACGACCAAGGCAAAACCTATGACCGCTTCCGGCATCGACTGATGTTCCCGATCCGCGACCGGCGTGGCCGCACCATCGCCTTTGGCGGGCGTATCATCAACCCTGAAGACAACCCCAAATATCTCAACTCACCGGAATCGCCGGTGTTTCACAAGGGGGAAGAAATCTACGGCCTGTTTGAACTCAAGCAAGCCAACAGCCGGATCGAGCAAGTCTTCATCACAGAAGGTTATATGGACGTGGTGGCGTTGGCCGAACACGGTGTAACGACTGCGGTCGCAACGCTTGGCACCGCCATCAACGCGGGGCAGATCGAAAAATTGTTTCGCCTGAGCAAAAATCTGGTGTTTTGTTTCGATGCAGATCAGGCCGGGCGCAAGGCAGCATGGCGAGCGCTGGAAAACAGCCTCGGCGCGCTCAAGGAAGGCCGCATCGCTCGCTTTCTGTTTTTGCCCGATGGCCATGACCCCGACACCTTTATCAAACAATTCGGCCGGGATGCCTTTATCGATCAAGCCGCTCAAGCTACCACGCTGAGTAAATTCCTGTTCGACGAATTACTAGCTCAGGGTGAAATCTCAAGCCCGGAAGGCCGCGCTCAATTTCTCGACAAACTACGCCCCTACTTCAACCAGATCCCGCTGCAAAGCTTGAAGGATCAAATTCTGCGCGATGTCGAAAAACGCCTGTCAGTCGAACTCGACACACGCCTGCTGCAAGTGATCGGCGGCAACGTCATGCATGAGGCGCAGCGCTCTGTCATCCCGGAGCAGCATTGGACACCGGCGCGACTGGCCATCAACCTGCTGCTGCAACGCCCGTCGCTTGCCACCCATGCCGGCAACCTTGAAGAACTGGCCGAAACCGATGTCCCCGGAGTCGATCTGTTGCTGCAGATACTCGACCGCATTCACGAAGAACCGGACATCAGCCCACAAAATTTGCTCAGCCGTTTTTCAGGCCATCAAAATGAGGCCCACCTGTACAAAATCGCGGCCATGACCCCGTTGATGAAAGATGAAGAGCAGGAAATCCAGCCGATGTTTGAAGATGCGATCAAACGGCTACGCCCTCATTACACACGCAGTCGATTTCGTAAATTGCAACAAAAACTACTGGCCGGTCAACCGCTGCAAGAGCAGGAATTGACCGAATATCGGCAACTGTTGCGTCGGGATGAAAAATAGCCTGTTCACTTGGAAAAAAACAGATAAACCTTATATACTAACGAGTTCACTTTGAGCATTACTTGTTGTTGAGACACTATGGATAAAAATCAGAAATCCAGTTTGAAAGAACTGATCGCCAAGGGCAAAGAGCAGGGCTTTCTCACCTATGCCGAGGTCAATGACCATCTTCCCGATGGTATCGTTGAGCCGGAGCAGATTGAAGACATTATCCGCATGATCAACGACATGGGTATCAAGGTGCATGAAAGTGCGCCCGCCGCCGATGATGAAGGCATCCTGACCGACAGCGATGCCGCACCAGATGAAGATGCGGTCGAAGAAGCGGCTGCCGCGCTGGCCTCTCTGGACAGTGAATTTGGACGCACCACCGACCCGGTACGCATGTACATGCGTGAAATGGGTACAGTCGAATTGCTCACCCGCGAAGGTGAAATCAAGATTGCCCGACGCATTGAATCCGGTCTCAATCATGCCATGTCCGCGCTGGCCAGTTACCCCGACACCATGACTATGATTCTGGATCGCTATCAGCAGGTGCGAGACGAAGATGTCAAACTCACTGATCTGATCGTCGGTTATGTTGACCCCAATGAAGACCCGAATGCCATACCAATGCCACCACAGGCATCCAGTGATGACAATGATGACGAAGAAGAAATAGACACTGGCCTCGACCCCGAAGAAGCCGAGGGACGTTTCAGCGCAATCGAAGACCATTTCAACAAAGCGATCGAAGCGATCGAGAAAGAAGACTGTGATAACGCTGAAAAACACATGCAGGCCACCGTCGACCTGCTGATGCAAATCAAGTTGATGCCGGCTTTCGTCGAAGAACTCGGGCAAAACCTGAAAAGCGTCATCAATCGCATTCGCGCCAATGAGCGCGCCATTCTCGATATTTGTGTAACCCAGGCCAAAATGCCGCGCCGCGACTTCATCAATTCTTTCAAGAGTAACGAAACCAATCTGGAATGGATTGATGAACATATTGCCGCCAGCAAGCCCTGGTCCGAAATGCTGGAGATTCTCAAGGATGAAATTCACCGTCATCAAAAACGCCTGATCGGCATTGAAAAACAGTCGCGTCTGAAGATCAATGAAATCAAGGAAATCAACCGCAAGATGTCGATTGGCGAAGCCAAGGCTCGCCGCGCCAAAAAAGACATGATCGAAGCCAACCTGCGTCTGGTTATCTCGATCGCCAAGAAATACACCAATCGCGGCTTGCAATTTCTCGACCTGATTCAGGAAGGCAATATCGGCCTGATGAAAGCCGTCGACAAATTCGAATATCGCCGTGGTTATAAATTCTCCACTTACGCAACCTGGTGGATTCGTCAAGCTATCACCCGATCCATCGCTGATCAGGCTCGCACCATCCGTATTCCGGTACACATGATCGAAACCATCAACAAACTGAACCGTATCTCACGCCAGATGCTGCAGGAACTCGGCCGCGAACCATTGCCGGAAGAACTGGCAGAACGTATGGAAATGTCGGAAGACAAGGTACGCAAAGTGCTGAAGATTTCGAAGGAACCGATCTCGATGGAAACCCCGATCGGCGACGATGAAGATTCCCATCTGGGCGACTTCATCGAAGACACCAACGTCTTGTTACCGGCCGATACCGCCACCAACGCAGGCCTTTCAGAATCCACCCGTGACATCCTGTCCAGCCTGACACCACGCGAAGCCAAGGTGCTGCGCATGCGCTTTGGCATCGACATGAATACGGATCATACGCTGGAAGAAGTCGGCAAACAGTTCGATGTCACGCGCGAACGCATCCGACAGATCGAAGCCAAGGCACTGCGCAAGCTGCGCCACCCGAGCCGCTCCGAACAGCTGCGTTCTTTTATTGACGCCGACTAGGAAACCGTTACAATCGCACTCCGTTCAAGTCGCCGACCTCTGGCTACTCTACAGCATCAACAATGAAGTTGGCGCAGGATTTTTGTTGCTAGACAAGGCGGATACCGTATGAGCGCCGGGAGCATACTAAAATATGACCAAGCGAATGCGGTATCCAACGCAGTATAGCGACAAAAAGACACACAAAGGGCCTGTAGCTCAGTTGGTTAGAGCAGGGGACTCATAATCCCTTGGTCGCAGGTTCGAGTCCTGCCGGGCCCACCAATTTCAGCAGTGCTCACCAACCTTCGGTTTCGAGCTTCATCGAACTTTCCGCAGGGTTTCAGCTACTGTCATTTTCCTGTTGCTCCAGAATCTCATCGTACAATTCCCACGCTTGCTGGGCTTCCTGTTCAGTCATTTTACTCATCACCTGGCCGAGGTGAATCATCACGATATCACCGACCCGAACCTGATCCGGCGACATCACCAGCAGGCTGGCATTTCGCTCGACACCTTTTGCCTCGCACAGCGCATTGTAGCCATCGATTTGTTTGATTCGCATCGGTATACCAAGGCACATTTCTGATACCAGATTCCATCGTAATCTTCAATCTACCTCAATCAATGTGGAAGTGGATTGATCTAAATCAATCCATTTTTTATTGACCCTGTTTACTCTTGAAAAAATAAATATAAGGGGGAGTCAGGATTATGTCCGCGAGCGCTCAAAAGCCTGCCCATACACTGATACTGGGCATTGGCAATACCTTACTCAGTGACGAAGGTATTGGCATCCATGTGCTGCGAGCGATACAACAACTGCCCAACCTCGCCGACCGGGTCGAATTCCTTGACGGCGGCACCCTCAGTTTTACCCTCACCCGCCCGATCGAAGACTGTGATCAAGTCATCGTCATCGATGCTTCCGAAATAAAATCCGCACCCGGCACCGTCAAGACCTTCGAAAAAGAGGCGATGGATAGCTTCATCACCAGTGGCAACAAGAAAAGTGTGCACGAAGTCAGCCTGGTGGATGTGCTGTCGATGGCCATGCTGGCCGGTAAATTACCCGAAAAACGCGCACTGATTGGTATCCAGCCACAGAATCTCGACTGGGGCGATCAACCCAGCCCAGCCGTGCAGGCTGCTATTCCACAGGCTTGTCAGCACGTCGCAGCCTTGATCGAGAAATGGCAATGAGCGCACAAGCCCTGAATATTCCTATCGAGATTTCACCCCCCGACAGCGGTATGTCAGCGGCGTTGATCAGCGAACTGGCCGAACATCTGCAGCAACTGGCGAGCAACGGCACGACACAAACCATTGACTTGACCAGTCTGCCGATCAGCGATCTGGAGCGCAGAGAGCTGGAAAACACGCTCGGCCGCGGTGAAGTCGAGATCACACTCGACACCATTGGCCTGAGCCGTATTCACGAAACCGCTTTCAGTGGCATCTGGTGGATCAAACACTATAGCGCAGACGACCATCTGATCGCCGAACAGATCGAGGTTTGCCTCGTTCCCGAAATCATCCAGTCCCATCCGCAGGACATCCTGCAGGCCAGCCGCCAGTTACAACAACTCGGACGCGAGGAAAATCCAGGAGAAGCCCATGACTGACCCCGACCACAGACTCGCCAGCGAACTCATACGTCACGGCATCAGCCGCCGTACCTTTCTGAAATTTTGCACCAGCATGGCGTCGCTGATGGCCTTACCGCCGGCTGCCGCCGCGCAAATGGCCGAAAAACTGACTACAGTCAAACGCCAGTCCGTCATCTGGCTATCGTTTCAGGAATGCACCGGTTGTACCGAATCGATCACGCGATCACACAAACCAACGCTGGAAAGCCTGATCTTCGACTTCGTATCGCTCGACTATCACCATACCCTGCAGGCTGCCTCCGGCAGTGCGGCCGAAGCCGCGCGTGAACAAGCGATGCAAGCCAACAAGGGCAAATACATCCTGATCGTCGATGGCGCGATTCCGACCAAAGACGATGGGGTGTATTCGACCATCGCCGGCATCACCAATCTCGACATGCTGCAACAAGTGGCCAGGGATGCGGCCGCCATCGTGGCCGTTGGCACTTGTGCGACCTTCGGCGGCTTGCCCAAGGCTTCGCCAAACCCGACCGGTGCGGTGTCCGTATCGGATATTGTCACCGACAAACCCATCATCAACATTCCCGGCTGCCCACCGATTCCGGTGGTAATGACCGGCGTACTGGCGCATGTCCTGACCTTTGGTATTCCCGAACTGGATGGACTGGGACGGCCCAAGTCCTTTTACGGTGACTCGATTCACGACCGCTGCTACCGTCGCCCCTTTTATGACCGGGGTCTGTTTGCCAAGAGTTTTGATGACGAAGGCGCGCGACAGGGCTGGTGCCTGTATGAGCTCGGGTGCAAGGGGCCGACCACGCACAATGCATGCGCCACCGTAAAATGGAACAATGGCACGTCCTTCCCGATCCAGTCCGGGCATGGCTGCATCGGTTGCTCGGAACCCGATTTCTGGGATGCCGGCGGCTTTTACAAATCGATTTCCACCGGCATCGGTTCACCAGGACAATGGGCGGCGGGCGCCGTCGCCGTTGGCGCAGCGGCCGGTCTGGGCTCTGCCTTCCTGAATCGGTCCACTCAGCAACAATCGCGCGATCAGCATCAGCCCATCACCGAGCAAGACCTGAAAGGAGACGAGCATGAATGAGATAGAATTACTGACCTGGGCCAGAGGGCCGGGGCTATTCTGGGCAACCGTGATCATGTTTTTCGGCCTGACCCTGCGGTTGTTCGAAATCCTTTCACTCGGTCGCCCGAAGGAATTGGCCGAGGTGCGCGATTCCGGTGTACGCGATGGCTGGATGCTGATTCTGAAGCGTTCGCTACCCGAGTTAAAACACTGGAAATACATCACAGCTTCCTACATTTTTCACATCGGCCTGCTGGTGATCATCTTCTTTTTCATACCCCACACCCAGCTTTTTCGAGACATCTTCGGCGTTTTCTGGGGTGGCTGGCCGAATTTCGTCATCGACTTTTTTGCCGTTCTCAGTATCGCCGCGATGATTTACATGCTGGCCGCGCGATTTTATGACCCGGCCCGGCGCATCCTCAGCAATCTGTCTGATTACTTCGCCTGGCTGGTTACCTTTTTACCGATTGTGACCGGCTACATGGCCTTTCACCGGCTCGGCATGGATTACACCACCATGCTGGCGGTGCATATTCTGTCGGTTGAATTACTGATGATTTCATTGCCGATCAGCAAGCTGTCTCATGTCGTCACTTTTGCTCTGGCACGTTATTACACCGGATCGAACAATGGCCGGCGGGGGATCACATCATGAGCGTTTCGATTGAAAATGGCATCAACCGGATGAAAGAATTGATCGATGCGCCGATTGCCTCGTACTTTTCCAGTTGCACCAATTGCGGCTTGTGCGCGCAAGCCTGTATCTTTTACACCGAAACCGGGCATGCCAAATACACCCCGATTCGACGGGTCGAACCGATGCGCCGATTGTGGGAACAAGAATACACGCTGCTCGGTAAAGCCAAAAAAGCGCTCGGCCTGACTCGCGAAGTCACTGAGCAGGATTTACGCGAAAATGTCGAGCTGGCGTTTGAAAGCTGCACCACCTGCGGACGCTGTTCGATGGTTTGCCCGGTCGGTAACGATATCGTGTACATGATCCGGCGCATGCGAGAAGGCTTGAGCGCTGCCGGTCTGGCGCCCGCCGAGCTGAAAGAATCCGCCGTGCGTACGCTCGAAACCGGCAGCGTCATGGGTTTTCCCTTGAAAACACTGGAAGCGATGGTCAAGGCAGCCGAAAAAGAAACGGGTATCTCCATCAACATCGACCAGCCGGATGTCGATTACCTGTTGCTGCTCTCCTCCGCCGAAGTGATGCAATTTAATGAAATCATCGGTTCGCTGGCACAGATTTTTGACCAGGCCGGCGTGAGCTGGACTCTTAGCTCCAGCGCGCACGAAGCAGCGAACCCGGGCATGCACTTGGGTGCTTCCGAGATCGAGGCGAAGATGATCCAGCGCATCGTCGATGCCGCTATCGAGTTGCGCGTCAAGAATGTCATGACACCCGAGTGTGGCCATGCCTATATGGCGATCCGCTGGGAAGGACCAAACGTGATCGGGCGCCCTTACCCGTTCCAGGTTTTCCACACCGTTGAAGTACTTGATCAATTGCGCCAGCAGGGCAAGCTGAAAACCGGCGGTTGCGAAGCTGAACGCATCACCTTCCACGACCCCTGTCAGGCTGCCCGTCGCGGCGGTGTCAATCAACCACAACGCAACCTGCTCAACATGGTGTCCTCCAATTTTATCGAGATGAAAGAAAACCGCGCCTGCAACTGGTGTTGTGGTGGCGGCGGCGGCATGAATGTGATCGAAAAATCAGCACCGCTGATGCAGCGAGTGTTCAATCGCAAGAAAAGCCAGATCGATGAACTCAATGTCACTACCGTCGTCACCATGTGCGCGACCTGCCGCAACACGCTGGAAGAAGGCATTGAAGCCAATAATATGGATGTCAATGTCGTCGGCCTGACCGAACTGGTCGCCAACCACCTGCTGAAGGAGAAACAATCATGAGCGAACGCGTCGTTGTCGACCCGATTACCCGCATCGAAGGTCATTTGCGTATCGAGGCGGAAACCGATGCCGCGGGTAATATTACCGCCGCATCCAGCGCTGGCACCATGGTGCGCGGCATTGAAACGATTCTGAAAGGGCGCGATCCGCGCGATGCCTGGGCTTACACTCAGCGCATTTGCGGTGTGTGCACGCTGGTACATGGCATCGCCTCGGTGCGCAGCGTCGAGAATGCGCTGGAGTATTCAATTCCCGCCAATGCCCAGCTGATTCGCAACCTGATGATCGCCGCACAGTTTGTGCACGATCATGTCATGCATTTTTATCACCTGCATGCACTCGACTGGGTCGATGTCGTGTCGGCGCTAAATGCCGATGCGAAAGCGACCTCGGCACTGGCACAATCCCTGTCATCCTGGCCGAAATCCTCGCCCGGTTATTTCGCCGATGTAAAAAAGAAAATCAAGACCTTCGTCGACTCCGGTCAACTCGGTATTTTCAGCAATGGCTATTGGGGACACCCGGCCTACAAGCTGCCCGCCGAAGCCAACCTGATGGCTGTGGCACATTATCTTGAAGCCCTGTCGTGGCAGCGCGACGTGGTGCAAATCCACACCATTTTCGGCGGCAAGAATCCGCACCCGAATTTTCTCGTCGGTGGCGCGCCTTCGCCGATTAGCGGTGTCGAAGGCGAAATGGGTGCGACCGCGTTGAATATTCTCGGCCTGCAGGAAATCCGCAACGTCATCAACCGCATGATGGACTTTGTCGATAACGTCTATGTGCCGGACACCATCGCCATCGCCGGATTCTACAAGGACTGGTTTAAACGCGGATCGGGCGTGCGTAATTTCATGACCTTCGGCGATTTTCCGGGCAACGGCATGGACGACACCTCCAGCTATTTTATTCCCGGCGGTGCGATCCTGGATCGCGATCTCGGCAAGATTCACCCGATCGATCTCAACGACCCGGAGCAGATTCAGGAATTTGTCGCCCATTCCTGGTACGACTATTCGGCCGGTAAAGAAGCAGGGCTGCACCCCTATGATGGCGAAACCAATCTCCACTACTCTGGCCCCAAACCGCCTTACGATTTTCTCGATACCGAAAACAGTTATTCCTGGCTCAAATCGCCGCGCTGGAAAGGCCAGCCGATGGAGGTTGGTCCACTGGCGCGGGTATTGATGCTCTATGCCACCGGCCATGAAGCCACGCAGGCGCTTACAAATTCGGTGCTCAAGCAACTCGATGTGCCGATTGAAGCACTGTATTCCACCCTCGGTCGCACCGCCGCTCGTACGCTGGAGAGCAAACTCATCGGCGACCAGATGCATGTCTGGCTGGACAAGCTGATCGGCAATATCCAGTCCGGCAATCTGGATGTGCATAACAATGAAAAATGGGAACCCTCCAGCTGGCCGGCCGAAGCGCGCGGTGTCGGTTTCATGGAAGCCCCGCGCGGCGCACTGGCGCACTGGATTGTCATCAAGGATGGCAAGATCGACAATTATCAGGCAGTGGTGCCCTCGACCTGGAATGCCGGCCCGCGTGATGCCGAAGGCAAGGATGGACCCTACGAAGCGGCGCTGACCGATAACCATCAATTACACGACCCCGAACAACCGATCGAGATTTTGCGCACCATCCACAGCTTCGACCCGTGCATCGCCTGCGCCGTGCATGTGACCGACCCCGAAGGCGAAGAACTGGTCAAGGTCAAGATCCGCTAGCGGCGCTCCTGCCTTACCAACCGGACCCGGTAGATGAGGCGGGATCGCTTTGTTGCAGCCGCACCGGTAACACTGGGTGGAGAAAACAGCCGCTAACAAGCCTTCTCAAGGCTTGCGAAGCATCACGTAGACGCGTGGCCACTACGCTTTCATCGTCCTGCTATAGACCTTGTAGCCGACACTGAGTCCGCGCCGCTGATGAGAACCCGGCCGCTTACCAGCCTACTGCGAACTGCCGCCAAACAGACGAAAAAGATTGAAGCCGGATTCAAACGGCACGGCTTGCGCGTTGGCATTCTTGTCACTGAGCAATTGCAAATAATAATCCATCGAATGATGGCTCAGCGCTTGCCCGGTGATATCCTGCCGATCGAAGCCGGTAGTTCGCATCATGCTTTGAATACCCTGCAAAATTGAATAACGATTGCCCTTTAGCAACAGCACTTCGATACCTGCATGCCAGTAAATCTGGATATCACCCGTCGCCATCTTGACCGGGTCGAATGGCGGTAACAGCGGCACCATATCCAGCGGCGTGACCACGCGGATCACCGGAAATCCGGCAAAGGATTTGGCGCCATCGATGTTGGTCACCTTGGGCTGGCCGAAGGTAATCACTTGCCCGACCTGAAAATCACTCAATTGCAGGTACTTGGCCAGCACCAATGCCAACGCGCCCCCGAGACTGTGCCCGGTAGTATCAATGCGCCACGCCGTTTCGAGCTGATCGCGGATACGCAAAAACACTTGCCAGGCTGCGTAGGCAAAGCCTTCGTGCAGCATCAGGCCACTGTGCGGGTCTTTCACCAGATTGGCTGAAATATCCAGTATCGCATTCTCGGCATTAGAGGTTCCACGCAGTACGATAGTTTGTCGACGGGCTTTTTCATCGCGGACGATGAAATACGCCAGTTGGATATCTTCGATGACTTCATAGGCTTGCAGGGTTAATCTCGCTGTGGCTAGCACTCGCCGGATTTCGGACTCGGTTCGATAAGCCAGCGCCGATAGTCTTCCATTGTCGATAATGGCCGGAAAATCGACCGCCGGTTGCGCCAGTGTTGAAGCGGGCAGGCCAATCAGCAACCAGCACCACAGCATCACTACATAACGAATACCAGCGACAGCCGCTTCCGGTTTCCTAATGAATTTTTTCGCCATTAAAGTTTTTTGCCTGCTTTCATTGGTTGTCAGCTTGTGCGGGGCAAATCATAGCCTTTGATTTCAGCAAACCAGCGATTGATCAAATACCACGCGATGGATTGCTCGAACGGCATTTGGAAACGCTCCCGCGCAAGTCCCTGCTCGATCTCATCGGCGCTAAACCAGGCCGCGCGCTCCAGTTCGCCATCGAGCAGGGTTATATCATTTTCATCTGTACGGCAACTGAACCCGAGCATCAGCGCATCCGGAAAAGGCCACGGCTGGGCGGCGATATATTCCACCTCGCGCACCGTCAGGCCGGTTTCTTCATAGGCTTCGCGCGCCACGCTATCTTCCGGTGTTTCGCCCGGCTCGATAAAACCGGCCAGTACCGAGTAGCGATGATCATCCCATTCCTTTTTCCTCGCCAGCAGGATTTTTGGCGTCCCCTGTTGCTCTGAGGTCACAGAAAAAATCACCGCCGGGTCAATTTTCGGGTAATGAATTCGGGCGCAGTCCGGATTGCTGCACTGCCGCGCATGACCGGCATGCGTGGATTGCATTAGGTGACCGCAAAACGAACAAAAAGCCTGGCGCTGATGCCAATTGAGCATGCCACGGGCGTGAAACAGCAGCGTGCGTTCCAGCGCATCGACACCTATACAGGCAGCGCGTAAACCGGTTAAGCGATGATTGTCGAAAGCCGATGGAAGCTGACCCAACTCGGCGGTGAAATAGGCACAACCGTCATGGTGGCCGAGATACACCGGTTCAGATCCGGCAGCATCTGGATACTCTGAGGCAGTGAAGTAAAAACCGCGGGACACGCCTTGCAACAGTTTGCCCTCGAACCATAGAATAAAACGGCTTCGATCACAATGCTTGTACGCCTCAATGCGCTGCGAATCGCTACGCTGCCAGCCGCGGCGGTCGATCATAGCGCTGGAAAACAGGGATTTCATCGCAGCATTATAAAGTCATTCGGCGATGCCGTCAGAAACATCGTGTTTGTCGCACAGTGCTGTAGAATAGCGCCCGTTTTCACAGACAAATACCTGCCATGACGCGTACCAAACCCGTGCTGATTCTGCAATTACGCCCGGAAGATGATACCTCCGACAATGAATTCGCCTCTATTTTGAAATACGGTCAGTTGGATATCGCAGACACGCACCGCATACGCATCGAAAAAAACGGCATCCCTGCAATACGGCTGGAAGATTTCAGTGCCATCATCGTCGGTGGCAGCCCGTTTGATATCAGCACCCCGGCCAATGAAAAAACGCCGATTCAGTTACAGATCGAGCAGGACTTCCAACACTTGTTCGATCAGGTGGTGGCGCGCGATTTTCCGTTTCTCGGGGCTTGTTCCGGCAATGGTCTGCTCGGCAGTTACCTCGGTAGCCCGATTTCGAAACGCTTTGGTGAAGCGGTCGGTATCGTCGATATTCAACTCACCGCAGCGGCGAAAGACGACCCGTTACTGCAAGGCTTCCCGGATAAAATTTCCGTATTGCTCGGCCACAAGGAAGCCTGCGACGTCACGCCCGTAGGCGCTACCCTGCTGATGACCGGCGATGCCTGTCCGGTGCAAATGTTTCGCGTTGGTCAAAATGTTTACGCCACGCAGTTTCACCCCGAAGGCGATGCCGAAGGTTTCACGCTGCGCATTCATGCCTACAAGCATCACGGCTATTTCAAGCCGCAGGAAGCCGAGCAATTGATCGAAGCAGTCAGCCGTGCACCGACACCGTGGGCGCAAAAGATTCTACAGCGTTTTGTCGAACGTTATCGTACAAGCGCCTGATCGAACCCACAGATATATTCGGCAACCGAGTTACTCCGGTTGCTTTTAGCCGCGGCGGAGTTATAATCCGCGCCGATTCGAATGTCGAATCCCGGTCGCAGAACCTACCCGGTTAAAACAAGGAAACCTCATGAAAACAATCGTTATTTGCTCCGGCGGACTCGATTCCGTCACCCTCGCCTATCTGGTCGCCGAACAGCGTGAACTATCCGGCATCGTCAGCTTCGATTACGGTCAACGCCATCAAAAGGAAGTCGAATATGCCAGGCTGTGCGCCGAAAAACTCGGCGTGCCGTTTCAACTGGTCGACATCACCGCCGTCGGCAAGGTATTGACCGGTTCATCACTGACCGACGACATCGATGTGCCGGATGGCCACTACGCCGAAGCTTCGATGAAATCCACCGTGGTGCCAAACCGCAACACCATCATGCTCAGTATCGCGTTTGGCATGGCAGTTTCAAACCAGGCTGATGCCGTCGCCGCCGCCGTGCACAGTGGCGACCATTTCATTTATCCCGATTGCCGCCCTGAATTTATCGACAGCTTCGAAGCAATGCAGAAACTGGCATTGCAGGACCTGGCAGAGATCGAACTGTTCGCTCCGTTTGTGTATCAGTCCAAGGCTGATATCGTACGCGCCGGTCAGCGCCTGCAAGTCCCGTTTGCCGATACCTGGTCATGCTACAAGGGGCAGGACAAACATTGCGGACGCTGTGGCACCTGCGTCGAAAGGCGCGAAGCGTTTCATCTGGCCGGTGTCGAAGACCCGACCGAATACGAAGATGAAGACTTTTGGCAATCGGTGACCTGATATGTTTCGCATCAGCAAACAATTTCATTTCAGCGCTTCGCACCAATTGTTTGGCCTCGGCGATTGCCATCCCTGCGCGCGGTTACACGGGCATAATTACATCGTCGAAATCGAGCTTGAAAGCGAAAAACTGGACGAGCATGGATTCGTCCTCGATTACAATGAACTGTGCGAATTGAAACAATACATCGATAATACCCTCGACCACCGGCATCTCAATGAAGTGCTCGGTGATGATGGCGTCACCTCGGAAAAACTGGCCAGGCATTTATTCGACTGGTGCCACGCGCGCTGGCCGCAAACCTCGGCCATGCGCATCAGCGAAACGCCGAAAACCTGGGCGGAATATCGGCCATGAGCCAGCCCGAAGCGCTGATTCGTATCAGCGAAATCTTCGGTCCGACCATTCAGGGTGAAGGTCACTTGATCGGCCAGCCCACCGTTTTCGTGCGCACCGGCGGCTGTGATTTTCGCTGTGACTGGTGCGATACACGTTATGCAGTCGAGCCACAATTCAAGGACCAGTGGATCGCCATGACTACCGCTCAGGTATTGCAACGCATCCTGTCGCTGGCCCGGGCACCGATTCTGGTCACGCTGTCCGGCGGAAACCCGGCGCTGCAACCACTGGGTGATCTGATCAGCCGCGGCAAGCAGGCCGGTTACCACTTTTCCATCGAAACCCAGGGCAGCGTAGCGCGCGACTGGTTTAATCTGCTAGATACCCTGGTACTCAGCCCCAAGCCGCCTTCCAGCGGCATGAATAACGACTGGAACAAGGTTGAGCAATGTATCGAAATGGCCGGCAACGCTGATATCCAGTTCAAGATCGTGGTGGCTGATGACGAGGATTTCGAATTCGCGCGCGAGCTTAATCAGCGCTATCCAAAAATTCCACTCTCGCTGCAAGCTTGCAACCCGCAACCGGAGAGTGACAGCAGCGTAACTCAGATTCTGCAGCAGCAACGCTGGCTGACGGAAAAGGTTTGTCAGGAAGGTTGGTATCAGGCGCGTGTCCTGCCGCAGTTACATGCCTTGTTGTGGGGCAACCAGCGAGGAGTATGACAGTCTCGATGCCAATGCGAATTTCTTCTACGCTTACAATCAAAAAATCGTAACGAATCACGACGGTCGTAGAACAAAACCATCCATTCTTGCTACAGTGATGTCTGAACTCGTTAAACAGGAGGAAACCATGAAATTAACAAAAGTCGCCAAGACCGCTGCCGAAGAAATCCGCAACACCCTGCGTACCGAAATCAGCGAACAGGAACTGGAAAAAATCACTGCCATCGTAGCCAAAGCGATGGAAAAATCCGTCAAAAAAGTCAGCAAGCGCAATATCGAGTTTTGTGAGCAGCACAAGAATCCGGATACCGACATCGCTCACCAGATACAGCGCGATATCAAACGCAAGCAGAATTTGATGATCGCCAATCTGGAAGGTCTGCGCTAAGCGCCACGCAATCGGCAACCGCGCTAATGCTTGAGAAACCCCTGCTGCTGCAAGAAAGCCAGCATGTGTTCACGGCGCTTGCCCTGTACCGCATTTGCGCTTTGCTGTGACCAGTTACTGACCCGTGCATTACTCTGCCGAGTCGCATAATAGTCGGCCATTTGCGCATCATACTCGTCTACCTGTTGTTGCAGTGAGGATGAGTCATAACCGTTTTCATGCATCACCACTGACACTGGCAGACGGGGTTTGACCGGCTGTTTCTGCTCGGGCCAGCCCAAACAAAGCCCGAACGCAGGATACACACTTTCCGGCAGAGCCAGACAATCGGAAACCGTTTGAATTTCGTTGCGAATACCACCGATAAAAACTCCGCCCAGCCCTGCAGACTCGGCCGCCAACAGCATGTTCTGAGCCACCAGGGCTGTATCGACCGTGGCTTGTAAAAAATGTTCGGTATACCCTTCGAGCGTGCCTAGATCATTTTTTTCACAGCAGTATTCGATGCGAGCCATATCGGCACACAACACCAGAAACTCGGCCGCCTGTACGACATACGCCTGATTGCCGGCGGCGCGAGCCAGAAGCTTGCGTTTTTCCGGATCAGTCACCCGAATCACCGAACAGGCTTGAATAAAACTGCTGGAAGACACTGCCTGGCCGCAACGGATAATATCTTGCAAAAGATCGTCGGCAATTGCTTCATCCCGAAACTGGCGCACCGAACTGTGTCGGCGCATGAGTTGCATGGTCGGGTTCAGACTCATATCAGACATTTGCAGTCTCCACTAAGCAGAATAGATTAAAAAAGGGGTGGACAGTCTCTACAGATTTTTCGGCTTGAGAAACTATGCCCTTTTGCGGAGATTCGATTGTAAAGCAGGCAGAGATCAACTCTTGCGACCAAGTAACTCGATCTGGTATCCATCCGGGTCTTCGACAAAGGCCAGAATCGTGCTACCGGCGTTCATGGGTCCGGCTTCACGCAGAATCACGCCACCCTGTTTCTTGATGCGATCGGTGGCTTCATAGACATCGTCCACCTCGATCGCGATGTGGCCGAAGCCATCGCCGAGCTGATATTCGCTGACGCCCCAGTTGTAGGTCAACTCGATCGCGGAATGCTCGGACTCATCACCGTAGCCGAGAAAGGCCAGCGTAAATTCGCCGTCCGGATATTCCTTCTGCCGCAGCAAGGTCATACCCAGAATTTCGGTGTAAAACCGGATGGAGCGATCCAGATCGCCTACGCGTAGCATGGTATGCAAGATTCTCATGTTATTTCTCGGCCTCCAGCGGCAATTTTGTAGCATAGATTTTATCCAGATGCTGATCCCAGAACAAATTTCTGAAACGGCAATCCGGGTCTGTCTGGCGCTTTAATACAAAAAAAGCTTCAGCTCCCGAATAGGCATTGAGCAATTGCTCGGTGGTATCCCGCATCACAAACGGCAAAATATGAATGCCATTGGACTCGCGAGAAGCCCGTACCAGTTCACGCGTCCATTGTTCTGTTTTCTGCTTGCTTTCCCGGGTTTTGTTTTGGTAGTAGATAATGCGAAAAGAAAAGGCTTGCGGCTCGGCTCCGGCCAGTAAACCCAGGTGATCCTGCGGCAGGTATTCAATCAAAATGCGGTCGATGTCTACATCATAGCGGGTGAATATTTCCCGCATATTGAACGTGAAAATCTCGAAGCGCTTGAGCGGAATCAGGTACTCCTGCATTACGGTAGTCATCCGATCATTTTCTATAAATCCGAGTGAG
>JANTFI010000019.1 GCA_024763505.1 Gammaproteobacteria bacterium
CGCATTCCCGTGGATCACAACGGCGCAGTTTATGTGCCTTTCCGAGGCCGACAGGGTAGTTTTGAATATATTTCTGCCTGGAAAGTGCTGGACAAGTCCGCCGATATAAAAAGCCTGGCCAACAAGATCGTATTGATCGGTACCACCGCACCCGGCTTGCTCGATTTACGCTCTACTCCGGTGCAAAATATTTACCCCGGTGTCGAGGTACACGCCAATATCGTATCCGGCATTTTAAACAACACCATACGCCAGAAACCGGCCTGGGTCGTAGGCTATGAATTCACCATTCTGATTATCGTGGGCGTGCTCACCTTTCTGGTATTGACTTACCTGCCTCCGGTGCTGGCAGCTCTGAGCAGTTTGCTGATGGCCCTGATCGTCATCGGCGGCACGCTGCTGGCCTGGAATAATCTGCTGATTCTGCCGCTGGCCTCGTCCCTGCTGCTGATCGCCCTGCTGTTTACCTTGCACATGACCTATGGATTTTTTATCGAATCCCGCGGCAAACGCCAATTGGCCCATATGTTCGGGCAATATATTCCGCCCGAACTGGTGGATGAAATGAGTGAAACCGAAAACGAGTTTTCGCTGGAAGGAGAAAGCCGCGAAATGACGGTTCTGTTTTCAGATGTACGCGGCTTTACCAGCATCTCGGAGGGTCTGGACCCGAAGCAACTCACCCGCTTGATGAATGCGCTGTTAACGCCCATGACACGCGTAATCCACAAACATCGCGGCACCATCGATAAATATATGGGCGATGCCATCATGGCTTTCTGGGGCGCGCCGATGCAGGATCAGGAGCATGCCCGCCACGCCCTGTACGCTGCATTCGACATGCTCAAGGAACTCAAGATCATGCAACAGGAATTCAAGGAGAAAGGCTGGCCCCCGGTTAATATCGGGATCGGACTGAATACCGGCATGATGAGCGTCGGCAACATGGGTTCGGAGTTCCGCGTCGCCTATACCGCACTGGGCGATGCCGTCAATCTCGGCTCCCGTCTGGAAGGCTTGACCAAAGCCTACGGGGTCAGCATGATCGTCAGCGAAACCACCAGGACCGCCGTCGAGGAATTCATCTTCAAAGAGCTCGACAAGGTCCGGGTCAAAGGTAAAAACGAACCGATCACCATCTATGAACCGATCGGCCACAAGAATGACATCAGCAAGCAGGTAGTAGCCGAGTTGTCGCGCTATAAACTCGCACTTAGATACTACCGCCAGCAGGATTGGGACAAGGCCGAAATGGAATTCTTTAACCTCAGCCGTTCTTTCCCGGAATGTGCCCTGTATGCACTCTATCTGGACCGTATCAGCCTGTTCAGAAACCATCCGCCCGGTGAGGACTGGGATGGTGTTTTCACCCACACCTCGAAATAGGTAACAATCAGCGCCAGTCCGGATTGAATCTCCGAAAATCCTGTCTAATTGATCTTGATCAATGCAGATCGGTCCAGCTAATTTAGAATCCAGTTACATTCTAAATCAGGAGCGTCATCATGGATTTATTTTTAAGTCTGTTCAGCGATTGGGTCGGAATTCTTTCTCTTGGCACCGTGTTATTTATAATCGGTATGATGGTGTTTTTTATCAAGATGTTCGTTAGCAAGTCGGCGCACCACGAATAGCATCATCTGACTGCTGGCGCGGCTAGCGTCCGCTACCAGAATTGCTTGAGCGTTCGGGCGAGGATATCGATTCCCTTTTTGAGATCGGATTCTGCCTGAACGTAATTCATGCGAATACAGCTTTGCGCATGGCTGCCATTCTCGCCCTGCCCCGGAAAAAAATATTTGCCGGGCACGACCAGCAAGCCGCGCTGTTTCAATTCCTGATATAACTCGTCGGTGCTGATGGCAAGCTCTTCGAACCACAGCCAGACAAAAATCGCACCTTCCGGTAGATGAATATGCAGACGCGAATCGTCAACCGCCTGCTTCAACCAGGTAATCACTTGTTCGCAACGGATTTGATAATAGGGACGGATCACATCATTGCACAGTGCCTGTAGCGTATTCTCACGCATCAATTGATTGACCAACGTCGCGCCACAGCCGCCAGGAGCCAGACTGATGATAGCGGTCATATTGGCCAACTGACCGATCACCTCCTCATTGGCAATGACAATGCCGGTGCGGGTACCGGGCAAGCCGAGTTTCGATAAACTCAGACAAACTATGGTGTTGTCATTCCAGAAAGGCTGAACATCGCTGAAAATAATATTCGGAAAAGGCGTGCCATAGGCATTATCCACCAATAGCGGCACATCGTTTTGTCGCGCCAGCCGGTCGAGTTGCTGACACTCGGCATCGGTCAGCACATTACCGCTGGGGTTGGTCGGGCGCGAGACGCAGATCAGCCCGGTTTGCCGGTTAATATCCAGTTGCTCAAAATCAATATGATATTTGAACATTTGATCTTCCAGCTTTTCGATCTGCGGCAGGCTACTGACAAACAAGTCGTCTTCAATGCCGACATCGCTATAGCCGATATATTCCGGTGTGATCGGTAACAACACATGCTTGCGAGCCGAACCGGTTTTACCCGCAAAGCTGTTAAAAAGGGCAAAAAAAGCGGACTGACTGCCATGCGTAAGAGCAATGTTCCGGGTGGTAATCGCCCAACCGAATTGCTGTTGAAAATAGTCGGCCAGCGTCTCCAGAAAAGCCTGATTGCCCTGCGCGGAGTCATAATTCGCCAGACCGCCAAGCAACTCGCCGGATTGCAGCAGTTGTTGCAGTGATTGCTCAAATACCTCCAACACCGCCGGAATGGCCGCCGGATTGCCGCCTCCGAGCATGATCATGTCTTCGCGTTGCAAGCCTTCACTCAAATCCGCCATCAACTGCGAGATGCCGGCATGTCGATTGAATTTCTCGCCAAAATCCGAATATTTCATGAGGTCAAGTTATCACATTGATCGCGGATTCACCACAGAGCTGGTGCAGCCTGATCCGTCAAAACCGTCTACCCGCTGTTTGCGGATGCGGCGGTTCGCTTACGTTGCAGCTCGGGTATCAACTCCACCAGCAGGATCGAGGTAAACATCAGCAAGCAGCCGATATATCCCCAGAAACTGAGCCTTTCGCCCAGTAACAAAGCGCCAAACAGCGCGGCAAACAAGGCCTCTGAAGATAAAAAGATAGCCGCCTGAGAAGCAGTGGTATAGCGCTGCCCGATCACTTGCAGCGTAAAGGCAACCCCGCTGGAAAAGACACCGGCGAACAGAATCTCCGGGAGCGCCGGCAGGATGAGGTCAATCTCTACCGGCTCGGACAGCACAGCGACGCTAAGCCCCAGCATCGCGCAGATCAAAAACTGAACCAGTGACAAGGTATAGGGCCTGGCGGATTCGGTAGCAAATTTACCGATCAGCATCACTTGAATCGCCCAGAACAGAGCGCACAGCAAGGTCAGGTAATCGCCGATCTGCAGCGACGTCAATCGCCCCTGCCCAAGCAGATAAATGCCCGCCAGCGACAAGGCAGCGCCGGGCCAGACGATGAAATGTGGTTTCGCGCGCAAAAACAATACAGACAAAACCGGTGTGATGACGACATACAGCCCGGTCAGAAAGCCGGAATTGGTAACGCTGGTTGTCAGTAGCCCGACCTGTTGCGCAGACATACCGGCAAACAGGGCCAGCCCGATCCACATAAAACCCTGCAGGTCAGAACGCCGCAACGGTAACGAAGACTGGCGCATTTCGATCAGAGAAAACGGTAATACCACCAGCGTGGCCACTGCAAATCGCAACGCGATAAACAGGAACGGACCAATCGAATCCATCGCGCTGGACTGGGCGACAAAACCGATACCCCAGATCATCCCGGCCAGCAGTAAAACCAGGTTCGCCTGTACGCGTGTCATGGATGATTCGGCTCCTGAGTATCACTCCGGCAAATATCAATATCGCGTTCCCTTGTGTACCGGTTCACAATAAGGCAGTTGCAGTGCTTTGGATATGCAGGTACCGGTTGAAAGAACGCTGCGTTGTAGAGAAACCCGGATCTCGGGATTTGCTCGCCCGTTAGTGAGGATTTCAAGCGGCCAGGGACTTTCGAAGCACCTTGCCTTGAGGTTACTTCAGTTTGCGACTTCTGCCCGTGGACTATGCGCAGCATTGGAAAATGAATCGCGGCTCTAGCCCTGTTTACGCCGTAATTATTTGCCGGGAGAACCGGCTTCGTAAAATTCCTCAGGCATCGCCATCGAGGAGCGGATTCCTGAACCAGATTACACAGACGCAGGTTCGATTGAAATCGCCGAAACCGCCCGGCCACAGGATCCATCCTTTAGCGCTGGCTCGCCCGCAATTCACCGGCAAAATGGCAAGCCACCTGATGTCCGTCATCCTCGAGCGACCGAAGCATCGGTTTTTCGCGGTGGCAGATTTCCTGCACATAGGCACAGCGGTCAACAAAATGACAGGCTGGCGGTGGATTGAGTGGCGAGGGTACTTCGCCCTGCAACGGCTTGAAGTCTTTTCGCTGACGCGGATCCGGCACCGGAATCGATGCAATCAGCGCCTGCGTGTACGGATGCTGCGGATTGGCATACATATCTTCACTATCGGCAATCTCGACCACGCGCCCCAGATACATGACCGCAATCTGATCCGACACATGCTTGATCACGGATAAATCGTGGGCGATAAACAGGTACGCCATGCCCATTTCCTGTTGCAGATCGAGCAACAGGTTAAGGATTTGCGATTGAATCGACACATCCAGTGCCGACACCGGCTCATCGCAGATAATCAATTTCGGTTTCAATGCGATCGAGCGTGCAATACCGATGCGTTGACGCTGTCCACCGGAAAATTCATGTGGATATTTATGCACCGCATCCGCCGGCATGCCCACCTTGTCAAGCAGTTCCAGCACCTTGGCTCGGCGCTCGGCCGGGCTGCCCATCTGATGAATAATAAATGGTTCTTCGAGGATATCGCCAATGGTGTGGCGTGGATTGAGTGATTCGAACGGATCCTGAAAAATCATTTGCATACCAAGACGCAATTCCCGCAATTGCTCCCCTTTCAGTTCAGTGATATCCCGCTCATCAAATAATACCTGTCCATCGGTCGGGTCATACAGCCGTAACAATGCACGCCCGACGGTCGATTTTCCACAGCCGGACTCACCGACCAGCCCCAGGGTTTTGCCATGCGGCAGTGCAAAGCTGACTCCGTCGACTGCAAACACAGTCGCGATCTGGCGATAGAAAATTCCGCCATGCACCGGAAAATGCATCTTCAGATCATCCACCTTCAATAACATCGGATCACTCATTCACCAACTCCCGAAAACGGAAACAGCGCACTTGCTGGCCATCATTATAGGTTTCCAGCTCCGGGGTTTCCTGCCTGCAGCGTTCCTGCACGAAATCACAACGGTTTTGAAAACGACAACCCGGCGGAAAATCGAACAGGCTTGGTACCATGCCGCGAATCGTGCTTAATTCTTCCTTGGGCGGCTGATCAAGGCGTGGAATCGCCTTCAGCAAACCGCGCGTGTACGGGTGGCCGGGCTTGTCAAACAGGGTGTTGATATCGGCCTGCTCAATGATGCGGCCGCCGTACATCACCAGCACGCGATCGCACAGTTCGGCGATCACTCCCAGATCATGAGTGATGAAAATAATCGCCATGCCGGTTTCCTGTTGCAAGTCTTTGAGTAATTGCAGAATCTGTGCCTGAATCGTTACATCGAGCGCAGTGGTCGGCTCATCGGCGATCAGTATCTCCGGATTACACAGCAGCGCAATCGCGATCATCACACGCTGGCGCATGCCGCCGGACAACTGATGCGGATATTCTTTCAAGCGCCGCTCGGGCGCAGGAATGCCGACCCGTTCGAGCATTCGGATCGAGGCATCGCGGATGTCTGACTTGCTCATTTTCGGGTTATGCAAGGCCAGCGTTTCACCCAGTTGGCGGCCGATCCTGTACACCGGGTTGAGCGCGGTCATCGGTTCCTGAAAAATCATCGCAATGCGGTTGCCGCGAATATTGTGCATGTCGTCGGCCGGTAGCTGGACCAAGTCCTGACCATCAAAAATGACTTCGCCCTGCACGATATTGCCGGCCGGTTTCGGCAACAGCCGCATAATCGACAACGAAGTCACACTCTTGCCGCAACCCGATTCGCCGACGATGCCCAGCGTTTCGCCAGCATTCACCTCGAAGCTGATATCATCCAGCGCCCGCGCCAGCCCCTGTTCGGTCTGAAACTCGGTCGCCAGATGTTTGACTTGTAACAGCGGTTCGGACATTAGTCTGGGGTCACCTTGTAGGTGGTGTCGATGATCGTCACTGGCTTGAATTTGATGCCTTTCTTTTTCGCCTGCAGGGTTTCTTTCTTGACTTCTTCATCGATCCAGAACATGCCACCATCCGAGGTGGAGAACGAGTTATTGAAGTCGAATGCATCGGTGGCCGGCCCGCCTATGCGAGTACCCGGCGGCTTGGGCATTTTGATCCAGCGCCAGTAGCCGACTCTACCATAAGGAGCATGCAGGGTCGGTATCCAGGCGCTCTGCTCATGAATAATCCGCTGTATCTGTTTGGCCAGACGTACCCGGTCATCTGTGGTCATGGCAGAGCGGTAAGCTTCAATCAATTTATCGAGTTCCGGATCATCGGTGTTGGTCAGATTATTGGTTTGCGGTTTATGGGCATTTTTTGAATGAAAAGTCCCCCAGTACTGCGGAAAATCACCGCCACCCAGTGCGCCCCACCACATGTCATGCTTTTTTTCCAACGCTGACTTGAATGAAGCCGCTCCATCCATCTTGCGTAACACCAGCTCCACTCCGGCACGTTTGAATTCTTCTTTCAAAACCACCAGACGCGGCGTGTGCAAATCCGTACCGTATGTGACGGATAAAGAGAGCCGCTTGCCATCCTTGACACGAATGCCATCCGGTCCTCTTTTGCTCCAACCGGCCAGATTGAAATATTTATCCGCTAGTTTCAGATCAAAAGGTCGGGCATGAATGGTTTTGTCGGTAAAGTCTCCAAAGCCGGTCGAGTAGGAATGCATGCGTTGATAATCGCCACGCAACACCTTTTCATTGACTTTGTCGATATTCATTGCATAGGCAATGCCCAGCCGAACATTTTCATCCTTGAGAATCGGGTTATCCTGATTCAGCCACAAGCCATAGGCATATTCCGGGGCTTCCTTGTAGAACCAGAGTTTGTGGACATAACCGTAATCGAAGATTTTACCCTTGGCTTTTTCATGCCAGTACAACGGCAAGGTCAAGCCGAACATATCCAGTTTTCCTTTCTTGAAATGTTCCCAGGCCAGGTTGATATCCCGAATTACAGTGTATTTGATCTTGTCCACATTAAAGCGATTCTGGTAATACATCAGGTCTTGTGCCCACCAGTCTTTTTTTCGTTTGAAAGTAATGCTTTTTCCTTTCTTGATCTTGCTGATTTGATAAGGCCCGGTGTTCGGCGCAACCGACCAGTTATGTTTTTTGACAAAATTTTTCAGGTCTCCCTTGTAAAAATGACGCGGTGTCGGGCTGATAGCGACATGGGCATGCAATTCATTTCGGGGACGTGGCTTGGCGCTGGAAACCGAGATGGTATGGCGGTCATAAATCACCACTTCACCGATTTCATCGTTGTAATAGGTATTATACCAGGGTGCGACGATATCCTTTGATCGCATGAATTCGAGGGTGTAGGCAAAATCTTCCGGCGTAACCGGCTTGCCATCAGACCAGCGTGCCTTCGGGTTCAACTTGAAATACATGGTGGTATTATCGTCACTGTATGCCCAGTGTGTCGCCAGCGAGGGAAACAGGTTTTTTGTATTCGGATGGCTGGCAACCAGTTGCATCTTGTTACCCAGAATGGCAGATCGAAATCCCCCGTTTGAATCCGGTCCGACATAGCGCAGCGTCAACGGAAAGCTCAACAGAAAAGATCGCAATGTGCCCCCTTTTTTGGCTTCCGGCGAGGCGAAAACAGGGTCAGAGTCATTGGTCAACCATTCCAGGTTATCCGGCAACTTGGGGGCCGCTATAGCCGTTGCCGATAATCCCAATGCAATCAGCAACATCGAGGCGCGGGTTATTATTTTCATGAAAAAAGTGTTATTCATTGTTTTCACTCAACCTTGTAAGTGGTGTCGATACGGGTAACCGGCGCAAAGGCCTTGCCTTGTTTCCGGGCTGCGAGAGTTTCTTTTTTGATTTCCGGGTCGATCCATAACTGACCACCGTCCGAAACATCGAAAGCGCCATTGTAATCAAATACATAGGGTGCACGACTGCCCAGCAGGCGCGTGCCCGGCACTTCTGGAAAGCGCACCCAGCGCCAGTAGGCATTGCGCACATAAGGTACATCGAGCCCTGCGATCCATGCGCTCTGGTCATGAATCAATTGTTGTATCTGATGCGCCAGTTGAACGCGTTGTTCGGTATTGGTGGACGATTTGAAAGCGCCGATCAGTCGATCCATTTGCGGGTCATCGGTATTGGTAAAATTATTGGTCTGCGGCTTGTGCGCATTATCCGAGTGGAATTGGCCCCAGTATTGCGGCCAGCGGCCACCAATCAGCGCGCCCCACCAGATGTCGTGTTTTTTCTCCCGAACTGACTTGAAAGAAGCCGCGCCATCGAGCTTGCGTAATTTTATTTCCACACCGGCACGCTTGAATTCTTCCTTCAATACCACCAGCCGTGGAGTATGCGCTTCATAACCATAGGTGGTGGTCAGCGACAATCGCTTGCCATCTTTAACCCGAATGCCATCCGGCCCGCGCTGCCCCCAGCCGGCCTTGCTGAAATATTCATCGGCCTTGGCCAGATCAAATTTGCGCGCGCGGATATCTTTATTGGTAAAGTCGCCAAAGCCGGAACTGATCGAGTTTTTCAGCACATAATCACCGCGCAATACTTGCTCATTAACCTTGCCGATATTGAATGCATGGGCAATGCCGAGCCGTACATTTTTGTCTTTGAGAATTTCATTATCCTGATTCAGCCAGATCCCCTGCGATGCCTGGGGCGACTCGGTATAAAACCACAGCTTGTGCACATAGCCCTTGTCGAAAATATCGCCCCTGGCTTTTTCATGCCAGTACAGCGGCAAGGTCAAATCAAATACATCGAGCTTGCCTTTGCGAAAGTATTCCCAGGCCAGGTTGCGATCGCGTATGACGGTAAACTTGACCTTGTCGACGTTGAAGCGATTTTTATAATATTTCAGGTCCGCCGCCCACCAGTCTTTTTTACGCTTGAAAGTAATACTCTTGCCTTTCTTGATCTTGCTGATCTGATATGGGCCGGTATTGGGTACCACTTTCCAGTTATATTTCTTGACAAACCCTTTCAGGCTTTTATAAAAATGTCGCGGAATGGGCCGGGTATTCTCCGAGGTATAGACATGCAGTTCATCTTGCGGCCGTGGCTTGGTGCTGGAGATGGCCAGCGTGTGGTCATCAAAAATAATGACCTTATCGACTTCGGTAGTAAAGAAATTATTGTACCAGGGTGCGACGATCTCTTTGGAGCGCATGAAATCCAGCGTAAACGCAAAATCTTCCGGCGTCACCGGTTTACCATCCGACCAGCGGGCTTGGGGATTGAGTTTGAAGTACATGGTTTTTTGATCGTCGCCATAAGCCCAGTGCGTAGCCAGTCCCGGAATCAACTTGCCGGTGTCGGGGTGCGTATTCACCAGTTGCATCTGGTTGCCATGTATATTTGGCCTGAAACTGCCATTGGAATCCGGCCCGACCGTTCTTAGCGTGAGTGGAAAACTCGGCAGCCAGTCGTGAATCGTGCCGCCCTTGATCGCTTTGTCCGAGGCGAACACCGGGTCTTCGTCATTGGTCAACCATTGCAGGTTGTCCGGCAACTGCGGTTTCGCCGCTACCGACAGGCTGAACAGCCCGCATGCAAACATCAGCAAAGCAGAAACCAACCGGTGATGAGCGAAGAGTTTATTCATAGGTCGTGTGCTTTTTCGGATCAAAGGCTTCACGAATCGCTTCGCCGATAAAGGTTACCATCACCAGTACCACGGTCATGGCAACGATGACCGAGGATACGATCCACAGTGATTCCAGGTTATTGGAACCCTGGCTCAGCAATTCCCCCCAACTCGGCGTTGGCGGCGGCAGGCCGAAGCCGAGGTAATCGAGCGAAGTCAGCGCGATAATGCCATTGGCGATGGAAAACGGAATAAAGGTGACAATAATCGACACCGTATTGGGCAGGATGTGATTGAAAATCACGCGCTTGTTGGATGCGCCCAGCGCTTTCGCCGCCATCACGTACTCGCGTGCCTTTTCCTTATAGGTCACGGTTCGCATATACCAGGTCATCTGTATCCAGCCGAACACAAGAATGATCGCGATCAGGGTGAAAAAATTCGGAATCATGATCGAGGACACAATCATGATCACGTACAGAAACGGTATATTCGACCAGATTTCGATGATGCGCTGAAACAGTAAATCGAACAGCCCGCCAAAATAACCCATCGCCGCACCAATGCTGACACCAATCAGGTAACTGACGAACAGCAGGATCAGCGAAAAGAAGATCGCCGTTCGAAAACCGTAAATCAGGCGTGCGGCGACATCGCGCCCGATGGTATCGGTGCCGAGATAATGGCGGGTTTCCAGAGAAGGAGGAAACGGTGGATATTCGCCATCGCGCAAATCGTTTTCAAAAGCGTTATACGGAATCGGCGGTAAAATGACGAAATTGCCTGTATCCTTTTCCTGTTCGAATTTCGCCTCCAGATCCCGGTAATTGGTTTCGTAATCGTAATCCAGCCCGAGTTTTTTACCCGGTATTACTGCGCCGTAGGTCGGAAAAAACCACTCCCCGTTATAATGCACCACCAGTGCGCGACTGTTGACCAGCATTTCAGCAACACAGGATAGCAGCACCAGCACAGTGAAAATAATAAAGGAGTAATAACCGCGACGAATCGATTTGAAGCGATTGACCTTCTTGCGGGTCAGCGGGTTGAGCGTAAACAAAGCCATGCTGGATTACCGGAATTGTACCCGCGGATCGACCACCGCCACGCAGATATCCGACAGGATATTGCCCAGCAACTGCAAGATCGCCGAAATCACCAGAACGCCAAGTACTATCGGATAATCACGCTCAACAATCGATTCATAGCCAAGCAGCCCCAGCCCATCGATATTGAAAATCTTTTCGATCAAAAACGAGCCACCGATGATGACCGAGATATTATTGCCGAAATGGGTCGCGATCGGGATCAGGCTGTTACGCATGGCATGACGGGTGATGGCCTGGCGAAACGGAATGCCCTTGGCGATCGCGGTGCGCACATAGTCGGCGGCCAGGTTATCCATCAGCGCGTTTTTCATCATGAAGGTCATCACCGCGAAGCTGCCGGCGACATATGCCAGCAACGGCAAGGCCGCATGATAGAAGATGTCACCAATCTGCTGCCAGATGCTTTCCATGTCTTCAAACTCGTCCCCGTAAAATCCGCCCATTGGAAACCATTCCAGATTCGAGGCAAACACCACCAGCAGGATGATGCCCACCACATAAGAAGGTATCGCATAACCGATAAACACGACCACCGACGAAGCATGGTCGAAGTGACTATTATGTTTGACCGCCTTGTAATACCCCAGCGGTATCGAAATAAAATAGGTAATCAGCATCGTCACAATGCCATAAAAGGCGGAAACCGGTAATCGTTCCTTGATGGTATCCCACACCGGTTCGCTATAGCGACTGGAAGTACCCAGATCGAACTGTACGACCTTGAGCAACCACTCCCAGTAACTGACCAATACCGGCTTGTCGAAGCCATAGTATTTTTCCAGCTCGCGGATCTGATCTTCATCCAGCGTGGCCGCGCCGACGCCAGAACCGGCTGACTGCATGCTGCCGCCGGCCTGCATCGAGGCTTGCTGCACCTCGGCGATCATGCGTTCAATCGGTCCGCCGGGCACGAATCGGGTAATCACAAAAACCAGTACGGTAATGCCGATAAAGGTCGGCACAATCAACAACAGGCGTCGAATAAAATACTGAGTCATAGTTGGATCAAACTACACATATTAAAGCTCACAGGTTACCTTCGCTGAATGAATCCAGCATGAACCGGCCGTGTTGAACTCGGCAGAGTCAGCGAGATTACAAGCAAAAGGATTTACATCGGGAACGAGTCAAATTCGCGGCTACTTTACCCTAGTCCCCAGTCGAGATAAATATCAAAACGGTCCGATTAGTCAGTTTTCTTTTAAAACTGTTAAATATGAGGTTCAGATATAACTTTTATTTACATCAATAGAATAATTAAATAACGCCAGCACCCGTATGGCGCGACCCATTTGTCCACCGACAAGCCTAACATTCTTTGCAAAAACCGGTCGTTTGGTTTGATAACCCGACCTGTTAACAATTGCTAACAGTCAAGCCGCCGCATTGTCAACCCCAATAAATATCAGGGTTTTGACGAATAAGCACTGCCTCGTAATAAAAGCTGTTCACTCTCTTGAAAAAACGAAAGTGAAACCGTATGCTGCGCGGGTTTCTAAAAGCAACTAATCGTGTTTCCAACACATTCGGAGAGCAAAGCATGCAATTCCCTCGTAGTAAATGCCGCCTGATCGTGCCGGTGCTGGCGGTTCCCCTGCTATTCCTGTCCGCCGGGGTACAGTCTGCAGGCAAAGTCGACAAGATCCTGTCCGTAGAACAGGCTCGTACCAGCGAATCCGCCAAATCCCAGCAGAAGATCAATAAAGAAAATGACCAGGCCAACGATTTGCTCTCCGATTACAAATCCGTGCTGAAAGTCGTCGAAGGGCTGGAAGTCTATAACGGGTTACTGCAAAAACAGCTCGACGATCAAAACAAGGAGCTCGGGCAACTGGAAAAGTCGCTTAACGATGTCTCCCTGATCGAACGCCAGATTATCCCCTTAATGGTGCGCATGATCGATTCACTCGATCAGTTTATTCAGCTCGACATCCCGTTTCTGCCGCAAGAACGCAGCAATCGTATCGCACGCCTGAAGAAAATGATGGAACGCTCCGATGTGACCGCAGCGGAAAAATTCCGCCGTGTACTGGAAGCCTACCAGATCGAAAACGACTATGGCCGTACCATCGAAGCCTACAAAGGCACTGCCGAAGTAGCGGGTAAGGAACGCGAAGTCGACTTTTTACGGATCGGCCGTACTGTACTGATCTATCAATCCATCAGCCGTGAGCATACCGGCATGTGGGATCGGAAAACGGCAAGCTGGAAAGAATTACCGGCCCAGCTCTACCGCAACTCGGTTACCAAAGGACTCAAGGTCGCCCGCAAGCAGGTTGCACCTGACCTGTTGATGTTACCGATCCAAGCTGCGGAGGCCGCCCAATGAAGTCGTTGAAAATCATACTGGGGGTAACTGCCCTTACGCTGGCTATGGCCTTGCCACAAGCCCGTGCGGCACAAACCCTGTCACTGGATGACTTGCTCAAACAGGTACAGCAGGGTCGCATAGACGACCGCAAGACTAACAAAGAGCGCGAAGCCCGCTTCATCGCGGAAAAGAATAACCAGAAAAAACTGCTGAAGGAAATGAAAGCCAGGCAGAAAAAACTGGAAAAGCAAAGTGCGCAAATGGAAGCGCAGTTTGACAAGAATGAAGCCCAGATCGCCAAGCAGACCGAACTACTGAAAACCCGCCTCGGTTCGCTCAAGGAATTATTTGGCGTATTGCAGCAGGCTTCCGGTGATGCCCGTGGCCAGTTTGAAAACTCGCTGACCCAATTGCAATTTCCGGAACGTTCCAAATTCCTCAATGAACTGGCAGAAAAAATGGGAACCAGCAGCCAGCTCGCATCGATCGAAGATATCGAGCAACTGTGGTTTGAACTACAACGGGAAATGACCGAAAGCGGCAAAGTCGTCAAGTTTCCGCTCGAAATCATCAAGGCCAATGGCGACAAGGCCACACAGGAAGTCTCACGAATCGGCGTTTTCAATCTGGTGTCACAAGGTAAATACCTCGATTACTCAGCCGAAACCGGCCGCGTACTCGAATTACCTCGCCAGCCCAGTGGCCGCTTCCTGAAGGCGATCGAAGCCTTCGAAGCCAGTTCTCCGGGCGAGTTGACACCAGTAGGTATAGACCCATCGCGTGGCCAGATTCTGTCACTGCTGGTGCAATCACCATCACTGCGCGAGCGGATTGATCAGGGCGGCATCGTCGGTTACATCATTATCGGACTCGGCGCTCTGGCACTGTTAATTGTGCTGGAACGACTGCTGGTATTGAGTTACACCGCGATCAAGGTGCGCCTGCAAATGCGTCACCCCGACCAACCCAAAACCAACAACCCGCTCGGACGGATTCTCAATGTCTATTACCAGAATCCGGATACCGATGTTGACACACTGGAGCTCAAGCTCGGTGAAGCACTGTTGCACGAAACCCCGCGCCTGCAGCGCCGCGTCATGCTGCTGAAGATTATTGCCGCAGTCGCCCCGTTGATGGGTCTTCTGGGTACGGTCACCGGTATGATCATCACCTTCCAGGCAATTACCCTGTTTGGCACCGGTGATCCGAAACTGATGGCTGGTGGTATCTCGCAGGCGCTGGTCACTACCGTGCTGGGCCTGGTCGTCGCCATTCCGACCGTGCTTTTGCATACCCTGGTCGCCAGCCGATCCAAGGCTATTTTACAAGTGCTTGAAGAACAGGCGTCCGGCATGATTGCACAACATGCCGAAGCCTTGCACAGTGGTGAAGACAAGACCGAAAACACCGCTGAGGTGTAAGCACCCATGCAGGATTTCATCACAGAGTTTTATACCATCGTCGAAGCGGTTCGGGATTTTCTCGAACTCGGCGGCCCCGTGCTGGTGTCGATTTCGATACTGGCGCTGGTGCTATGGATGTTCATGCTCGAACGTATTCTCTACCTGTTTTTTTCACATGGAAAAACCCAGAAGCATTATATCGATCTGTGGAATGCACGCGCGGATCGCAGCAGTTGGTATGCTCACCAGATCCGTGATCAATTTATCTCACTGGCTTCGATGAATATGGAAAAAAACCTGTCGATCATCAAGGCGCTGGTCGTACTCTGCCCCCTAATGGGCTTGCTCGGTACCGTTACCGGCATGGTCGAAGTATTTGAAGTCATGGCCATATCCGGCACCGGCAATGCACGCTCACTGGCCGCGGGTGTATCCAAGGCCACCGTGCCCACCATGGCCGGCATGGTCGTCGCCTTGTCCGGAGTTTTCCTCAGTACCTGGCTGCAGAAAAAAGCCGAACGCTCGCGTGAATTGCTGAGCGAAAAAATGACATTTCACTAGCGCTGAACCCAATTTGAGATTTAACTATGCGTAAACGATTTTCCAGTGCCAACACTAGCGAAGACGAAGCTGATATCGACATCACACCGATGCTCGACGTGGTTTTTATCATGCTGATTTTTTTCATCGTCACCTCGACCTTCATCAAAGAATCCGGTATCGATGTCAACCGCCCGCAAGCGGCAACCGCCGTGAAAAAAGCAAAGGCCAATATATTGATTGCGATTAATGCCGACAATGAAATCTGGATCGATCGCCGCCAGGTTGATATCCGCTCGGTACGCCCAAATATCGAAAGACTGCACGCCGAAAACCCGCAAGGGTCCGTGGTGATACAGGCAGACAAAGAATCCAAAACCGAAACACTGATTCAGGTTATGGATGCATCCCGCTCGGCCGGAGTGTACAACGTCTCGATCGCGGCACAGGAGCAGTAACTCGATGCTCGCAGCATTTCGCTACCTGATTTCTTTCGTGCTTGCCGTGGCCGTAACCTTCGGTCTGGTCTACACCATGCAATACCTGATCGCCAGTGCAGATCGCAGTCTGGATGATGATGCGGCCGGCAACATCGTCGATTTTGTTCGCGTGAAACGCGATGAAGTTATCAAACGCAAAAAAATCAAACCGGAAAAACCACCACAACCGAAAGCGCCACCACCCGAACCACCACCACCGGAAATGTCGCAAGACAACCCGTCAGCGGAAAAAATCGTAGTCGCTTCGATTCCGGTAGAAACCGATATATCCATGACTGCGGGTGGCATCAGCCTTGCACCCGGAGATGCCGAATATTTACCGATTGTAAAAGTCGCACCGGTCTATCCAAGGCGCGCGCAGTCGCGTGGCATCGAAGGCTATGTCTTGCTGGAGTTCACCGTCACCAAGCAGGGGCGCACCAAGGATATTCGCGTGATCGACTCCGAGCCGAAATCAACGATCTTTCATCGCGCAGCGATCAAGGCCGCCTCCAAGTTCAAGTACAAACCGCGCACCGAAGATGGCAAGCCCATCGAGGTTCCAGGTGTACGTAACAAGATAACCTTTCGACTCGAATGATGAAAAAAATGCGTTTCAGTCACCAGTCACGACCAACTACGCTGGCCAGCATGCTGCTTGCCGCATCCTTATGCCTTACTATCTCGATCAGCAGCATCGTAATCACCAGCGATGTGCAAGCCGCTGAAAAAAAGAATAGTGATAAAAAGAAAAGCAAGGCGCCACTGATTCGCAAAAAAATCTACGATAAACTGACCAGGGCTCAGGAACTGGTTCAGGCCAAACAATATGCAGAAGCCAAAGCCATACTGGACAAGCTTAATGATGGGCGCAGGCTGAATAATACCGAACGAATTCAAATCTGGAATTTTTATGCCTATATTGCTTTTTCGCAAGACGACTATCCGCAAGCGATCAAAGCTTATAACACCATGCTGGATCTGCCCGATCTGCAACTCGGTGTAAAGACCAGCACGCTCTATACACTAAGCCAGTTATATTTTCTGACTGAAGATTACCAAAAGGCACTGGAAAATATCCAGCAATGGATCAAGCTAACCGAAAAACCTTCGCCGGATGCGTATGCCTTGCTCGGTCAAGCCTATTACAAACTCAAGCAATACAAGAATGCGATTCCCGCCTTGCGTAAAGCAATCGAATTGCGCAAAGCTTCGGGCAAACCGGTCAAGGAAAACTGGTACCTGCTGTTACGCGCGACCTACTATGAATTGCAGGATTACAAAAGTATGGTTGTAGTTCTGAAGGAACTCGTCACCCTGTTTCCCAAGGCGCAATACTTCCGCGATCTGGCCGGTTCCTACAGCCAACTCGGCGACACCAAAAACCAGTTGGGCATTATGGAAGCCATGTATGAAAAGAAGCAACTGACCAAAGGGACTCAACTACGTAATCTTGCCAGCCTTTTCATGATTCATGGCATCCCGCTGAAGTCGGCAAAAGTGCTCGAAGCCGCACTGGCCGATGGTGCGCTGGAAAAGAATGAAAAAAACCTGCGCCTGTTATCGCAGGCATGGGTACAGGCGCGGGAAGATGCCAAGGCAATTCAGCCGCTGACCGAAGCTGCCAAGATATCCAACTCGGGAGAAACCTGGGTCAATCTGGGCCAGGCCTATATCAACCTCGACCAATGGCCAAAAGCCATAGCAGCGATCGAAAAAGGTATACAAGCCGGTGGTGTCAAGAAAACCGACTCCGCCTATATTTTACTGGGCATGGGGTATTACAACCTGAAACAAATGAAACAGGCAAAAGCCGCCTTCCAGAAAGCACTCAAAACCAGTAAAAGCAAACACAATAAAAAATCTGCACGACAGTGGATCAACTATCTCGATACCGAAATAAAACGAGAGAACGCCCTACAGATTAAAAAGAGTTCTTCGTTGTAAAAGTTTGTTTTTTCTGCACCAAAAATACGAACTTTGCACCAAATAAATGCAGTCTGCACAACTGTGTGTTTTTTACACCTTTCGAGTGATGACCACTAGTCAAAAAATCTTTTTTAGACCATAAAAACACTTAAAGATTCCTTGACGCCCCGCCTTCATTCGTTCTAATCTTGCGACTGGAGAATTAGTTCACAAATAAAACTATTTCACTCTAGCAAACCCAAACCGTGGCGTTGTTTTTTTGCCACAAAACTGAGGATACATAACCATGTATAGAAAACAGAAAAATGGACTGATCAAGGAAGCAGTTCGTTTAGCTTTATATGCCAGCCTGGCAACAGCGACGGTCACCCCCGCTGCTTTTGCCCAGCAAAATGACGAGGATGTCGAAGAAGTTGTGGTCACCGGTTCGCGTATTACGCGTTCGACCATTCAGGAGTCCGGTACCCTCGTTTCAATGGATCGTCAGCAAATCGATGCATCTGGTGATCTGATGATTGCTGATGTACTGCGTTCATCTCCATTGAATACTTACGGTTCTTTCAGTGAACGTTCCGGCAGTTCAGCACAATCTAACGCAACCATCGATTTACGCGGTTTGGGTAGTTCCAGAACACTGGTTCTGATCAATGGCCATCGTATTCCGGGTTCACCGAACCTCGGCGCAGCTTCTGTCAATATCAACATGATTCCTATGGCGGCGGTTGAACGTATCGAAATGCTGCCGGATGCAGCTTCTGCCGTTTATGGATCCGATGCAATCGCCGGTGTTGTCAACATCATCATGAAAAAGAATTATGATGGATTGCAAATCAGCTTGCGTAAAGGTGAGCGAAGTCAGGATGATGGTGGTGACAAAAGCTTTTCTATATTAGGTGGTTCAAAAGGCGACCGCTCCAGCACAACCTTTGGTGTTGAATACAACTATCGCGATGCCATCTTCGATGCCGACCGTCCTTACACAGCTGCACGTATCGACGAAACCGGTGGCGGAGACGGTCAGGTGGACCTGTATCTGGATACCGATGGTATTTCATTTTATGGTAAAACAGTCTGGCTGTATGACCCGACCACAGGTTATGACCAGACACTGGCGGCAACCGATTGTCCGACCACAGATGGTTTCCAGGGCGCGATCGACTTCACAAAGGCTTGGGCTGCCGGTGAACCTTCCACTGCTTGTGCCTTTGCTTATGCCAATGTTTCCGCCAACAAGGCCGAAATGGAGCGAGTCAACACATACGTGGATTACAATTTTGAAATCAATGATTCACACGAATTCTTTGCCAATGTATTGTTCTCGCGTGTAGACACCTTTGGTCGCTATGCACCGCCAGCGGCTAAATGGGGCAACACCGGAGACTTCCCTGAAGATTATCCGACCAACCCGTTTGATATTCCTGCATTGCTTGCCGATGGCAGCATCACTGCTGGTAACTACCTGCTGACTGGTTATTACCGCTGGACCAACGTTGGTAACCGCGATAATTTTGTTACTGATATCCAATATGACCTGACTACCGGTTTCCGTGGTGATCTGACTGATGATATTCGTTACGAAGTCTACGGCCAGTACAACCGTTATGACGCCAAAGAGCAAGGGCGTTATTACCTTTCACAGCTTGGCCTCAACAAGGTGTTGGAAGATGGTGTAGACCCGTTCTCTGCTGAAGGCGCAGGCATTATGCGAGCCACTGTTGGACAGGACAACTTTACTGTCATGTCAAAACTGTATGGTCACATTGAATGGTCTGCCGGTGATTTGTTCGGTGCAGGCGAAGTCGTGATGGTCGCCGGTGCAGAACAATTCAGTATCGACTACCAGAACCTGTACGACGCAGCTTCAGAGGCCGGCCTGATCGGTGGTTCTGCCGGTAACTCCTCTGCGGGTGATCGTGATGTCACAGCTTTGTTTGTAGAAGCGGTCATGCCAGTTGCTGAAGACGTTGAAGTAGACGCAGCCTTACGCTCGGATGATTACAGCGATTTTGGTAGCCAGGTCTCTCCTTCACTGGGCGCAACCTGGGCGATGAATGATGATTTGACTTTCCGTGCCCGCTGGAGTAAAGGCTTCAAGGCGCCTGCATTGTCTGATCTGTATGGCCCTGCTACCTTTTCAGCTGAGTTTGCTACAGACTATAAAGCCTGTGCTGACAACGGCATCGCCGCGGCTGATTGTCCGGAACGTCAGTATGACACCTACTATTCTTCCAACCCTGATCTTGATGCAGAAGAATCCACTAACACGAGTCTGGGTGTGAACTGGAAGTTTGCCGATGGCTGGACTGCGGATATCGCTTACTGGAATATCACCATTGACAACCTGATCGCGACTCGTACGCCACAGTCTCTGTTCTATGCGGAAGCGGCAGGAATTCCGGTTAACGATCCTACTGCAGGTAACTACGTAGTTCGCTCCGCGACTGGTTCTGTATCCGAGGTTTATGCTACTTCTGATAACGAAGGCGAGCTTGACGCTTCAGGTATTGATATCCAGGTCAATGGTGACATTGATACCGATGTCGGCACCTTTACCCCGTTCCTGTTCCTGTCTCAGTCTTTGACTTACAAGCAGCAGGTTTATTTCAAGGGGCCGGTTCAGGATACAGCCGGTTTCAGTTTTCAGCCAGAGCTGCGCATGAACTTGGGCACGGGTTGGAGCATGGGTCCTCACTCTGTTGACTTCCTGATGGAATACATCGGCGATTATGCGGCTGATGACACCATTGAAATCAACAATGGCAAGGCTGAACTGGTACCGTCTGATGAAAAACTCGACACTTACACCGTATTCACTGCCTCATACACTTATGACGCAGACAAATATGGTAAATTCACTATTGGTGCCACCAACTTGACCGACGAAGATCCAGTACTGGATTCAGAAGGCAAGTACACTGATAGTCTGGTCGACCTTTACGACAATACCGGACGTGTTGTTTACACCAAGTACACTGTTGAATTCTAAAACAAACAGTTAACTTGTTGATTGAAGGGGAGCCACTGGCTCCCCTTTTTTTATGCTAGAGTAAACTCGAGAATTTAATATCTGGCTAATATGAACTCACACTGGAACCTTTACTGGGAAAGCAACCACAGCGGATCATTCGGTTCAGAAGACCCTGAATGGTATCATCAAAAAATCATCCCACAGTGGATGGAAGTATTCTTGCAGCTCGATCAACACAGCAACTTGCTCGATCTGGCCACAGGTAATGGCGCGGTTACCCGACTTGCTCTGTCAGCCAGCCAAGAAACATCGAAAGATTTTCATATTGATGCAATCGATCAAGCCACAACGCAAGCTATACCCGGCGTTCACTTGCTTACCCCCTCTCCTTTGGAAAAAATCGAGCTGGAAGAAAATCACTATGACATGATCACTTCACAATTCGGACTGGAATATGCCAATATTGCATCCACCCTCCCGCGTTTGGCCCCCGCGCTCAAGTCCACAGGCTCGATAGATTTAATCGCCCACCATTTTCAATCGGTAATCAGCCAAAACAGTAAACAGGAAGTCGAGCAATATCAGGCTTGCTTCAAGGACAATGCCGTATTCTCCCGGCTCAAAAAACTGATTATTAAAATGGGTGAAATCAGGTCACCGGAAGATTTGGAGAAATCAAAAGCAAAAGCCAACAATGCGAGACAGTCATTCAATAAAACCATCGCCCGACTGACAAAAAAATACCCACAAGGAATTGTCATCGCAGAGTTAATGAAAAATATTGAACCTTTATTTAAACAGGCGCTGATGCAGCCCATCAACACGAAGCTGGCTTTTATAGACAACATCGAAACACAGATGAAGATGGCGAAAAAACGTTTGACCGATCAACTATCGGCCGCGCTTTCAGAAAAAGATATCAACCAATGGGAGAAATATGCACGGCAAAGTAACCTGAAAATAGATGAAAAAAAACTGATCTGCTCCGGTGCCGGACAGATTCTTGCCTGGCACCTGCGCTTTACCAAAAACTAACCAATCTTCACTGCTTGCATACCCGCTGATTAACGGCGTTGAATCTTTAACTGCTTTCCCGGTCAAAACGTAAATTGCAGCAGTCACAAAAAACTATAAGCTGCTCTCAACTGGCCTGGAGGAGATCGATGTTTCGAATCTTGATATTGAGCAGTATATTCCTGCTGCAAGCTTGCAGTGACGATGGCACGACTCGTGTAACCGATGATAGTCTGGGCGAAAGATGGTCAATTCCGGTCGAACAGGTGATCGATGCCGGCCCCGGCAAGAATGGTATACCAGCACTGAATTATCCTGATTTTATTCCGGCCAATCAGTCCACCCTGGACCCCGCTCTGCTGGTACTTGGCGTTCAATATAAAGGGGTTACCAAAGCTTATCCGCATAACATTCTGGATTGGCATGAAGTGGTCAATGATCGCTACGACAATGAAACCTTGATCCTCAGTTATTGCCCGCTGACTGGATCTGGCATGTTCTGGGAATCCAATTCTTCGCTAGACAACCAGACCTGGGGGGTATCCGGTCTTTTGTATAACTCAAACCTGATTCTTTACGACCGCGATACCGACAGTTACTGGTCGCAAATGCTTGAGAAATCGGTACAGGGCGAAAGAGAGGGAGAAATTCCGGTTAAAATGAAGGTCGTGGAAATGACCTGGGGCGCCTGGCAAGCGATGTACCCCGACACGCTGGTACTCAGCGAAGAAACCGGTTTTACACGCGATTATGACAGTTACCCTTACCTCGGCTTTCGAACCAATGATCATATCCTGTTCCCGGTGGCCAATCTGGATAACCGCTTGCACCCCAAAGCCAGAGTTGTAGGAATCCGCGCCGATCAGAATACCAGCAAGGTTTTTCAGATCGATGATTTCCGCCCCGGCATCGATGTCTTGAACACTAGTTTTAATGGAAACCCGATCGTCGTAATCGGCAGTTCAGACATGAAAACCGGCGTCATCTACTCGGCTACCACCCGCGACGGTATCACCCAGACATTTTCTGCATTGCAAGACCAGGCACCTGCCGTGATGGAAGATACGGAAGGAAATCAATGGGATATCTTCGGTCGAGCCCTGTCCGGCCCAAGAACCGGAGAAGAACTGGAGAAAACCGAATCCTATACCGCTTACTGGTTTGCCTGGGCGGCTTTTTTCCCCAATGCCGAGATCCATTTCTAGCCAGGCTGTGGCATAACGATGAAAATCAAGAGACTGCTCCAGCCAATTTCAATCGCAGGCTTGCTGTTAAGCATGCCTGTGGCTCAGGCCGTAACCTGTAGTTGTGCCAGTATTCCGCTTTTGAATTCGATGGAAGCGAGTGCACCCGATCCGGACACCTGGTTCTTTAGCTATAACTATGAATTCCGTGACCTCGGAGAAGCCGTACAGGGTTCAACCTCGATTGAGGATGGTACCGATCGCACCCGCAATACCGCTTCGCATATTATTGAACTCAGTCGAGGCCTGTCGGAGAAGGTTAGCCTGTCAGCACTGATATCCTATGTGCGCCATCAAAGGGAAATAGGCGGTCAGGATTTACAAATCGGTGAAGGATTCGGTGATGGCATCCTCATGCTCAAGTATTCACCCTTGCAAATCCGAATCTATTCACGCAATGCATTCAGTCTCGGCATCGGCGCACGCATACCGATCGGGGATGATGAACAGAAAAATGGTGCAATTGTACTGGCTGAAGACTTGCAACCATCGACCGGCTCCCGGGGGCAGATCATCTGGGCCTATTACGCCCGCAGCTTCAGCCAGGCGGCAAACCTGCAGCTCTACACCAGCCTGAGTCATACCCGTAATCAGGCCAACGATCGCGGCTACCAGTTCGGTAATGAAATCACCATGGATGCCGGGGTGTCTTATCAATTCAATGCCCCGCTCGGTCTAATCGCCGGATTGCGATATCGTAATGCAGAGCGGGATTTGCGCGATCAGGTCGAAGTGCCCAACACCGGTGGCGAATGGCTGGACTTTCTACCCGCCGTTCAATATCACTTCACGCCGAATCTGGCGATGAAACTCGGCGCTACCCTGCCAGTCCGCCGCAAGCTCAACGATACCATCCAGTTCACCACCCGACGGGCAGCATCGCTGTCTGTTTCTTACCTTTTCTGATTGACCTTGCCTGCGACAATTTCCCCACCAATCCGCAGCACCGCATCCACCAGCGCCTCGGCGTGGTTCATGTCCGTTCTCGCGCCGATAAAACAGGGGCGAATCGCCAGTTGACCCTGCACCCGGGTGGTACTCGGTATCACTGCATTTTCATGCACCAGTTGACGAAATATCTGCTGGTTGAGCACATCCATATCTTCCACCTCGTCGCTGACATAACGGAAACAGCAAACCGAAAGCGTGGGTTCGACCAATAGTTGCAAGTGTTCATGCTGACGCGCGCGATCCGCAACGTAATTGGCCATGTCATTATGTCGACGAATGCGCTGGCGAAATCCTTCCACACCGATTTCCTTCAGCATTGCCCATACCATGACGCCGCGGCTGGGCGAACTGAGTTCTACCGCGTAATCGAAATAAGGTATGCCGAAATCATCCATCGAGTGCTTGTCGTCACTACCCTGCCCCATGCTTTCGACCGAGCCTTCCAGATAATCTGCTTCACCCTGTGTGAAAGCGCGGTGCAAGACTTCCCGGTCACGCACAAAGGTCGCGCCGATGCCGACCGGAGCGCCCAGCCATTTATGCGGATCGACAATCACCGAGTCGGCGCGTTCCAGCCCGCGATATAGATCGGCAAGGCGTTGATCCAGAATACCGGGCAAGCCATAAGCACCATCGACATGGAACCAGATTTGATACTCGGCGGCGATTTCGGCAATCTCAGCCAGCGGGTCGATGGCGCCGGTATTGGTGGTGCCGGCATTGGCAACGATGGCCACCGGCAAGATGCCCGACTCGCGGTCTCGCTGCAGCGCGGCTCGCAGGGCGTCCACTTTCATCCGCCTCTGCTCATCGCAATCAATCGCGATCACCGCACGCCGACCCAACCCCAGCACGCCACAGGAGCGTTGAATGGTATGGTGGCATTCGCTGCTGGCATAGACCCTGGCCGGGCGATCGACTCCATCCAGCGACGGATCAACCCCGATGCGCTCGAACGCCAGTTGACGCGCAGCGCCCAGCGCCACCAGATTCGCCACCGAGCCACCAGTACTGTAGACCCCCTGCAGATGCGCGACACCGCACATCTCGGCCAGCCAATGCAGGGATAATTCCTCCAGATAATTAAAGCTGGTTAAACCATAGCGCTGCGGCGCTGCCACCTGGGCCGCTGTCGAAGCGACGACCGCCGCGGTGGTGGCACCGGTGGTGATAAAGCCACAAAATCCCGGACGGGGAATCGGTGAGGCAAACGGTAACACATCGTTTTCTAATGTCTGCATCAAGCCGGTCATGCCGATACCTTGCTCGGGTAACGGCTGATTCAAACGATCGCGCCATTGCGTCTGATGCTGCATGGCGTCGCCATACTCGAATTTCAGATAAGTATCCAGACTTTCTCCGAGGGCCGACAATCGTTGCTGCATTTGTCCTGTTTGGGCCAAATCTTTTAGATTCATAAAGGTTCTCTTGGCATACACGAAGAAATTAAGCGATTTCTTCGATATATTTTTATTAAGGGATTGTAAAACCAGTCATCTTATGACATTTTGCGTTTCAATTAAAAACTGATTATCGGGCATAGATTCAGCTTTGATTCAGCCCGCTACACCTATCTTTCCATCAAGTCGAAACCCTGTTGCTCGAATAGATGACTAAACAACCCGAGGTTATTTCATGAATTGTTTTATCCGCTCCTGCTCTTTGATATTTGCCAGTCTGATGCTAATCAGTACCGCCCAGGCCGCCACTCCCAAACCGGGTGAAAAGCTGGCCAAGGATCAAACCTTTACCTACCGCATGCTGGATGAATCTCCGACGCTTGACCCGCAATTGATCGAGGATGTTGCTGCCTCAACCGTGGCGCGCGACCTGTTTGAAGGCCTGTTGACACAAAATGCAGATGGCACCTTGCGCCCGGGCGTGGCCGAGCGGTGGGAAACCAACGATACCAAAAATGTGTATACGTTTTATCTGCGCAAAAACGCACGCTGGTCGAATGGCGACCCGGTCACCGCTCATGATTTCGTATACGCCTGGCGTCGCCTGCCCGACCCCAAACTAGCTTCTTACTATGCCAGCTTCATGGAGCTAATGTCGGTGAAAAATGCCAAAGCCATCATCAAGGGCGAAATGCCGCCAACAGCCCTCGGGGTCAAAGCGCTGGATGACTATACCTTTCAGGTAGAGTTGGAGGATTCGCTTCCCTATTTTCCAGCCATGGTGGTTCACACCTCAACCATGCCGGTACCGCAAAAGGTGGTCGAAAAACTCGGTAACCAGTGGACCAAGCCCGGCAACATGGTGAGTAACGGCGCCTACATGCTCAAACAGCATGTCATCAACGAACGTCAGGTCCGGGTTCGCAACCCGATGTACTGGGATAACGAAAATACCATTATCGACAAGGTTGTTGCACTCATTATCAATGATGAAAATCAAGCCTATAACCGCTATCAGGCTGGTGAACTCGACAAGACCGAAGTTCCAACCGGACAGTACAAGCGTCTGAAGAAAAAAATGCCACAGGAAGTGCATTCCAACCCGCGCCTGTGTAGTTATTACTACATGTTCAACACCAAAAAGGCACCGTATGACGATATCCGTGTTCGCAAGGCCTTAAGCTACGCGATCAATCGCGATGTAATCACGCGCAATATTCTGGGCGCTGGACAAATTCCGGCCTATACCTTTACACCCGGAGCTACTGCAAATTTTCATGTTCCGGATGTTGAGTTCGGCAAACTGACCCAGAAGCAACGCAATGCAGAAGCCAAAAAGCTACTGGCTGAAGCTGGCTATGGCCCGGGTAACCCGCTCAAACCAACCATTCTGTACAACACTTCCGAAGGCCATAAAAAAATCGCCATCGCCATCCGTCAGATGTGGAAACAGGCGCTGGGCATCAATGCCACGCTGGAAAACCAGGAATGGAAAACCTATCTGACGACACGCCATCAAGGCAATTTTGAAATTGCACGCGCCGCCTGGTGTGGTGACTATAACGAAGCCTCCACCTTTCTCGATCTGGTGCGCAGTGAATCCGATCAAAACGATGGAAAATACAATAATCCGGAAGTGGACCGGTTGCTCAAGCAAGCCAAAACGATGGAAGATCCAAACCCGAATTACACCCGTATCGAGGAAATTATCGCCACTGAATTTCCGATTGCACCCATCTACCACTACACTGGCGTATTATTGCTAAAGCCCTGGGTCAAGGGCTGGCCTCATCACAACGTCGAAGAAAACTGGTATAGCAAGGATATGTACATCACAGCACACTAGCAATCCGGTATGTCGCGTATCCTGCTCATCCTGCTGTTCGGGCTGGGTCTTGCACAGGCAAGCCCGCCCGGGGTTCATCCACGCACTGGAGAACCGTTGGCGGCCGGGCAAGTCTTTCGCTATGACATCGGTGCAGAACCGCCTTCCATCGACCCGCAGTTGATCGAAGATGTGACCGGCAGCGAAATCGCCAATGACCTGTTTGAAACGCTGGTCTTGCTCGATGCGAATGGCAATGTCATCCCCGGTGCCGCCACCCACTGGGAAAGCAACGAAACCCGTGATGTTTATACTTTTCACCTGCGAAAAAATGCCCGATGGTCGAACGGCGAACCGGTTACGGCGCAGGATTTCGTCTATGCCTGGCGTCGCTCGGTCGATCCGAAACTCGCCTCACCACAAGCCGGTTACATGGCGTTGATGTCGGTCAACAATGCCGATGCGGTGCAACGCGGGAAGATGCCGCTGGATGCTCTCGGGGTTCAGGCACTGGATGATTTCACACTGCAAGTCCGACTCGATACGCCTCTGGCCTATTTTCCGCGTATGCTGATCGCTGCGACCACGGCACCGGTCAACCGTAAAGTGATCGAGCAATGGGGCGAGCAATGGACAAAGCCCGGACGGCTGGTCGGCAATGGTGCTTATAATTTGACCGAGCACAAACTCAATGAGCGGATGGTGCGAGAACGTAATCCGCAATACTGGGATAACGCCAACACCATCATCGACAAGGTCGTGGCGCTGGTGATCAATGACCAGAGCCAGGCATACAACCGGTATCAGGCAGGTGAGCTGGATAAAACCACAGTCCCCACCGGCTTGTTCAAACGGCTAAAGAAAGAGCGCCCCGACGAAACCCATTCCAACCCCTTATTGTGCAGCTATTACTACAATGTCAACGTAGAGCCAGCCCCACTGGACAACACCGCAGTAAGAAAAGCACTGGCCTATGCCATCGACCGGAATGTGATTACCGACAAAATCCTGCAGGCCGGGCAGATTCCGGCCTACAGTTTTACCCCGGGTGCTACTGCAGATTTTAACGTCCCGGATATCGACTTCGCCCGCTTGACCCAACCACAACGAGACCAGAAGGCACGGCAATTACTCGAATCGGCCGGTTATTCGCACAACCGGCCGCTCGAAGTCAGTATTCTTTACAACACCAACGAAGGTCATAAAAAAATAGCGATTGCGATCAGCCAGATGTGGAAACACAAACTCGGCGCGAAGGTGCGGCTGGAAAATCAAGAATGGAAAACCTTTCTGAATACCCGCAAGCAGGGAGACTTCGAACTGGCGCGAGCTGGCTGGTGCGGCTATTACAACGAACCATCGGCCTTTCTCAACCTGCTCGCATCGGATTCCGAATACAACGATTCCAATTATCAGAATCCGCAAGTCGATGCCTTGTTGAAACGTGCCAGAGTATCCAGCCAGCCGGCCGAAATCTATCAACAGATCGAACAATTTATCGCACGGGACTTCCCGATCATTCCGATTTATCACTACACTTCGGTGATCCTGCTAAAGCCCAACATCCGGGGCTGGCCTTTCAACAACATACAGAATACCTGGTACAGCAAAGACTTGTATCGGGTCGCAGAATAATCGCAATTAAACTTGAAACTGATACCTAAAGCCGTCAAAGCACGGTAAAATCACTCGCTTGAAAATACGATAGATCCAAGATGTTAAACTTCATTCTTAGACGGCTGGCGATTGCTATTCCGACGATTCTGTTCATCATCTTTTTTTCTTTTTTGCTGATGCATTCCGCGCCCGGCGGGCCGTTTACTGCAGAGCGATCCCTGCCACCCGAAGTGCTGGCCAATATCGAACATAAATACGGACTCGACCAGCCGCTGTACAAACAGATGTTCAATTATGTCTGGGGCATTCTCACTGAATTCGACTTTGGCCCCTCTTTCAAGTACAAAAGCCAAAGCGTAAATGACTTGATCGCCGGCGGCTTTCCGGTGACGCTGACTTACGGTTCCTGGGCCTTTCTGTTCGCGACGATCATCGGCGTCACGCTCGGTGTGATCGCCGCGCTCAAACACAATAGCTGGCTCGATTATCTGGCCACCGGCGGTGCCATCATCGGTTCAGTGCTGCCCAACTTCGTTATGGCTCCACTGCTGGTTTTACTGTTTACCGTGTATTTGCACTGGCTGCCCGGCGGCGGCTGGGAAGGCGGTCAGGCCCAGTTCATCATCATGCCGGTGATCGCGCTGGCCACCAGTTATCTGGCCAGCATCGCGCGCATCACCCGATCCTCGATGCTCGAAGTGCTCAATTCTAATTTCATTCGCACCGCCAAGGCCAAGGGACTGCCGTGGCGATATATCATCGTCCGCCATGCGCTGAAACCGGCGATGCTGCCGGTGCTGACTTCTCTCGGCCTGTCATTCGTCGGCATGATCACCGGCTCGGTGGTCATCGACCAATTCTTTAGCACCGGCGGTATCGGTCAGCATTTCGTCAATGCCGCGCTGAATCGCGATTACTCCGTCATCATGGGCGTCACCACTCTGGTCGGCACGCTGACCATCCTGTTCAACCTGCTGGTCGAAATCCTGTACGCCTGGATCGACCCCAGAATCCGTTACTGAGTCATCATGGTTGTAGATCACAAAAAGGTGCAGCAACTGGCCGACAATCTGTCGGCGGCTGAAGAAATCGAAGGCCGATCGCTGTGGCAGGATGCCCGTCATCGTTTTTTCAAGAACAAGGCGGCTATGGTCAGTCTGGTCGTGCTGACCCTGATCGTGCTGTTCTCGCTGTTCGGTAATCTCATCTCACCCTGGAACTACGAGGATATCGACTGGGATGCGATGGGCGATATCCAGACGCTGGGCTCACCGAGCATCGAAACCGGCCATTACTTCGGCACCGATGATCTTGGACGCGATCTGTACGCCCGGGTCATTCAGGGCACGCAGATTTCGCTGATGGTTGGCCTGATCGGTTCGCTGATTGCGGTGGTCGTCGGTACGCTGTACGGCGCGACTGCCGGCTATCTCGGCGGGCGCATCGATGGCTTCATGATGCGACTGGTGGATATTTTGCTGGCGATCCCGTTCATGTTCGTGCTGATTTTGTTGATGGTCATGTTCGGCCGCTCGATCTACATGATTTTCATCGGCATCGGTTTGCTATCGTGGCTGGAAATGTCGCGCATCATCCGCGGCCAGACACTGTCGCTGAAAAACAAGGAATTCATTGAAGCCGCCATCGCCACCGGCGTTAAACCGCTCAAGATCATCACCCGCCACATCGTGCCTAACGTGCTCGGCATCGTGGTAGTTTATGCCACGCTGCTGGTGCCGGGCATGATTATGACCGAATCGTTTATCTCCTTCCTCGGTCTTGGCGTGCAAGAGCCGCAAACCTCCTGGGGCGCGCTGATCAATGAAGGCGCCAAAACCATCCAGCATGGCACGCTTTGGCAATTAATGTTTCCGCTGGCTTTTTTCATCGTCACGTTGCTGAGTTTTTTCTTCATTGGTGACGGCTTGCGCGATGCGCTCGACCCGAAGGATCGATAGCCATGAGT
>JANTFI010000020.1 GCA_024763505.1 Gammaproteobacteria bacterium
TTGGCGATAAAACCACCCTTCGAGCCGGATGGCACGATCACCGCATTTTTCACCATTTGCGCTTTCATCAGCCCCAGCACTTCGGTGCGATAGTCTTCCTTGCGGTCCGACCAGCGCAACCCGCCGCGAGCCACCTTGCCGCCACGCAGGTGTATGCCTTCGTAGCGGGCGCTGAAGACGAAGATTTCAAACAGTGGTAAAGGCCGCGGCAAGTGGTGGATCAATGCCGAACGAAACTTGAAACTGATTGCGCCCTCGTTGTGCGTTCGTGGCATGAAATAATTGGTTCGCACCGTGGCATCGATGAGATTGAGAAAGGATTTGAAGATGCGATCCTGATCCAGCGACGCAATCTCGTTGAGTGCATCCAGGCAGCGCTGATGCAGCGCATCGAATTTTGCCAGTTCCTCTTTTTTCGGGTCGAATTTGCAGAGAAAAAGTTTGATCAGATCGAGTGTGATCTGCGGATGCTGGTTCAGTGTTTCGAGTATCAGTTGCTGGCTGTAGGGAAAGTTGATCTGGTGCAGATAGGCGGTATAGGCGCGCAGAATAGCGATGTTGTCGAGTTTCAGGCAAGTGGAAAACAGCAATTGATTGAAAGCATCGTTTTGGCAGCTTTGATGCCAGACGGCCAGAAACAGTTGTTCAAAATAGCGGGGCAGTTTGTTCTGGTCGAGACTGCAAGGCGTGTGGCAACGCTGCAAGGTGAAATGGTGCAGCCAGATATCGTGGTTGCCAAAAGTAAGCTGGTAGGGCTTTTCCAGCAACACGTCCAGACCCATCGATTCCAGTATCGACATCGACTGGGACAATGTAACCACTTCGTCGATGGCATACAGCTTGATGTAAAATTGGGCCGAATGGCCATCGTCGAGTAATTGAACCTGCAAACTCTTTTGTCGCTGCAAGTCATGCAGTTTGGCAAAGTCTTCCAGTGCGTTTTCGGCGCTAAAATCGTCGCGGTAATTGCGCGGAAAGATTTTTCGTAAATCGAGTTCGCTCAGTGTGTCGGCAAAAGAAGAATGCTCGACGAGATGTTGCAAATCTGAAATCCAGTTTCTGTTCATGGTGGTGTGTCAGTTTGTTTTTATTGTTTCAGTATATCGATGCGAAGCGGGCAGAATGTGAACCCTGGCAGATTCAGACCAGCCCGGTGTCGGCATCTGATACGGGTTTTCCCGTGCCGGTTCGAATCTTCAGTCCAATGTCCCTAGCCAGTGTTCCAGACGATCGACTGCAGAGAAAAGACGCTCCAGCGTTGGCTGGCTGTGCTTGCTCAGATCATCCGTGTCCGTCATGACGCTGTGCAGCAGTTGGCTGCCATCGAAGTCCACCAGCGCCAGTCGTGTCAATAAACCCTGCTGCAAACCGAAATCCGTGCCGGGCAGGGCGGCGACACCACTGTGCTCGAGCATTTGCACACATAATTGCGGAGCACTGTTGATGCCATTTTTAGCGAGCGTGTCGCGGTACTGTGCAAAATCAACCAGCACATAAAACCCGCCATCCGGTCGGGCCAGTTGAAGATCGATAGCCTGCAGGCGTTGATAAAATCCTTCACCGATATGACGCATGATGGCACGTGAGGCATGGATGTAATCGAGCATCTCGGGAGAATCTTCAAAGGCGCGAATCGAAGCCATTTGTATCGGCGCACTGACCGAAGTAAAGGTTTCGCTGGCGACCACCACCATCATTTCCAGCACCGCTCGTAACTCGGGAGGAAAGATAAAGAAACCCAGCCGCCAGCCACCGGCACCGGCCCATTTGCTGATGCCGTTGCTGACGATCGTGCCCTGCGGGTAATAGCGGGCGATGGATTGATGCGCACCTTCGAAATGCAGTTCGCTGTAGATCTCGTCCGACAGAATAATGACCTTGTGCGCTTCGGCGACTGCGGCCAGCGCTTTCAACTCCGCTTCCGTGAAACAGGCGCCACTCGGGTTGTTGGGGCTGTTCAGAATCAGCAAGCGGGCGCGCCCGGGATTGGCTTCGCAATGTTGCTGCAGTGTTTCGGCGCTTAGTTTCCAGCCTTCTTCGGCGCGGCATTCCAGCCAGTGTACGGGCTTGCCCAACAGTTTCGACTGCGGCTGGTAGGAAACCCAGCTCGGCGCGGGTAATAGCAGGTCACAATCCAGTACCATTTGCAGGTCAAACAGCAACTCCTTGCTGCCGGGGCCGATGATCACATCGTCGGCGCCGCGTTGCAGATATTCGGTACGCTGGATGAATCCGGCAATGGCTTCACGCAGCGGCAGGTATCCCTGCACCGCCATGTAATCCTTGGCGCTGGCATAAGATCGCAATTCCTGCACCATGATATCCGGCACCGGAAACGGAGATTGGCCGAGGCCGAGGCGGATGATGTCCTGACCCTCGCGCTGTAACTGGCGGCTTTTTTCATTGATGGCAAGCGTAGCCGATTTGGGGACGTTCAATACAGAGCCTGAAAGTGCAACGGGATGGGGCTTTACAGAAGCATTCATGGTATGGGTCGGGATTGACAAAGCCCCGAGTAAACGCCGAAACCGCCAGTGGATGAACTATCGTTTGAATATAAGAATAAACCTGAATGAACTTTAGGATTTAATCGCAGCAGAAATCCTTTGAAAATAGCGAGTTAAGGCGTTTTTCTAAAGTGGATATTTATAAAACTTCTATGTCTCGTCTACAGCCTGGTGCAAAGTCAGTTGCGGGAACGGGATTTCCCATTCGTTGGCGGTCGCGGCATCGACACACCAGCGCTGGATGGCGCGGCGCAGTCGGTTCAGCAAGGGGGCCAGGTCGCCGTTGAAATCAGCGATAACCACCAGATTCAGGGAAGAATCGGCAGCTTGATTGAATTCCACATTCAGATTAACCAGAAACGGTGCATGCCCTTCTTTTTCCAGTTGCTCATTAAGATAGCTTTTCAGTTTGCCGATGATGATATTGGTGGATTGCTGTTGATGCCGGTAACTGATGCCGAACACTTCCTTGATGCGGAAGGTGTCCGACAGGTTGAGCGGAGCCTGCGCCAGAAAATCGGCCATCAGGTAGGTTTTGGTCGCGCCGCCGCGTTGCTGCAATTCGATAAATTCATGGGTGATTGAAATTACTTCGCCTCGCGTGCCGTCATCGAGAATCACCCAGTCACCCTGCTGACAGGGAAACCATTGTTCATTACTGCGGCGCACCGGACGCGAAATCATGCCGACCATTTTTTCCAGTGGAATGCGGTGGCTCAGTCTGGCGGCCGGGTTAACCAGATCGGTAAAGAAATTGATGCGTTCGACCTTCCACGGCAAGCCTTCGTAATACAATCGTTCGCCTTCGCGCACCGAGCCGATGTTGAGCATCAAAATGGCTTGCTTCCAGTAAAACGGCGCGACCTTGCGGATACCCCAGGCGGCACCGATCAGCACCAGTAGCACGATGCTGAACAGTACCCAGTCTTCACGCAGATAAAATACCACCAGTGGCGTGATGAACAGCACCAGCAGGGTCAATACACGATAAATCAGGTCGGTCAGTCGAATCGACAGGCTGCGATGCGGCTTTTGAAATCCGGGGATGTATTTCACCATCGCGCGATGGATCAGTCGAAATAGTAAAAACAGCAGCAGCACGGCAGCGATGGCTTCGCCCAGATACAAACCGCGTTTACGGAAGAAATCCTTCAGAAAACGCTGGCTGGCTTCGGTAAATGAAACGCTGTTACGCTCGATGATTTCGAGCTCCAGCTGAGCGGCTTCCAGTGAGCTGCGGGTTTTTTCGCGTTGGCGCAGCCAGTGTTCGCGCAACTGCGTCAATTGTTTGTTGACGGTTTTACTTTGTTTCAGGGTCAGTAACTGGTCGAGGTTATGCAAGGCCTGGTTGATTTGATCGAGCAGCGCCTGATGGCTGTCGATGCTTTCCTTGAGTGCGCTTTTCTTGCGTAATTCCTTGGTCGATTGCTTGAGTTCGTTAAACAGTGGCTCGAAAATCAGTTGCAACTCTTGCTGTAATTCGAATTTTGATTTTTGGGTATTCACACCGATGGCATTGTCGATGCCCAGTGCCACCCGCTCAAAGCGGTCGCTGTTGGTTTGCAGTTCCTGTTGCAGCCCATCCAGTACTTTTTGCGCATCTTGCTTTTCGCTGTCGGAAGCCGCTTTTTTCACCACTTTTTGTTGACGTTTGATTTCGCTGGTCAGCGATTGGCGAACTTGCTGCAGTTTTTCCAGTGTATCGACCACAGCCTGTGCCTGATCTTCGGTGGCGCTGACCGGTTGCACCGGTTCTTCCTGTTGGGCCAGAGCGGGGATCGACAAAAACAATGCCAGCCACAAGATCGTTGGTAGGAAAATGATTCTCGAATCAAACATGGAAAATATCATCCTGTGGGTTTTGAAAAAATACCGGATTGCAGGTGGATGACCCCGGTGGAAGCCAGCAGATTATTACACTGACGAACGGGCATCACAATGCTATGCCCAGCCAGCGTGCGCCCAGATACAGAGTCAGGGGCAAGGTGAAGAAGGCAATTAGGGTTTGATTGGTGATCAGCGTAGCCATCAGCCGATAGTCGCCGCCCATCTGGCGGGCCAGCGCAAATCCGGATGCGGCGGTCGGGACCGCGGCGTATATCAATAGAATCATCGATATTTCAGCGTCCAGTCCACTGGCTTGCGCGATTGCCAACACTACCAGCGGAAATACCAGCATCTTGCCGAGCAGTGACAGGCTGAGAGCTTGAGACGTGTTTTTCATATGCTGCAGACGCAGGCTGGCACCGATGCACAGCAGCACCACCGGCAGCGTAGCCTGACTTAACAAGGCGGCGACGTCATGAAACACCGGAATGTGCCGCCATCCCAGCGCATTGGCCACAAAGCCCAGCGCGATTGCGATCAATAACGGATTTCGTAACAGGTCGCCGCCGATTTTTTTCAACAGTTGGTCTTGCCCCTTATTCAGAATCAGCACCAGCGCGACCACGATGATGATGTTGGTGAATGGCACCAGTAGCGCGGTCGAAAGCGTAGCCAGCGCCAGTCCGTGCTGACCGAACAGACTTTCTGCAATCGCCAGAGCGATAAAGGTATTGTGGCGACCGGCCGCCTGCACAATCGAACTACAGGATTTTTCATTGATCTTCAACGCCCGACTGGCCAGCCAGCTGGCCAGCACCGCCAATAACATGCCGGTCAGCAGCGCTTGTGCCATCGGCCGCATTACTTCGAGGTCAATCTCGATAGTCGAGGTTTTGTAAAACAGAAAAGAAGGGAAGAGCACCCAGTACACCAGCTTGTCGGCATATTGCCAGTATTCTTCGCTGGGAACACTTTTGATACGTAACCCGACACCGAGCAAAATCAGTGAAAAGATGGTGGCGATTGCGCCGAGAATGTCAAACATCGAAATGAACCTCTCGTGACTGTTGCTGCAGAATTTTATGCAGCGTCTCGACCAGTACCGCCTGTGGATTGTGCTGACGCTCGATCAGGCCGATGCTGCGTTTGATCGGGCGCGTGCCGAAGGCGGTAATCACCAGCTTGTCGTGCCAACTGCGACAATGCTTGCGCAATGGCACGATCGATACCCCCAGCCCCTCGCGCACCAGCAGGCTGATCGCATCGAGCGAATCGACGACCATGCCCGGGCGAACCCGGATTTGTCGTTCGCGCAACTGCCGCTCGATCAGATCGCCGATCAGCGAAAAGGGCTTGAACTGTAAAAACGCAAAGCGGGTGAGCAATTCATGGTCTTGCAAACCTTCACTGCCGGGCGGCGAAATCACCACCAGCGGTTCGGCCGCGAACGGCTTCCACTGCAACTCATCCCGGGTTTGTTGCGGTTCGGTGATGATAGCGGCATCCAGTTCTGCCTTGCGTACCCGGGTCGCCAGTTCGCGCGACAAACCGGATTCGAGATGGATCAGCAACCCGGGTTGTTGCGCCTGCAATTTGGCCAGACAACAGGGTAGCAGGCCGGTCATCACTGAGGGCACCACCCCCAGCTTGAAATCACCGCTATAGGCCTGTTGTTTGAAGGATTGCCGGAGACTGCTGAAATCCGATACGATGTTGCGCGCCTTCTGCGCCAGCAGCAGACCATCGGCATTGAGTACCGGTGGACGCTTGCTGCGATCGAACAGCGCGGTGTCGAAATCCTGCTCCAGCGATTTGATTTGCAGACTGACCGCCGACTGGGTCAGACCGATGGCATCACCGGCTGCGGCAAAGCTGCCGTGATCGACCACGGCGAGAAAGACTTCCAAAGCTCGTAAGTGAATCATTGTAAAAAAAACTCAAGTAAATACTGAATAATATTTGTTTGATTAAGGTTATCCTGGATTTTACACTGATTGTTCTTTGGGAACAGCGTTGTTTGTAGCCTCAGAAATACACATGACCGATTCGCCACCACCACTGCAAGATATCCGGGTTCTGGATTTATCGCGCATCCTCGCAGGGCCGAGTTGCACCCAACTGCTCGGCGATTACGGGGCGGATATCATCAAGATCGAACGCCCCGCCGTGGGCGATGACACGCGCCGCTGGGGGCCACCGTTTTTGCGAAATGGGCAAGGCGAAGACAGTCAGGAATCGGCTTATTATCTCAGCGCCAATCGCAACAAGCGTTCACTCACCGTCGATATGGGCAGTGAGCGCGGTCAGCAAATCATTCAGCAACTGGCCGCGCAGTCGGATATCGTGATCGAAAACTTCAAGGTCGGCGGCAGTCGCAAATTCGGTCTCGATTACGATACGCTGAAGGAATTCAATCCGCGTCTTATTTATTGTTCAATCACCGGTTTCGGACAAACCGGCCCATATGCTGATCAGGCCGGTTATGACTTTATGATTCAGGCGATGGGTGGAATCATGAGCCTGACCGGACCGGTAGACGGTGAGCCGTACAAGGTTGGCGTTGGCATCGCTGATGTGATGTGCGGCATGTACGCCTGCACCGCGATTCTGGCGGCGCTGCAACACCGTGAAAAAACCGGCGAGGGACAAACCATCGATGTCGCGCTGCTTGATAGCCAGGTCGCCTGGCTGGTGAATTCGGCGCAGAATTATCTGACCTCCGGGCAAGCACCCGAGCGCTATGGCAATGGCCATCCGAATATTGTGCCGTATGAAGTATTTCCGAGTGCCGATGGCTATTTCGCGCTGGCGGTCGGCAATGACGCTCAATTCGCGCGCTTTTGCGCCGAGATCGGGCAAGCGGAATTGGCAATTGATCAGCGGTTTGCCAGCAATGCCCAGCGCATCATCGAGCGCAAGCAGTTGATTCCGATTTTGCGAAAGGCGCTGGTTGCCGAGACCACCGCGCATTGGCTGGAGCGTTTTCGCGCGGCCGGTATCCCTAGCGGGCCGGTCAACACGGTGCCACAGGTGTTTGAAGATCCGCAAGTGCTGCATCGCGGCATGAAACTGCAGATGCCACATCCACATCGTGACGGTGAACAGATCGACCTGATCGGCAATCCGGTGCGCTTTTCACAATCTCCGGTGCGCTATCGCCACCCGCCACCCACGTTGGGGCAGCACAGTGATGACATTCTTGGTCAGCAACTCGGCCTGAGCGAGCAGGAAATCGCCGCGCTGCGTGATCAGGGCGTGATTTGATGACTGTAAAAGGTCGCGGAGCCAATCCAGACACGCCGGGCAATATCCGGAAGCAATACTCGGACGCAATACGCGGACTATGAAAAACCGAACCCAACCGGAAACAGACGATGACGACACTGACCGACACCCAGCAACAAATCCGTGATAATGCAGCCCGATTCGCCGACGAAATCATCGCACCGCAGGCCGCCGGGATTGACCGCAGCGAGCAATATCCGTGGGAAAATGTCCAGGCGTTGACGGAGGCGGGCTATATGGGCATGACCATTCCCGAGGCTTATGGCGGGCCGGGGCTGGGTTACCTGGATGTGGTGCTGGTGGTGGAGCAAATCGCCCGCGTCTGCGGAGTCACCGCGAGAATTGTGGTCGAGGGCAATATGGGAGCGATCGGGGCGATCATGAAATATGGAACCGAAGCGCAAAAACAGCAGGCGGCGGCCAGCGTGCTCAGTGGCGACAAACCGGCGATCTGCATCACCGAGCCGGGGGCGGGCAGTGCAGCCAGTGAAATGACCACGCGAGCCGACAAGACTGCGGATGGCTATGTGCTGAACGGGGTCAAGCACTGGATCACCGGCGGCGGAGTCTCGAAACTACATCTGATTTTTGCCCGCGTGTTCGACGATGGTGTGGAGCAGGGCATCGGCGGTTTTATCGCCTATCGCGGCGAGCACGAGGGTCTCAAGGTCGGCAAGCGTGAACCGGCAATGGGCTTGCGCGGTATTCCCGAAACCGAGATCATTCTCGATAATCTGCCTCTGGGCGAAGATCGTTTGATCCAGCCGCCGAAAGGATTGGCCAAAGGCTTCGCCGGGTTGATGAATGCCTATAATTCGCAGCGCGTCGGTGCGGCTACAGTCGCGCTCGGCATCGCGCAGGGCGCCTACGAGCTGGCGCTGGATTATGTCCAGCAACGCGAACAGTTTGGTCGGCCGGTATGTGAATTTCAGGGCTTGCAATGGATGCTGGTCGATATGAATATCAAACTGGAAGCCGCACGCGCGCTGATTGACAAGGCCGCCGCAGGCGCTGGTGATGGTTTTCCCGACATGGCGGACGCGGCGCGGGCCAAGGTGCTGGCCTCCGAGTCGGCGATTCAGGTGACCAATGATGCCTTGCAGCTGTTTGGCGCGGCCGGTTATTCACGCAATCTGCCGCTGGAGCGCATGGTGCGCGATGCCCGTATGTTTACCATCGGTGGCGGCACCGCGCAGATACTTCGCACGGTAATCGCTTCGCGACTGCTGCAACGAAAATTGCCGCAAACGCGCGATGGTTATCTGGCGTGATCCGGCTGGACGTTTTATGTTACGAGCCGTGGCAGGTAAGCTTGACAGAGGATGCTTTGCGCCCCAGCGTATCGGCCTACATTCGTTTTTGAAATTTAATTGCAGGAAACAATATGGCTAACGCAGCAGAGTTGATCGCCGGGCGATTACATCAGGCCGGAGTTCGCAAGGCATTTGGCATACCCGGCGGTGAAGTGCTGACATTGATTAAAGCGCTGGATGATGCCGCCATCGATTTTGTCATGGTCAAGCATGAAAACGCCGGCGGTTTCATGGCCGAAGGTTGCTATCATGCCAGCGGCGCGCCGGCGGTGCTGGTGGCGACGATCGGCCCCGGCGTGGCCAATGCGATCAACTTTATCGCCAATGCGCAGCAGGATCGGGTTCCGGTCATTTATCTGACCGGCAAGGTCGATGACTGCGACGCCGCCACTTACACGCATCAGGTATTCGACCACGCACAATTATTGCGCCCGATCTGCAAAGCGTCGTTGCAAGTGGTCGATGGCGCGGTCGAAGAAATCATCGACAAGGCAGTTTCTATTGCGCTGGATGAACCACCCGGGCCTGTGCATGTGGATGTACCGATTTCGGTGGCGGCCAGTGAGCAGCCGGAAAGAAAGGTGCCGCAGCGCGCAATCACCCGCAACGGCGTCGCAAGCGGTGTGGAATTCGAGCAGGCTCGACAATGGTTGGCGAGTGCCAAACGGCCATTACTAATCGCCGGTGTCGAAGTGTTGTACCAGCAGGCGACGCAGGCAGTGACGGATTTTTGCGATCAATATGCGATACCGATCATTACCAGTTACAAGGGCAAGGGCATCGTGGCGGAAAACCATCCGCTGTGTCTGGGTGGCGCGGGGTTATCGCCGAAAGCCAATCGCGTCTTATTGCCGCTGGTGCAGCAGGCCGATGTCATCATTCTGGCCGGTTATGACCCGATCGAAATGCGTAGCGACTGGCGCAATCCCTGGGCGCCCGGTACCCGGGTGATCGAGCTTGCGGCGCAGCCTAACATCCATTTCATGCATCAGGCCGATGTCAGTTTTCTGTGCCGGATCGGCGACAGTCTGCAAGCACTGGGGCAGGCTAGAAACAGCGAAGCCAAAAGCTGGGTCGATGGCGAAGTCGGGCAATGTCAGCAAGCCCTGCGCAAAGCCTTCGCAGCCGAAGACTACTGGGGGCCGGCCAGGTTGATTCATCTGGCGCGGGAGATTTTACCGGATGAAACGATCGCCACGGTCGATACCGGTGCACACCGCATTTTGCTGAGCCAGATCTGGCAATGCTATTCGGCGCACAGCCTGTTGCAGTCGAGCGCGTTGTGCACGATGGGTTGCGCGCTGCCGATGTCAATCGGATACAAGCTGCAAAAACCGGATGTGCCAGTGGTGGCATTCAGTGGTGACGCCGGGCTGGAAATGGTGCTGGGTGATCTGGCGACCCTGCGTGACAATGGCTTGCCGGTCATCATCATCGTGTTTGTCGATAGTTCGCTGGCGCTGATCGAACTCAAGCAACGCGCCATGCAGTTTCCGAATGTCGGGGTCGATTCCAGCGGCGATACTGATTTCGTCAGTGTCGCAAAAGGCTTTGATCTGGATGCCTCCTGGGTCAACGATGAAGATGAATTTCGTCAGGCATTGACGGCGGCAATTTCCAGTTCTCGCTCTACTTTGCTGGCCTGTCGTATCGGGCGCAAGGCTTATGATGGTAAAATCTGAGGCTTTACTCACCAGCAGAAATATGGCTACATGCCCGGCTATTGATACAGCCAACCCGAAGAGAAATCCATGAAACTGTCGCAAGCCGCCGAGCATATACAATCTTCGCCCATCCTCACCATCGCCGCCGAAATCAATCGCAAGGTCGCACAGGGTGCGAGCATTCATAACCTGACCATCGGTGATTTCAATCCGCAGATTTATCCGATCCCCGAGCGCTTGACCGAGTTGACCATCGAGGCTTATCGCGAGCATCAAACCAATTACCCTGGCGCTTTCGGAGTGGATGAATTGCGTCAATCGATCATCGAGTTATTGCGGGACCAGTGTTCGATTGAGCTGGCGATGGATGAAGTGCAGGTAGCCAGCGGTTCGCGCCCGCTGATTTATTCCTTATACAAGACCATTGTTGATGTCGGCGACAAGGTCGTTTTCCCGGTGCCTTCCTGGAACAACGATTTTTATTGCGAATTGCATCAAGCCACGCCGGTTATCGTGGAGACTTCGCCCGGCAGTAATTTTTTTCCGACCGCCGAAAGCCTGCGTCCGGTGATTGGCGATGCGGTGTTGCTGGCGCTTTGTTCACCACAAAATCCGACCGGCACTTTGATGGATCGACAACAATTACTCGACATCTGCGAGCTGGTGATTGAAGAAAACCAGCGTCGCGGCGTCGATGAAAAACCATTGTATGTGATGTTCGATCAAGTCTACTGGATGCTGACTTTCGGCGATCATGAGTTTCATCATCCGCTGGCGGTGTGTCCGGCGATCAAACCCTATGCGGTTTTTATCGATGGCATTTCGAAAGCCTTCGCGGCCACCGGCGTGCGCGTCGGTTGGGCCACCGGGCCACTCGAAATCATGTCGAAGATGCGTTCTTTCATCGCCCATATCGGTGCCTGGGCACCAAAACCGGAGCAAATCGCCTGTGCCCGTTTTCTGGCGGAAAAAACCCAAGTAAGCGATTACCTGGATCACTTTCGCGCCGAGTTGCAGCAACGTCTGCAAGGCTTTTATGATGGCTTTATGCGACTCAAGGCGCAGGGTTTTGAAGTTGATGCGATTGCGCCGCAGGGGGCGATTTATTTATCGGTCCGGTTGGCGCTAAAAGGCAAAACAACGGCAGCCGGCGTACGACTGGAAAGCGATCGGCAAGTGCTCGATTACCTGCTCGATGATGTGGGCCTGGGTATTCTGCCTTTCTCGTGGTTTGGCGCCGACAGCCACACTGACTGGTATCGAATCTCGGTCGGGACCTGCACCCGCCAGCAAGTCGAAGACATCTTGCAAGCGATCGAGCAGGGGATTTCTGCGCTGCAATGAAATCGAAAGGTTAAATTTCTATGGATATAAATTTTTCATTGGCCGACTGAATTGTATAAAAAATGCAGAGTGTTATATTTGCCCGGCTGAAAAGTTTCATTGCGATGCATATTACCCATAGGGAACTTCAGGTGTATAAACATAACTTCATCTTCGAGGAGACGACATGATTAAAAAACAATTTACCACGAAATTGATGGTTGCGGGCATGACGCTGGCGGCATCAATGACTGCTGCGCCGGTATTGGCAGCTGGTTCTTTTATTACCATCGGCACAGGCGGTGTAACCGGCGTTTATTATCCCACCGGTGGTGCGATCTGCCGTCTGGTTAACAAGGGTCGTAAAAAGCACGGCGTTCGCTGTTCGGTAGAATCCACCGGCGGTTCGGTTTACAACATCAATGCGATCCGCGCTGGCGAGCTGGACATGGGCGTAGCACAGTCTGACTGGCAGTATCATGCCTATCATGGTACCGGCAAAAAATCCTTTATCGATGCGGGTCCTTTCAAGGAATTGCGTGCGGTATTTTCCGTACATCCCGAGCCGATTTCCATCATTGCGCGTAAAGATGCCAACATCAAGACCATCGATGATCTGGTCGGCAAGCGTGTCAACATCGGTAACCCCGGTTCCGGTACTGAAGCGACCTGGAATGTTTTGTGGAAAGCGATGGGACACACCAATAAGGATTTGAAACTGGCGGCGCAAATGAAGTCTTCCGAAACCCCGGGCGCGCTGTGTGACAACAAGATCGATGCTTTCTTTTGGGCGGTCGGAAATCCGGCAGCTCTGAACAAGGAAGCGACCACCACTTGCGATGCCAACTTCGTCAAGGTCGAAGGCCCTGCCGTAGACATGCTGGTGGAAAAGTATCCTTTCTACGGTAAAACCGTGATTCCTGGCGGTATGTATCGCGGCAACCCGGATGACATTCCGACTTTTGGTGTTTTGGCGACTTTCGTGACTTCAGCCAAGGTACCGGCCGATACCGTGTATCAGGTGGTCAAGGCGGTGTTCGATAACTTCGGAGCTTTCAAAAAGCTGCATCCGGCTTTTGCACACCTCAACGAAAAAGACATGATCACCAAAGGTATATCCGCGCCGCTGCATCCTGGAGCGGTTCGCTACTACAAGGAACGCGGCTGGATGTAATCAGCACAACCAGAAAGGGGCTTGTGAAAAAGCCCCTTTTTTTTATCAGCACGGCTTGCCTGGGAACAGGCTGTACTGATAAAAAAAGGTGTCAGTCATGGATCAGAAAATCTAACTGACATCACAATTAAACCATTATGAGGAAGAAGATGGCAGATAACAAAGTGGCCAGCGATCAAGAGCTGGAAGAAATGATTGCGGCGTCGGATACCGGGGCGAGATCACCCGAAGGTGGTGTTGGCAAATTACTGTTATATATCGCTTTTGCCTGGTCCCTGTTTCAATTGTGGATCGCCTCGCCGCTGCCGTTCATGCTGAGTGATATTCATCTTTGGGGTGGCAATACACTGGCGGATTTCATCCCGGTGCTGAACAACACCGACACGCGTTCGATTCATCTCGCATTCGCGATGTGTCTGGCCTTTCTGGCGTATCCGACTTTTAAAAGTTCTCCGCGCAGTTATATTCCGATTCAGGATTGGCTGATGGCATTGATTGCCGTGGTTTGTACCATGTATCTGTCGGTGTTCGCCAAGGAACTGGCCGAGCGTCCCGGTTTGCCGACCACCACTGACCTGGTGATTTCCGGAGTCGGCATCCTGCTGGTGTTGGAAGCAGCACGGCGTTCACTCGGGCCGCCATTGATGATTATCGCTGCATTGTTTTTGGCATATGTCTTTTTCGGTCATCTGGCACCGGAAGTAATCGCCTGGAAAGGTGCCAGCTTCTCCAAGGCGATGAATCATATGTGGCTGTCGCAAGAAGGTGCGTTCGGTGTCGCTCTGGGGGTTTCGACCTCGATGGTGTTCCTGTTTGTGCTGTTCGGCTCTATGCTCGAAAAGGCCGGCGCTGGCAATTATTTTATCTGGGTCGCCTTTTCCATGATGGGCCACATGAAAGGGGGGCCGGCCAAGGCCGCGGTTGTGTCTTCGGCTATGACCGGTCTGGTGTCTGGCTCTTCCATTGCCAACGTGGTCACCACTGGCACTTTCACCATTCCATTGATGAAGCGGGTCGGCTTTCCGGCTGAAAAGGCGGGCGCAGTCGAGGTCGCATCCTCGACCAATGGCCAATTGACGCCGCCGGTGATGGGGGCGGCCGCCTTTTTGATGATCGAATTTGTCGGCATTTCCTACATCGAAGTCATCAAGCATGCCTTTCTGCCAGCGATTATTTCTTACATCGCGCTGGTGTATATCGTGCACCTGGAAGCCTGCAAGGCTGGTCTCAAAGGATTACCGCGCGCAATACAGCGCACCCTGATGCAAGGTATTACAGCTTTCGTGGTGAATATTCTGGCCATTATTATCCTGTCCGGCATCACCTACTACGGTTTTGGCTGGATCAAGGATGTCGCCGGTGATGCCACCTTCTGGGTGGCCAGCGCCGTGATCATCGTGGTGTATGTGTTGCTGGTTCGGTTCGCGACCCGCTTTCCGGAACTCGGCAGCAGTGCTGAAATCGATCAATTGCCGGAATCCGGTCCAGTGGTCAAATCCGGCCTGTATTACATTCTGCCGGTGGTGGTGCTGATCTGGTGTCTGACGGTCGAGCGTCTGTCGCCGGGGTTGTCGGCTTTTTACGCAACGCTGTTCATGACCATCATACTGTTTACCCACAAGCCATTGAAAGCCTTCTTTAAAAAGGAGGCTGACTTGTGGGCGAAGTTTCGCGAAGGTGCGGCCGATTTTTTTGATGGTATGGTTTCCGGTGCGCGCAACATGATCGGCATCGGTGTGGCGACTGCCTGCGCTGGCCTGATTCTCGGCACGGTCACCTTGACTGGCATCGGTCTGGTGATGGCGGAATTCGTCGAATTGATCTCGGCCGGTAACATTATCATCATGTTGCTCTTCACCGCCGGCATCAGCCTGCTGCTTGGCATGGGTTTACCGACCACGGCTAACTACATTGTGGTGTCGTCGCTGATGGCGCCGGTCATCGTCACAGTGGGTGCAGCCAATGGCTTGATCGTACCGCTGATCGCAGTGCATATGTTTGTGTTTTATTTCGGCATACTGGCCGATGACACGCCACCGGTCGGGCTGGCCGCATACGCAGCGGCAGCGATTTCGGGGGGTGACCCGATCAAGACCGGTGTGCAGGGTTTTACCTACGATATCCGAACTGCAGTGCTGCCGTTCATGTTTATTTTTAATACCGAACTGCTGATGATCGGCATTGGTGGGCCGTTTCATCTGGTGCTGGTGATTGTATCGGCATTGATCGCAATGCTGTTGTTTGCCGCGGCTACTCAGGGCTGGTTTTTAACCCGTAGCAAGAAATGGGAAACCATCGGCCTGCTGCTGATTGCCTTTACGCTGGTGCGCCCCGGATTCTGGATGGACATGGTGTACTCGCCGCTGCAAAAGGTACCGGCTACCCAAATTTATGACATCGTCAAGGATCAGCCTGACAATACACAGGTGCGTGTACACGTGCTTGGCGAAACGCTGGAGGGTAAAGCCGTTGACAAGGTGGTGATGCTACCGGTTGGTAAATCAGGCGCCGATGGAAAAACCCGGCTGACTGAAGCCGCCGGTCTGGAATTGCGCGAAGAAGACGGCAAGATGCTGGTCGATAATCTTGTTTTCGGCAGTGCAGCCGAGCGACAGAAAATCGATTTCGACTGGGAGATTGCCGATGTGCAAATCAAGTCAGATCGTCCTGCCAAGCAGTGGTGGTTTATTCCGGCGATACTCCTGCTGATAATTATCTGGAAGAGCCAGACCCGCCGCCGCGATCATGAACTGGCTACTGCCAACGCTTAAATCAGAGGACGACACCATGTTTAAAAAAATTCTGTTACCGATTGATCTGGAACACACTGAAGTGGCTAGCAAGGCAATCAAGCTTGCGCTGGAAGAAGCCGAGCGCTCTGACGCGAAACTCTATGTGATGACCGTCGCACCGGGCTTCGGCATGCCGCTGGTGGCTTCATTTTTTGATGAAGGTACAGTGAAAAAAGCGATGAAGGAAATCGCCCGCCACATGGATCAATTTGTGCGCGAAAAGATACCGCAGAAACTTCATGCCAAAAGTATTGTCACCGAAGGTAACCCGCCGGAACAGATACTCAAGCAGGCGGAAAAGCATGACATCGACCTGATCGTGATTACCTCACATGACTCCGAAATGGAACAAATCTTTCTGGGATCCTGCTCGGCCAGAGTGGTGAGGCATTCGCACTGCTCGGTGCTGGTAGTGAAGAACAAATAAAGCCCAATGTTCATACTGTCGAACATCCACAAGCTCTACGATGGAAAATCATCCAGCGAACAATCGATCCTTCACGCGCATGACTTGATTGTGGAGGATGGCCGGATCCGCGATCTGATTCCACACCAGCCTGAAGAATCATATTCCGAAAATATACCGCTGGTGGATTGCTCCGGGTTTACCGTTACTCCCGGTCTTATCGATTGCCATGCTCATTTGACCTTTCAGGGGGTTACCCTGGAAGATGCCGACCGGATGAATTCACAGCAGGGGCCGTATCTGTTGCAGCAAATTCTGTATCGAACCCTGGTGGATGGTGGCGTCACCACCGCCCGCGATATTGGTGGTGCGACACATTTTCTGAAACGCATGATCAACGAAGGTGTGCTGATCGGCCCACGTCTGAAAATCGCGATTTGCATTCTTTCCACCACCGGCGGGCATGCAGACTTCAGAGGTCGTGACCGCTGCCACGGGGATATCAACCGCCTGCTTCCCGAAACCCACGGGCGGCCTTCCTCGATTGTCGATGGTATCGAAAATTGCAGAACAAGAATCCGCGAGATCGCGGCCTGTGGAGCCGATCTGATAAAAATCTGCACCAGCGGCGGAGTCATGTCACCCGGGGATGCACTGGAACACCGGGAATTTACCGAGGAAGAACTTAGAACCATTGTCGGCGAAGCACATGCCAGAGGATTGAATGTAGCGGCTCACGCCCATAGTAAGAGCGGCATCCAGATGGCGATCGATTGCGGTGTCAGCGATATCCAGCATGTCTCTTTCATGGATGAGGATGTCGCCAATCAGGCCGCTAAAAAGAATCTTACTGTGACTCCGACATCGTGGGTCACTACGCAGGTGAAAAATCTGGATCCGCAACAGTATCCGCCCGAGGTGGTAGAAAAAGGCTTGCTCGCGGCCGAAGCACATGCCAAGGCGACACAATATGCAAAACAGGCAGGGCTTAAAATTCTGGCTGGCACCGATGCGTTCTTCAAGGATATGCAAGGCCGCAATTATATGGAACTGGCGACCCTGATAGACGAAGGCTTAACCGAACTGGAAGCCTGGTACGCGGCCACTGGGCTTGCCGGAGCAGAAATCGAACAGACTGATGCCGGTACCCTCGAGCCGGGGCAGCGCGCCGATCTATTGATTTGCGACGAGGATGTTATCTCGAACCCGGAGAAAATCGGACAATCGCTGCTGGAAGTGGTAAAAGATGGCATTGGCTACCGCAAAGGCTTGCCCGACATTCCACAGCAGGATTATCTCAGTTTGATGAGAGCCGATTTCGAAGCTGGTAAGCTCCATTGAGCGCAGTATCTGTTTCTCATCTAGATATTCTCAAAGTCATCGATCCGAATGTAGAGCGGCCAGTTTAAGTATCGCTTTACTGAACCAATCCAGCTTTAAATGCCTGACATGAAAGCCATGCCAGAAAAATTTTCCCGAATCCGGAAAGCCTTCGCATATCACTCTGGACGTTGATTTACAGCCGCCAGAAACCACTGATGCAATGGAGCTCTACAAGGGCGGCTACGATCCAAACAGGAAAGCAGGGTATTTGAGTCAAGATTCTCTGTGGCGACCCCCTTCTACAGCGTTTGCCCGAGCCAGAAGGTCGCAAACTGATGGGCGATGCGGCCATTGCGGGAGCCGCGCGCGGTGGCGAAGCGCAGGGCTTCGGCGCGTGCGGGCTCATCCAGCGTCAACCCAAGTTTTTCCAGTGCCTGCTTGACGACGCCGAGGTATTGATCCTGGGTGAAGGGATGGAACGACAGCCACAACCCGAAGCGGTCGGACAGTGAAATCTTTTCCTCGATCGAGTCACTCGGGTGTAATTGCCCGTCTTGCATGGTGCTGTCGAGATTGTCCTTCATCGATTCCGGCATCAGGTGACGTCGATTCGAGGTGGCGTAAATCAGTACATTCGACGGTTGCGGCTGGATCGAACCTTCCAGCGTGGCTTTCAACGCCTTGTAGGATTCATCATCGCTTTCGAAGGAAAGATCATCCATGTAAATGATATATTTGCGCGCGTCCAGCGACAGCGTGGCGATGATGTCGAATAATTGCTCGGCCTGTTTCTTGGAAACCTCGACCATACACAGCCCTTGGTCCTTGAACTGGTTCAACTGGGCCTTGATGATGGATGACTTGCCGGTGCCGCGTGCCCCCCATAGCAGTACATTATTGGCCGGATGGCCCTGCACAAACTGGCGGCTATTGTTGTGCAGCAGCTTGGCCTGCCGCTCGATATACAGCAAGTCGGCGCTGTCCACCACATCGTGCCCGGTAATGCCTTGCAACCGACCATCGTGCCAGCGATAGGCGTGGTATGACCAGTCCTGCTGCGTCGGCTTTTCGGCCGGCATCAGGGTTTCCAGCCGGTCGAGTAAATCATCCAGCCGCTTGAACAACTTGTCGGTATTGGACATTACAGCTCCAGTTTTTTGTATTTGATGCGATGCGGCTGATCGGCTTGCTGGCCGAGGCGCTGCTTGCGGTTGGCTTCATATTCGCTGTAATTGCCTTGGTAGAAATACACCGTGCTGTCGCCCTCGAAGGCCAGAATATGGGTGGCGATGCGATCGAGAAACCAGCGATCGTGCGAAATCACCACCGCGCTGCCGGGAAATTCGAGCACCGCTTCTTCCAGCGCGCGCAGGGTTTCCACGTCGAGATCATTGGTTGGTTCGTCGAGCAGCAACAGATTGCCGCCGCTTTTCAGCAGTTTGGCCAGATGCACCCGGTTGCGTTCACCGCCGGACAAATCCTTGACCCTTTTTTGCTGCGCGGCTCCGCGAAAATTGAAGCGCGAAACATAGGCACGTGACGAGACTTCGTAATTGCCGACGGTGATATTGTCGAGCCCGTCTGAGAGTTCTTCCCACACCGTGTGATCGCCGTTGAGCGCATCGCGCGATTGGTCGACATAGGCGATTTGCACGGTCTCGCCGACCTTGATGCTGCCTTGGTCGAGCTTTTCTTCGCCGACCAGAATCTTGAACAGCGTCGATTTACCAGCGCCATTGGGGCCGATCACGCCGACGATGCCGCCGCGCGGCAGGTTCAGATTGAGATTTTGATACAGCAATTTATCGCCATAGGATTTCTTGCCGTTTTCGATTTCCACCACCACATCGCCCAGACGCGGGCCGGGCGGGATGTAAAGTTCGTTGGTTTCCGAACGCTTTTGATAATCCTGGGTGGATAATTCCTCGAAGCGTTTGATCCGTGCCTTGCTCTTGGCCTGTCGCCCCTTCGGGTTGCTGCGAACCCATTCCAGTTCTTCCTTCATCGCCTTCATGCGCGCCTGCTCGCTGCGGGCTTCGCTTTCCAGCCGTTTTTCCTTTTGCTCCAGCCAGCTGGAATAATTGCCCTGCCACGGAATGCCATGGCCGCGATCCAGCTCCAGTATCCAGCCGGCCACATTATCGAGAAAATAGCGGTCGTGGGTAACGGCGATGACGGTGCCGGCAAAATCTTTCAGAAAGCGTTCCAGCCAGGCCACCGATTCGGCATCGAGGTGGTTGGTCGGCTCGTCGAGAATCAGCATGTCGGGGTTCGACAGCAACAGTTGGCACAAGGCGACCCGACGTTTTTCACCACCGGATAAATGCTCGACTTTCGCATCCCACGGCGGCAGGCGCAGCGCATCAGCGGCGATCTCGAGCTTGCGATCCAGTTCCCAGGCACCGGCAGCATCAATTTTTTCCTGCAGTTCGGCCTGCTCGGCGAGCAGGGCGTCGAAGTCTGCATCCGGGTCTGCAAACGCTGCGCTGACGGCATTGAAGCGATCGAGCAGGGCTTTGGTTTCGGCCACGCCCAGTTCGACATTACCACGCACATCGAGACTGTCGTCGAGTTGTGGTTCCTGTGGCAGATAACCAATGTTGATATCTTTGGCCGGTCGGGCTTCTCCAGTGAATTCCTGATCCACTCCGGCCATGATTCTCAGCAAGGTCGATTTACCCGCGCCGTTGTAACCGAGCACGCCGATCTTGGCACCGGGGAAGAAATTGAGTGAAATATCTTTCAGGATTTCGGTCTGCGGTGGCACCACCTTGCCGACCCCGTTCATGGTGTAAATATATTGAGCCATCTGTGTTCCGGGTCAAAAATGAAGGGTTATTTTACGGCAATTTCCAGTTTGCACAATGATAGAACCGCGCTCTATAAACATAGAGAAAATACGTCTGAACCTTATCCGGACGGGTCTGTTATTTTATCGTCATATTCCTGAATCGATTTGACATTCCATCTACCACTTATGACCCGAACCAAGCTGGCAGGCAAGCCGCGTTTTATCAGCTACTCTTTATGGTTAGCAACCGTCCAAAATAACGGCCAGAGTATCGCCCCATGTCGATGAAGAAACAGCAACAGGAAAGCTATCTGTATGGCAGTAATGCTGCCTATTTCGAAGCATTGTACAGTGACTATCTGAGTAACGAGAATAACGTCGATGAAGAATGGCGTGAATGGTTCAAGTCACTGAAAAACGGTTCCGCTGCAGATGCAGACCATGTCAGTATCCAGCGTCAGATCAAACGCGCTGTGCAACAGAAAAAAAGTGCCAATGTTTCTGCCAGCACTTCCCAACACCAGCATCAGCTTAAACAGATATCTGTGTTGCAGTTGATCAATGCCTATCGCTTTCGCGGATACCAGAAAGCTAAACTTGATCCGCTCGGCTTGACCTGGAACGATGTCGGTAATGAATTGTCGATCGAAGCCCACGACCTTAGTGAAGACGATTTGAAAACGGTTTTTTCGACCGGCTCCCTGTTCGGCGTAGACGAAGCGACACTGGAAGAAATTCTAGAGCGGCTTCAGAAAACCTATTGCGGCTCGGTGGGTTCTGAATTCATGTACATTGCGAATACCGACCAAAAACGCTGGATTCAGGAAAAACTCGAAACCGTGCTAGCGCGACCGGCTTTCAAGATCGGCCGCCGCATGCGGATTCTCGATCGTATAATCGCCGCCGAGAATCTGGAAAAATATCTGCATACCCGTTATGTCGGGCAGAAGCGGTTTTCGCTGGAAGGCGGTGAGTCGCTGATTCCACTGCTTGACCGGGTTATTCAGCAGGCCGGCAAGGAAGAAACCCGTGAAGTGGTGATCGGCATGGCGCACCGCGGCCGGCTCAATGTGCTGACCAATATTCTGGGCAAGACGCCAAAGATGCTGTTCGATGAATTCGAGGGCAATGTATCTTGGAATGATCGCTTCAATTACGATGTAAAATACCATCAGGGCTTTTCATCCGACGTCAACACGGTCACCGGCCCGACCCATTTGGCACTGGCGTTCAATCCGTCGCATCTGGAAATCGTCAACCCGGTGGTGGAAGGCTCGGTGCGTTCGCGCCAGCGGCTGTACAACAAGAAGTCGATCAGTACCACCGATGTTATGCCGGTGCTGATTCATGGCGACTCTGCCTTTGCCGGGCAGGGCGTGGTGATGGAAACCTTTAATATGTGCCAGACCCGTGGCTATCACACCGGCGGGTCGATTCATATCATTGTAAATAACCAGATCGGTTTCACCACCAGCCATCCGAAAGACATGCGCTCGACGCTGTATTGCACCGAGGTCGCAAGAATGGTGCAAGCGCCGATTTTTCACGTCAATGGCGACGATCCTGAAGCCTGTGTTTTCGTCGCCGAACTGGCGGTTCAGTACCGCAAGAAATATCATCGCGACGTAGTGATCGATCTTATCTGCTATCGCCGTTATGGTCATAATGAAGCGGATGAGCCGGCTGCGACCCAACCCAAGATGTACGCCGCGATTCGCAATCATCCGCGACTGGCCGAATTACATGCACAACGGTTGATCGATGAAGGTGTAGTGGATAGGGAAACCGTCGATACAATGATCGACGATTACCGCAAGGCGCTGGAACGTGATGGCACCGTGGCGCTGAATGTCATCTCCGGACTCGAACAACAATACCGGCATAGCTGGGACAAATACCTGCACGGCGAAATCACCCGCATACCCGACACTTCGGTGGAAATGGATCAACTCAAGCAGGCCGGCCATGTACTGGTCGACTTGCCGGACGGTTTCGTGTTGCATCATCGGGTCAAAAAAATCATGGATGCGCGTCGGAAAATGCTCGATGAAGAGATTTTCTGCGACTGGGGGTTTGCCGAAACGCTGGCTTATGGCATTTTGCTGGCGGAGGGAAAATCGGTACGTCTGTCTGGCCAGGACTCTGAACGTGGTACCTTTTTTCACCGCCATGCCGTGCTGCACGACCAACGTAGCGATGGCGGCTTGCATGTCCCCCTGAAATTGCTGCAAAGTAGCGGTTCGCGTTTTGAAGTGATTAATTCACTGCTGTCGGAAGAAGCCGTACTTGGTTTTGAATATGGTTATTCTTCGACCGACCCGGAAACGCTGGTGCTATGGGAAGCCCAGTTCGGTGATTTTGCCAATGGCGCGCAGGTCGTGATAGACCAGTTCATCACCTCTGGCGAAGTCAAATGGGGACGCTTGAGCCATCTCGTGATGCTGTTGCCGCATGGTTATGAAGGACAGGGACCGGAGCATAGTTCGGCGCGTCTGGAGCGTTATCTGCAATTGTGTGCGCAAAACAATACGAGGGTCGTGCAGCCGACCTTGCCGGCGCAGATATTTCATGTCCTGCGCAGCCAGATCAATGGTGATTTTCGCAAACCCCTGATTGTAATGACACCGAAAAGCCTGCTGCGCCACGAGGCTGCGGTGTCACCGCTGAAAGATCTGGCCGAAGGGCGCTGGTTACCGGTTCTCGATGAAACCGATGAAGTTGATCCGAAGCAGGTCAAGCGACTGATCGTCTGCAGCGGCAAGATTTATTTCAAGTTGCATGAAACACGCGCCCAGAAATACGACCATAGCACCGCGATCGTTCGTATCGAACAATTGTATCCCTATCCGGTGGAAGAAATGGCGGAAGTGATTCAGCAATATCCCTATCTCGAGAAGGTCATCTGGTGTCAGGACGAGCCACGCAATCAGGGGGCGTGGTGGTATATCAAGTCTTATCTGATCGATACCTGCGATGGAATCACGCTGGCCTATGCCGGGCGCAAGGAATCGGCATCACCGGCGGTGGGCTATATGGCCCTGCATCTCGAGCAAGAATTGAATCTGGTGACCGCCGCATTCGAAATGTAACGATCAAAGCAAGTCTAGAGCTGGAGCAAATCAAATCATGTTAGTCGAAATCAAAGTACCCGTGTTACCCGAGTCCGTGACGGAAGGGACGCTCGGCGCCTGGCACAAAAAGGTGGGAGATGCGGTCAAGCGGGATGAAAATATCGTGGACCTGGAAACGGACAAGGTGGTGCTGGAAATTGTCGCCACTCATGATGGCGTGTTGAACTCGATTGATGTCGAGGAAGGTGCCACGGTAACCAATAATCAGGTGCTCGGAAAGATTGATACCGAAGCCGCCAGCCAACCGGCAGAAAAGTCTGCAGACAAGCCCGCCGAAAAAACGGCGGAACAGTCGGCTGAAAAAACAGTAGCCGTTCCTGAAACGGATTCCGAACCCGCTGCGGCCAAGGCCGGACCGGCGGCACGCAAACTGCTCAAGGAGCATGGCCTGAGCATCGAGCAGGTGCAGGGTAGTGGTGCCAAGGGTGCGGTTACCAAAAAGGATGTCGAGCAACACATCAAGGTGATGGCGACTCTGACTCCGTCACAGTCTACCTCTTCAGGCAGCACAGCAGAGACGACAGCGATGCCGCCGGTTTCCGACCCGATGCTGGACGAAGCGCGGCATGACCGGCGCGTGCCGATGAGCCGGTTACGCCGCCGCATTGCCGAACGCCTGAAAGAGGCACAAAACACCGCTGCGCTGTTGACAACATTCAATGAAGTCAATCTGCAACCGATGATGGATTTGCGCGCCCGCTACAAGGAATCCTTTGAAAAGAATCATGGCGTCAAGCTGGGCATGATGTCGTTTTTCACCAAGGCGGCGGTGGAAGCGCTGAAACGCTTTCCGGCCGTCAATGCATCGATTGACGGGCCTGACATTGTCTATCACGATTATTTTGATATTGGCATCGCGGTCAGCTCCGACCGCGGTCTGGTGGTGCCGATTCTGCGCGATGTGGATGACATGAGTTTCGCCGATATCGAGCAGGAGATCCGCAATCTGGCCGGTCGCGCGCGCGATGGTAAACTGGGTATCGAAGACTTGACCGGGGGAACCTTCAGCATCACCAATGGCGGTGTGTTCGGGTCGATGCTTTCAACGCCGATTCTCAACCCCCCGCAATCGGCGATTCTGGGAATGCACACGATCCAGCAACGCCCGGTCGTCATCGATGGCGAAATCGTCGCTCGTCCCATGATGTATCTGGCACTAACCTATGACCACCGCATTATCGATGGGCGGGAAGCGGTACAGTTTCTGGTTACGATCAAGCAGATTCTGGAAGATCCGGCGCGGCTGCTGCTGCAAGTCTAGCCGGATGCTGCAAGGAAAGGCTGGATCAATATCCGCTTTCATGTCATATCCGGGCTGGTTGCAGTCAGCGGGCAGATTCAGTTGAAGGACCGGTTCAGTCCGGGTCGGGTTATTGGCTTGATTTCACCCTTTGAAAGCGCCAACAGTATTTCATTGAGGTTGTAATCTCTCACTTTGTGTCCGCGGTGGTCGATAAAAGAATAATGCTGGCGGTCGGCAGATATCCACTGCAGCTTGGCGCGTACGGGTTTTCTGGCGCCCGGTTGTAGCAACTCGACCCAGTCGCCGCGCCGGGGCAGGGCGGGCAGATCGCTGGCATACTGAGCCGGGTCTACCGGCAGGGTGCAGTCTTCTTCGATTGGCATTCCCGCTACAGCGGGCGCACTGGGAACATAGGTAAAGTGTGGATTACGGTGGGCATTCTTGTATTCCTGAATCAGTAATTTGCGAATGCGCGAGCGATGTTCGCCGGAAAAATTCATTTCGGACAAGCCCTGTTCTACCTGCTGCAGCAGGGTTTTGATGGTGCCCCCCGGCAGTGCCGGATAGTCGCCGGATTTGTTTTCATCGAGCATCCAGCAAAGGGCTTTGGCTTGCAGCAACACTTGCTGAAATTCGGCTGAATCGACGCCATGCTGATTGGCTCGGCGTAATAAAAGCAATTGCCAGTCGTCATAAAAGAATTGTAGAGTCGCTTGCTCGACGACCAACTCGGCAGTGATGTCATTGGTGATATCCAGAATCTGCTGCTTTAACAACGCCTGCTTCTTTTCCTGTTCTTGCTGCAGTTGTTGCAGCCGCAATTCCTCTTGCTGTTTGAATTCCTCGTAGTGGTCAATCTGTGGCAGAAACTCGCTCAGCCCCGGATTCTCGGTTTGCAACAATTTATCGATCAGCCGCGATAAAAACAGCAGGCTGCTACCCTGATGTTTGAAACGCAATTCGAAATCGATGATTGATTGCAGAAAGTCATTGACCGGATGGCTGCTCGAGCGGAAGAAAAACGGGTCGATCAAAACCAGCTTCAGCAAAGGGCAGGATAATCGGGAGAGCTGGGTTTTTAGAGGCGTTGATATCAGCGAATTGTCGAGCAAACTAGTGTAAAAGGTATTAAACCGGCTGACGTCATCGCGATTTTTTTCCGGCAGCAGCGGCAGCATGTTTTTGGTTAGGGCCGCGAAAAGGCGGTCATAATTGAGCGTGCCATTTTCCGTCTCGAACTTGAACTGATCAATTAACTGAGTCAGTTTTCGTGCTTCAAGCTTCTTTTTTTCACGTTTGATACGAAGGGAATGAACCCGGGTTCTTTCGTCCGGCAACGATTGCTGGGCGATGGTCGGCACCGTCTCGTCGGACCGGGACGGCTGTGGAGGTTCCTGCACGACGATTTCTTCTTCGACTGGTTCCGCTTCCCGGATTTCATCGTCCGGACTCGTTTCGGGCTCTGTGTGTGTTGTTTTCGTTTCGTCCTCGAGGGGGCTGGGCTGGAGGGGCTCTTCCGCGGCCGGCGCTGCAAACAGGGAAGTGTCGGTTAGCTCCGGCAAGATCCCGAGGTGATGCAGCCCCAGATCGATTTGCTGGTAAAAATTTTCCAGTTGGGCTTGCAGCACCTGATGGAAAAAATGCAGCAGGGCGATATTCTTTTTCACCGATAATCCGAGCGTGTCGAGACCGGCCTGAAATGCATTGAACAGGTGTAGTGGCCGCAGCGGGTTGTCGTCATTGTTACCATCCGAACGATGTACCATCTTTTTCAGCCGGATCGATGTGGTATCCAGCTGTTCCTGATGCTGGCGGGTACAGGCTTGCGCCAACTGCTCGATCAACGGGTTGATCTGCGATGACTTGAGGTTGGTCATGCCCAGTATGCGGTTGTCCTCATTGCGATTCAGGCGCAGACGGGTGCGGCTGGTGGATTTGAAATCGGCAAAATATTTTTCGATCTGAAACTCGAAGGCATGTCGAATGGTACGCTCGCGCTGCAGCATGCGTTTTTGCAGATCCGGAATCAGCCCGTCGAACTCGCCTTCGCTTTCCTGTTCTACGCTTTCCTGATGCATCAGCCCGATCAGCATGCCTTCCAGATAATTGACTGAAAAATTGACCACTTGCTGGTATTCAGACGAAGGGCTGCCCTTTTCAAATCGCGGGAACTGGTCAATAGCAGGTATCATAGGGTTTATTGCTGGATTCTCGGCAAATCGGGTTTACATGCAGGCCATCAATGATAGTCTGTTGCAGAAAATAACACAGACAACCGATGACGGAAATAATGCGCTTTTCTCTTGTTGATATTCTTCGAAATGGCGGGTTCCATGGGTAAAGGAATGCGAATCGGTCTTTTGACCATTTGCCTGGGCTATGTGACTTCTGCCTTTGCTCTGGATCCTTTGCTCAGCTTGCGCGTGGGGGAAGCAGAAAGCAAGCTCAGCGGGATCGAAAAGTTTTTGCTGGGCAAAAGCGCTGTGCCCCATCAAGACCTGCAATTACTGGATGAATATATCGATCAGGGTAATTTTGTAAAAAAAATATCCAATGAATGCATAGAGATTAACGAGTCTGCCATCAATAAAAGTGCGGGTGATCTCGACCTGCTGGGGCCGCAAGGGAAGGCGGAAGATCCGCAGGTCACCTCCAAGCGGCAAAGCCTGAATCTGAGCATGTTGAGCAATGCCCAGCAATTGGCCAGTTGCCGATTGATGCTGCTGCGCGTTCAGGATTCGATTGAACGGCTGAACCTGCAACAACAACAGATTCTGAAGAGTGAATTGCTGGCACGCTCCGGCAATCTGCTGGAAAATTTCAAACACGTTATTCTCAATCCGGCACAGATCGGGAATGCGGCGCTGGACTTTACCCTCAACACCATCGGTTGGCAGCATATACGACAAAATATAAAATATTTTATCGCACTGACGCTACTGGGCCTGTCGCTTCTTTACCTGTTCAAAAGAATCGTCCAAACGCTGTTGCAGCGTCACGCAGAGTCACATAAGCAGGGCTATCTGGGGCAGTTTCAATTGTCGCTGCTGGCTTGCTTCAATCGTTATCTTCCGGTCATCCTGTTCAGCGCGATATTCAGCGCCTGGTATTTGTATCAGTGGCTGTATGAAAGTCACCTGTATTCGCCGGGTTTACTGGTTTCGGGTCTGTTGTTCTACAGTTTGATCAATCTGTTTATCCGGGTATTGCTCAATCCCTGTCCTCCGGCCCGACGATTGACCGGGTTGGAGCAGGATGTTTCCGAATTGTTGGCACGGCGTCTGAGGTTGCTGAGCAAATTATTGCTGGCCGGATATCTGATGTATTCGGCACTGCAGATCTATCAATTTCCGGAATCAATCACGCGACTGTTGCACAACCTGTATCTGTTTCTGCTGGTTTTGAATCTGATCTGGGCGATCTGGTTGCTGCGATATCACGAAGGTTTCAGTAAGGTATTGCTGTTGCGCAGTCTGATCATTCTGGCGCTGGTGGTGTGCCTGATCGCAGACTGGCTCGGCTATGTCAACCTGGCCGATTACCTGTTGATCGGTATTGTCGGCAGCATGGTGGGGTGGTTTGTAACCGTTTTTATTATCCAGTTATGGACGGATTTGCTGGATGGTCTCGACGAAGGCCGGTCGCCGTGGCAGCAGCATTTGCGAAAACGCATCGGCGTGAAAAGTGGCGATTTCATGCCCGGATCGATCTGGTTTCGACTGGTGTTCGCGATCATCAGTTGGTCGCTGTTTCTGGTCGGCATGCTGAAATTGTGGGGGCTGCCGGATTCCACCCTGCAGAGCTTGCGCGACATCGTAGTGGTGGGTTTCCAGATCGGTTCGGTGACGATCCAGCCGCTGAAGGTCATTCTGGCTCTGCTCGGCTTTGCGGTGATGTTGTCGATGGTGGGATGGGTGCGCCGGCGTATGGACAAAAGCTGGCTCAATCGCACCCGCATGGACCGGGGCAGCAAGGAAGCGATGATTTCGCTGACCGGTTATCTGGGTGTGGCGATCGCCTTTTTGATCGCACTGTCGCTGGCTGGTTTCGAGTTGGCCAATATCGCCCTGATCGCCGGTGCCCTGTCCGTCGGTATCGGTTTCGGCTTGCAGAATATCGTCAATAACTTTGTGTCGGGGTTGATCCTGTTGTTCGAACGGCCAATCAAAACCGGTGACTGGGTGGTGGTTTCCGGCACCGAAGGATACGTCAAGAAGATCAGCATCCGCTCTACCCAGATTCAAACCTTCGATCGTTCGGATGTCATCGTGCCGAACTCACAGCTGATTTCAGAGCAGGTCACCAACTGGATGTTCCGTGATTCGATCGGCCGCATCAAGGTGCCGATCGGCGTGGCCTATGGCACAGACACCGAAAAGGTAAAAGAGATTTTGCTCGATATCGCTTACCAGCAGGATTTCGTCATTACCCAGAGCCCGATACTCGGCAAACCCTGGGTATTGTTTACCGAATTTGGCGACAGTTCACTGAATTTCGAGCTGCGTTGCTACATCAAGGAGGTCGATTCGCGCATGCACGCGATCAGCGAAATCAACTTCGCCATTGACAAGGCTTTTCGCGCTGCCGGTATCGAGATTCCCTTTCCGCAGCGCGATGTGCATATTATCAAGGGCGAGGAATAAGTTGTTGTAGAGACGCAATGCCCATGAAGAGGAAACCGGTATTTGTGAGGCATTCCGTGAGCGTTTTGACATCTGCCAGAAGCCAGCGAAGAGCAACCCAGAGAAAGGCCCTGCGAGAATCAGCTCGGGGTTCATATTACTTGATTCGAGATGCCTGTCGCCTAAATCGAACATCACGATCAATCAAAACGGCTGTCCTCTGCACGTTTGGAGTCCTGGCTAAAGTTCCAGGTGTTGCCTCTTAAAAGCG